>NZ_CP022221.1:8729943-9035982 GCF_004114935.1 Bradyrhizobium zhanjiangense
TCATGCCGACATTGAGCACACGCGCGCCGCGGCTGACGATGCTCTCGAGTTCTTCAATGGTGTAGAAATTGAGCCGGACCGGAATGCCGAAGCGGTCGCGCAGCGGATTCGTGAGCAGGCCCGCGCGCGTGGTAGCGCCAACCAGGGTGAATTTCGACAGCTCGATCTTCACCGAGCGCGCGGCCGGCCCTTCGCCGATGATGAGGTCGAGCTGAAAGTCCTCCATCGCGGGATAGAGCACTTCCTCCACCGCAGGGCTCAGACGATGAATCTCGTCGATGAAGAGCACGTCGCGCTCTTCGAGATTGGTCAGCAGCGCGGCGAGATCGCCGGCCTTGGCGATGACAGGGCCCGATGTGGCGCGAAAGCCGACGCCGAGCTCCTTGGCCACGATCTGCGCCAGCGTGGTCTTGCCGAGGCCGGGCGGCCCGACGAACAGCACGTGATCCAGCGCCTCGCCGCGCTTGCGCGCCGCTTCGATGAAGATCGAGAGATTCTTGCGCGCCTGCTGCTGGCCGACGAAGTCGGACAGCGACTGCGGCCGCAGCGCGGTGTCGCCGACATCGTCGCTGCGGCGCTCGGGCGAGACCATGCGGTTGGCCTTGGGGTCGCTCACTTCGCGAGTTCCTTCAGGCCGAGGCGAATGAGCTGCGCCGTCTCAGCGCCTTCACCGGCACTGCGCGACGCGGACGCAATGGCCGCAGCCGCCTGCGGCTGACCGTAGCCGAGATTGACCAGCGCCGAGATCGCATCCGCCACGGGCCGCGGCGCGCGCTGGTCGTCGACGGCGCCGGCGAGATGCACCACGGCAGGATCGACATTGGCGAAAGCCGGCGCCTTGTCCTTCAACTCGGTGACGATGCGCTCGGCGACCTTGGGGCCAACGCCCGGCGTGCGGGATACGGCGGCCTTGTCGCGCAGCGCAATGGCATTGGCGAGGTCGGCTGGCACCAGCGTGCCGAGCACGGCCAGCGCGACCTTGGCGCCGACGCCCTGCACGGTCTGAAGCAGGCGAAACCATTCGCGCTCCTGGTCGGTGCGGAAGCCGAACAGTTTGATCTGGTCCTCGCGGACATAGGTCTCGATCGACAGCACGGCCGCTTCGCCCGGCGACGGCAGATGCTGCAGCGTGCGCGACGAGCAGTGCACCTGATAGCCCACGCCGCCGACGTCGAGGATGACGAAATCCTCGCCGTAGGAATCGATCAGGCCCTTGAGCTTGCCGATCATATCCCCACCACCTTCAGCCTGAGCGCCGTGCTCTGGCGGTGATGGGCGTGGGTGATGGCGATGGCGAGCGCGTCGGCGGCGTCCGCGGACGGCGGTTCGGCTTTCGGCAGCAATATCTTCAGCATCATCGCGATCTGTTGCTTGTCGGCGTGACCGGCGCCGACCACCGTCTTCTTGACCTGGTTCGGCGCATATTCGGCGACACTGATGCCGAACATCGCCGGCGCCAACATGGCAACGCCGCGGGCCTGGCCGAGCTTTAGCGTCGCGACGCCGTCCTTATTCACAAAAGTCTGCTCGACCGCGGCCTCCATCGGCTTGTGATCGGACAGAACGGAAGCGAGCCCCTCATGAATCGCGAGCAGCCGGCTCGACAGCGGCAAATCGTCCGGCGGTTCCACCGAACCGCAGGCGACGTAGATCAGACGATTGCCTTCAGCCTCGATCACGCCCCAGCCGGTGCGGCGCAGGCCGGGGTCGATGCCGATGATGCGAACGGGGCTACGAATCGGGAGCGCAGTCATGCGCCAGTGATAGCGGCTGGCCGCTGGAAGCGAAACAGAAACAGAACGGAAGTAACAGGGGAAAGCCGGTCTGGTGCCCCGGGCGCGACGCAGCGCAAAGCGATGCGGCGCTGAACCGGGGCCCATTTAGCCATCGATGCCTAGAGAATGATGGGTCCCGGCTCTGCGCAGCAGCGTTTCACGCTGCAGCGCGTCCGGGACACGAGAGTGCCCTACCCACCCATCTTCGCCATCAGCGCGTCCGACACCTCGAAATTGGCGTAGACGTTCTGGACGTCGTCGTGCTCGTTCAGCAGGTCCATCAACTTGAGCAGCTTCTCGCCGGTCTCGTCGTCGACCGCAACCGTGTTCTGCGGCTTCCAGATCAGCGCGGCCTTGCGCGGCTCGCCGAACTTGGCTTCCAGCGCCTTGGCGACGTCGCGATAGCCTTCGGTCGAGGCATAGATCTCGTGGCCGCCCTCGCCGGAAACGACGTCGTCGGCGCCGGCCTCGATCGCGGCGTCCAGCACGGCGTCGTCGGAGGCGACGCTGCGGTCGTACTCGATGATTCCGGTGCGGTCGAACATGAACGAGACCGAGCCGGTTTCGCCGAGATTGCCGCCGGACTTGGTGAAGAAGGAGCGGATGTCGGAAGCGGCGCGGTTGCGGTTGTCGGTCAGCGCCTCGACGATGACGGCGACGCCACCGGGGCCGTAGCCCTCGTAGCGGATTTCGTCATAGTTCTCGCCGTCGCTGCCGAGCGCCTTCTTGATGGCGCGCTCGATATTGTCCTTCGGCATGTTCTCCTGGCGCGCGGCGATCACGGCGGCGCGCAGGCGCGGGTTCATGGCGGGGTCAGGGGTGCCGAGCTTGGCCGCGACGGTGATTTCCCGCGCCAGCTTGCCGAACAGCTTCGACTTCTGGGCATCCTGCCGCCCCTTGCGGTGCATGATGTTCTTGAATTGGGAATGTCCGGCCATGCGTGGTCTCTTGAATGGTCTTTGGAATCGTTCGCCGATGGGGTGGGAAGCGCGGCCTTATAGGCCGCCAACCCACCGGAATCAAAGGGCTCTGGTACTTTAAGGTAGCACTGTAGAGGTAGCCACCGTAATGGTCCGTGCCTAGAGGTCGGGCATTGTTAACCCTGATTTCATTTCGGCCTGCGAAAATAGCGTCCGCCCGTTCCCCGACAAGAGAGACGTGATGGCGTTCGGACTATTTCGGAAGCGTCTGCCGGAGATGGCTGCGCCCGCGGCAGCTCCGCAGCCGGTGGCCAATTTCGAGCCCGTCCCCGCCACGGACGGCGATTCCGCCAGGGAGATCCTGGAATTGCTGGAACTCGAGCTGGGCGCCATGATCCGCCAGCTCGAGCGCGCCGCCAATTCGGTGGCCGGGGGCGCCGAGGCGACCGCCGCAACCCTTGCCGCCATTCGCGACCGCACCGACGCCCTGACCGGCCGCACCAACGCGGCGCAATCGACCGCCTCCACCTTCGCCCATGCCGCCGACAAGTTCACGCAGTCCGCGCTGGGAATCGGGGCGCAGGTCCGCGAGGCCGGCAAGCTCGCCGACGAGGCCAGCGCCGCGGCGCAGGAAGCCCGCGCCAACGTCGACCGCTTGCGCGAATCCTCCGCCGCCATCGGCAATGTCGTCAATCTGATCGCGCAGATCGCGCGGCAGACGACGCTGCTCGCGCTCAACTCGACCATCGAGGCCGCTCGTGCCGGCGCTGCGGGAAAAGGCTTCGCGGTCGTCGCCACCGAGGTCAAGGCCCTCGCGGTGCAGACCCAGAGCGCGACCGAAGAGATCACCCGGAAGATCGACGCGCTCCAGCGCGACGCCGCCGGCTCCGCGGATGCGGTGCATCGCATCTCGCAGGCGATCGAGGCGATCCGCCCGGTGTTCGCGACCGTCAATGGCGCGGTCGCCGAGCAGAACGCCACCACCAGCGAAGTCTCCGGCAATGCGACAAGCGCGTCGGAATTCATCGTCTCGGTCGGCGAGAGCGCGGCCGAGATCGATGCCGCGACCAAGGCGGCCGAGACCCATGGCGAGAATGTCGCCAGCGCCGGCCGCGCCGTCACCACCTTCGCGCAGAAACTGAAATCGCGATGCGCCGTGCTGCTCCGCCAGAGCGAGCACGACGACCGCCGCAAGACCGAGCGCTTGCCCTGCCATCTCAAGTTCGAGACCGCGCGCGGCGTGATGCCGGTCTATGAAATCGCGATGGACGGCGTGCTGATCGGCGGCGCAGACGCAGGCCGGCTTGCGCCGCAAGCGCTGATCGAAGGCATCCTCGAACACGTCGGAGCCTGCCGCCTGCGCGTGGTCGAGCAATCCAAGGCCGGCGCCCGCGCGCAATTCGTCAATCCCAATGCCGAGCTCCGCGAGGAGATCGAAGACAGGCTGTGGTCGATCCATGAGGAGAACACGGAGTTCGTCACCCGCGCCATGGAAGCCGGCAACACGCTGACCAGGATATTCGAGCAGGCGGTCGCGCGCGGCGAGGTCAGGATCGACGACCTCTTCGACACCGATTATGTGGAAATTGCCGGCACCAATCCGCAGCAATATCGCACGAAGTATCTCGACTGGGCCGACCGGGCGCTGCCTCCGTTCCAGGAAGCCTTTCTGGCGAAGGAGCCGCGCATGGCGTTCTGCGCCATGGTCGACCGCAACGGCTTCCTGCCGGTACACAACAAGATCTATTCGCATCCGCAGCGGCCGGGCGATGTCGCCTGGAACATGGCCAACAGCCGCAACCGGCGGATATTCAACGATCCGGCCGGATTGGCCGCGGCACGCAACCTGCGCTCGTACCTGGTCCAAAGCTATGCGCGCGACATGGGCAACGGGAACACGGTCATGATGCGGGAGATCGACGTCCCGATCCGCGTGCAGGGCCGGCACTGGGGCGGATTCCGCACCGCTTACAAGCTCTAGAGCATAATCGGAAAAGTTGTGCAGCGGTCTTTCTACAAGACCATGCTCCAACCAAAGAATTAAGGCGAATTGCCCCTCGTGCACGCTCAGGCAAGACGGCGGCGGCGAATCATCCCTTAAGTCATCATTGGAATGGGAATGCCGCCGCGAGCCGGCGAACGGCTCTGACTGGAGGATTCATCGAACATGTCCGTCGCACAAGTTGCAGTCATGGACACCGGCTCCAACCGGACGCTGGCCGAACGGCTGATCGACCAGCTCGCCGATCGCATCGGCGGCCTCGGCGTGGAGCTCGCCGACATCGCCGGCAACGTCCAGGAAGTCGCAAACCGCGTCGCGAACCAGTCGGAACGGTTCCACCACCTCCAGAAGACGGCCGAGACGATGGTCTCGGCCAATCACGACATCGCCAATGCATCGCAGGCGGTGCAGACGACGACGTCCGCGGCGGTCGGCGAGATCGCGCAGTCGCGCAGCGCAGTCGACACCGCGGTCAGCCACATTTCCGAGCTCGTCGCCGCGGTGGAGCGCATCGAAGCGCGCTTGAGCGCCGTCGGCTCGGCGCTGGCGCAGGTGGCAAAGGTATCAGGCTCGATCGAGGCGATCGCGAAACAGACCAATCTGCTCGCGCTGAATGCCACGATCGAAGCGGCGCGCGCCGGCAATGCCGGCCGCGGCTTCGCCGTGGTCGCGAGCGAAGTGAAGAACCTCGCGGAAGCCACCCGCCAGGCCACGCATCAGATCTCCGACACTGTGCGCGATCTCGACGGCCAGATCGAAGGCCTGATCGGCGAGAGCAGCGACGCCTCGCAGCGCGCCAAGACCGCAGGCGAAGGTGCCCAACAGATCTCCGGCATCATCTCACGCGTCCAGCAGGGCTTTGCCTCCGTGGAAGCGGAGATCGACAGCGTCACACGCGCGGCGACCTCCAACCTCGGACATTGCGACACCGTCATCAGCGAGCTCAACGAACTCGCCAAGGGCGTCGATCTGTCCTCGCGCGATCTCAAGAACGCCGACGAGCGGGTCGCAAAGCTGCTCGACACCTCCGAGGGCCTGATCGCGCTGATCGCCGACAGCGGCGTGGAGACGTCGGACGCGCCGCTGATCCGCGTCGTCGTCGAGACTGCCAAGCGAATCTCCGCCGAGTTCGAAGCGGCGATCGATCGCGGCGATATCACGCTCGACCAGCTCATGGATGAGACGTACCGCGAAATTCCCGGCACCGATCCGAAACAATACCTCACCAAATACGTCGAGTTCACCGATCGCGTGCTGCCCGCGATCCAGGACCCGATTCAGAAATCCGATCCCCGCATCGTGTTCTGCGTCGCCTGGGCCAAGGGCGGCTATCTGCCGACCCATAATCCGAACTACCGTCTGCCGCAGGGCAAGGACCCGGTCTGGAATAACGCCAATTGCCGCAATCGCCGCCTGTTCACGGATCGCGCGGTGAAGAAGGTCGCGGCCAACACCAAGCCGTTCCTGCTCCAGACCTACCGCCGCGACATGGGCGGCGGGCAGTTCGTGCTGATGAAGGATCTGTCCTCGCCGATCATGGTCCGCGGCAAGCACTGGGGCGCCTTCCGGATGGGATTTCGCCAGAGCTGACGGCCCGCGAGGCGCCTTGCGCGACGGCGCTCCGGCGCCCTCAAATCAAAAACTGAAAAACAACCCTATGCACAGTAGCCGGGGCGTGCGAAATCAAAGGCTTACGCGAGCAGGCCGGAAGAAGCGGCGACGCGGTTGACGCGTCGGGCAAAACAGGGGCATAATGCGATTATTCCGAAATCGCGCATCTGCGCCTTTTGCTGCCTCGTGGGAGTAGGCCGCGTAGCCGGCTGCGACCCCATTCATCTCGCGGAGAGCCCTCACACGCTCGCACATGACCTTAATGCTAACGTTGTGCAGGCCAAGCGGAGAAGATCCTGCAGTCAGACGGAAGCCGAATTGCTCTGAGTTACAAGCCAAGCGCGATCTCGGCCCATTTCAACATGCGGTCGCTATTGAGGAACGCCAGCACCGCCGGTTCCAGTGACGCGGGCGCGCGCGGTCCAACCAAAGCCGTGGCGGCCACCATGTCGCAGCGTTGATTGAAGGCGAGCGAGAGCGCGTTGCGATTTCCCTCGACGCGATAGGGCCGGCTGCGGCCGCGCATCGGACCGACGATGATCTCTCGACCGGCACCGATCGGCGTTGCCTTGCCAATCAGCGCCAGGTCGCCCATTTTATCGAGGTCGTCATCGTCGGCGACGCCGGTCGCGCAATTGCAAAACCCGAGCTTGGCGCGAACGTAGAGCTGGACCTCGCCGCCGCAATCCTCGGCTTTGCAGCGGAATGCCTTTCCTTTCCCCCAGGGATCTGAGCCGAAAGGCCAGTCGGTTTCCGACCACACCGGGCGGACCTCGCCGAGTGCCGCTGTAGCGCGTGCCGGTTCGCCGGATCGCAATGTCCAGACCGCAGCGACTGCGCAGAGCAGTGCGGCGGCTGCGCCGATCGCAACGATTTTGCCTGTCAGGCCCATGGAAGCTGCCACAGCACTTTTGTTAATTCTCAGCCATTTCGCTAATTCTGAGCCATGAACTTTCGTGCGGCCGCGAGGTCCTCCCGCGAGGAGTCGCCATTGCGCGCCATGTCGACGATTTTCGCGTAGTACTGACGTGCCTTCACGGCATCACCCGCTTTCTCGGCGGCGTGAGCGGCGCCGATCGTCGCGCCAAAGCGGTTCGGCTCCTTGCGCATGGTGCTTTCAAAGGCGGCCAATGCCTCCGTCGCCATGCCGCGCTCGAGCAGCATGGTCCCGTAAAGCTCGCGTGCCGGAGCAAGCGGTCCCGGCGTCACGATGGATTTTTCGGTCTTGTCTTCGGCATCGGCGGCAAGGCGCATCGCTTCCAACGCGTCCGCCTGTTTTCCCTGGGCATTGAGCTGCCAGGCTGTGGCGACCTGCCGCTGAATGTCGACGATCTCGGCCCAATACGCGTCCTTGTCCTGCTGCAGCTTGTCCCGCAGCTCCGCCAGCTTGGCGATGTCCGCCGTTGCTGCGTCTGCATTGCCGGAGCGCGCAGCGCCAAGGGCGCGGGCGAAATAGGTGATCGCATCGACATAGGCAAACCGGCTCGGCTCAACCTTCAGCGCGGCGGCGCCCTGCCAATCGCCGCGCTCGACCATATAGCGCGCCTGGCTGGCCGCTATCGCGTAGGGACCGGCGCGGACGGCCGGCGCATAACCCGTGGTCGCAACCATGTCCGCGATGACGTCGCGAGCTCGGCTGTCCTGCGCAAGCTGGAGCAGGGCGTAGACCATATAGTCGTCGGCATGCAGCTGCTCGCTGGGGTCCTTGCCCTCCTTGGCAGCCTTGGCGGAACGGCTATTGGCCTCGATGGATTCGTTCCAGTAGCCGACGCGCGTGAAGATGTGCGACGGCATATGCAAAGCATGCGGCGCCGCCGGCGCGATCTCGGAATAGCGCTTGGCAGCGTCGAGACCTTGCTCGGCGATCGCCGGATAATCGTAGAGGTGGATCAGGTAATGCGCGACGCCGGGGTGGCGCGGCTGCCGCTTGAAGATCGGCTCCAGGATTGCAGCGCCCTTGAGCTGGTTAGCATAGGTCTTGTCGTTTGGTGAGGCCGTGACATTCAGCGTAATGGCGTAGGCGATCTGCGCCTCGTCATCATCGGGATAGCGCGCGGCGACGGCTTCGGTTGCCTTGAGATAGGCCTGCGCGCGCTGGCCAAACGTCGTCTTTTCGTCGCCCGAATAGAAGGCCAGCAGCGCACCGATATAGTCGCGTTCACGTTCGCTCTTGGCGCCGAGTGCCTTGGCCTTCTGCAGCGCGGCAAGGCCCTCGGTGAGGTTTTCCTTCGGCGCGGGAAAATGCGGATTATACAGCAGGCTCAGGGCAATGCCCCAATAGGCGATCGCGCATTCCGGATCGGCCTGCAACGTCTCCTCGAAAATCTCTTTCGCGGGCCGGTACCAGAACGAGTGCTGATAGCGCATCCCGCGGTCAAAGCGGCGCTGCGCCAATTCGTTGCAGGAGGTCTGGAAGTGAACCTTGCCAAACTGCTCGTCGGTCCCGTCCTCCGCGCGTGCGGCAGGCGTGGCAGAGATCGAGCCCAGGATAGCGAGGGTAAGAAGAGAGACGGTTCTCAAGGCGAGCGCGCGCATCGGCCCCTCCGTTTCTATTCAGAAAATTGAGTCGGATGGCGCCGATAAAGTCCGGGGCGCCGAAGTTCGTAATGCTGAAATTGGCGATGGCAATTGCGTTGTTGGAAGGATTTGCCCATTCGCGATGCGAGTCAACAGGAGCGGACAAATTGCATTAGGGAAGCACGCCTGTCAGGCTCCATCCGCGCGTGAGCGAAATCGTAAGGCGGATAGCGAAGCGCAGCCGCCATTTCACCGACGCCGATCTGCCGCCGGAATATTGGCAGACGCTCCTCGACGATCCACGCGCTGAGCCTGGTCACTGCGGAGGCACGCAGACCTCATACGAAGTGTAGCGCAAGTTTATGAGTACGCGCCTAACTCAACCAGAACTTCGGTGTGGTCGGCTCGAGCCGGCCGCCGACGCGCACCGGCGCGATCCGCAATGCGAGGCCCGTCGTGTCATCCGTCTCCACGGCGACGGCGCTCAGCGTCGCCGTCCCCGCGGCCGGCTCGAAGCGCCCTGAAGGAATCCCCGAGGTGAATCTGCGCAGCGGCTCTTCCTTCTGCATGCCGATGATGGAATCGTAATCGCCGGTCATGCCGGCATCGGTCATGTAGGCGGTGCCGCCTGACAGGATCTGGTGGTCGGCGGTGGGCACGTGGGTGTGTGTGCCGACGACGAGGCTGGCGCGGCCGTCGCAGAAGAAGCCGATGCCCTGCTTCTCGCTGGACGCCTCGCAATGGAAGTCGACGACGATGGCATCGGCCGCAACACCGAGCGGACAGGCGCCGAGTTCGCGCTCGAGCGCCGCGAAGGGATCGTCGAACGGGGTCATGAAGACGCGCCCCAAAGCGTTGACGACGAGCGCATGCTTGCCGTTCTTGGTCTCGATCAGCGCGGCGCCGCGGCCCGGTGTGCCGCGCGGATAGTTCGCCGGCCGCACCAGGCGCTCGGCGCGCTCGATGAAAACCAAGGCTTCACGTTGGTCCCAGGAGTGATTGCCGAGCGTCACCGCATCGGCGCCGGCGTCAAGAAACTCCTGATAGATCGCTTCCGTGATGCCGAAGCCGCCGGCGGCATTCTCGCCGTTGACGACGACCAAATCGAGCGACCAGTCCTTGACCATGCCAGGCAGATGGTCCGCAATCGCCGTGCGTCCGGCGCGGCCGACGACGTCACCCACGAAGAGAATGCGCAACTTCAGAACTCCGGAATTCGAACACGTCCGATTCCGTTAGCACATAATCCAGCGCGACGTCGTGCGATAGTGCCGGAACCGCCTCGATCTCCTGCGCTGCGAAGGCAAGCCCGATCCCGACGATATGCTTGGTTTTGCGCAAATGCGCGAAGGTGAAATCGTAATGCCCAGCACCATAGCCGATGCGGTGGCCGAGACGGTCGAAGGCGGCGAGCGGCGTCAGCATGATGTCGGGGATGACTTCGCTTGCTGCCGGCGACGGCTCGGGAATACCGAGCGGGCCGAGCATCAGGCGATCGTTCGGATGAAACAGACGGAAGATCAGCGACTGGCCGCGCGCGGTGACGCAAGGCAGCGCCAGCTTTGCGCCTTCCTCGGCGAGCTTTCTCATCAGCGGTAGCGGATCGATCTCGCTGCGGATCGGCGAATAGCCGGAGACGACGCTGCCGGGCAGGAGCTTGAACGGCAGCCCGCGCTTGGCGAGCTTTGCAGCGGCGGTGGTGCGCTTCTTCTCGCTCAGCGCGTCGCGCGCCGCCAGCGCTTTGGCACGGAGTTCGGCTTTGGAGTTGGACATGCGCTTTGGTCCCCCACGTCATCACCCGCGAATGCGGGTGATCCAGTATTCCAGAGGCGGTGATGCTCACACTCGAACGCCGCGGCGTACTGGATGCCCCGCCTTCGCGGGGCATGACACCTACTGAACTGGCCGCAGTAGTTTCGACAGACACGAACCAGAAGCAAATAGTGCGAAGCCGCGTACGCCGTTGAAGCACTCGATCCCGGAGTTCCCTACGAAAGTAGGTGGGCACCATATGTCCGGGCCCACGGGCCCGGCCAGGGACAGTTCCCTAAAGGATCGATAAGGCCCCGGGGATATATGGCTCCTGACGCACGTCGCAGCCTCGCTCGCGCAATCTAACAGCGATACTGACGAATCGCCAGCCCGGCGAGAATGCCGAGCTTCGGCGTAATGAGGCGCCCCGCGAGTCACGGCGGAGGTGCGCTCCCTCCCCCGCCTGCGGGGGAGGGCTGGGGAGAGGGTGTTTCCGCAACGGGACAATCCCCTAGAGGAGAGAGCCCTCACCCGGCGCTTTCGCACCGACCTCTCCCGCAAGCGGGAGAGGTCGAGTCCGCGGCACCATCGTGCACATCAATCGATCAAGTCTTTGGCAGCCCCTACCCGATCGCGATGCCGTTGCCGACGGTCCGGTTCAGGATCTGGGTCGACTTCTCGATGCGTTCGGCGGCGGCGTTCAGCGCGTTTACCACGGCGGTCTGCGTCATCCGGGCGCGCTCGACGGCGGCGTTGCGGAAATCCCTGAGCTCGGTCAACTCCTGCTCCAGGGTACGGACGCGGTTGCCGATGTCGACCAGCTCGTCGCACACGGTCAGCGCCGCCATCACGGTGAGGCGTGCATCGCCGATCTCGCCGAATTTTCCGCGCAGCGACTGGATGCGCGTCTCCAGGCTTTCAGCGAGCTTGAGCAGCCGCACCTCCTGGCCCTCTTCGCAGGCCATGCGGTATTGCCGGCCGTTGATGGTGACGTTGATGTGGCTCATCCGTCCTCTCCGGTATCGAGCACCGAACGTATCGTGACGATTGCGGAATCCAGCCGGTCGGAGATCTCGCGATTGGTGCGCTCGAGCTTACGCGCCTTCACCAGTGCACCGTCGAGTTCGTCGGCAAGGCGCGAGCGGTCGGCGCCGAGCGCCTGAATCCGCGCCGCGAGCTCGTTCTCGTCGCGATCGGCATCGCGCCGCCGCTCCACCGCGCTTTCGAGCGCGTCGAGCGCAGCCGTGAGCCTGCGGGTCGCGATCTCGATCTCGACGGCGGATGACTCCGTCATGGCAGAGCTGTTGGACACGCGATCGTTCATGCAGTCAGCGGCGGAACCTATGGCCTTTCCCCAGTGGCCTTATTCCTGGGGCTCGCCGTCCGGCAAAAGACTCGGTTCGGCAAGCGGTTAGAAGCAGAAATTTACGTGGCAAGCTAGCCCAGCGCAACGTCGCCGCGAAACTATGCACCGATAAGCAGTTTTTGCGGCCAAACCGGCGTTTGATTACCTTGGACTCCCGAAACCGAGATGCTATCCAGCCCCAGCTCCCGTGGCCGCTAGGCTCGACCCCGCGCGGCGTGCACGGCCATCAAGCACCTCATTTCAGACGGATTTTCATCATGATGCAGTTCGATGCCACCCGTATGGCGAATACGCAGGTCGATCACACCCGTATGGCCAACGCGATCCGCGGGCTCTCGATGGACGCCGTCGAGAAGGCTAAATCGGGCCATCCGGGCCTGCCGATGGGTGCGGCCGACATCGCCACGGTGCTGTTCACGCAGTTCCTGAAATTCGACGCTGCCGCGCCCGCCTGGCCCGATCGCGACCGCTTCGTGCTCTCGGCCGGCCACGGCTCGATGCTGCTCTATTCGCTGCTGTACCTGACCGGCAATTCCGAGATGACGCTGGACCAGATCAAGCAGTTCCGCCAGGTCGACTCACTCACGCCTGGCCACCCCGAGAATTTCCGCACCAAGGGCATCGAGACCACCACCGGGCCGCTCGGCCAGGGCATCTCGACCGCAGTCGGCATGGCACTGGCCGAGAAGATGCTCGCCGCCGAGTTCGGCAAGAAGATCGTCGACCACCACACCTATGTGCTCGCCTCCGACGGCGACCTGATGGAAGGCGTGTCGCAGGAAGCGATCGCGATGGCCGGGCACTGGAAGCTCAACAAGCTGATCGTGCTCTACGACGACAACGGCATCTCGATCGACGGCCCGACCTCGATCGCGGATTCCGTCGACCAGGTGAAGCGCTTCAAAGCGGCGGGCTGGGCCGCCGAGAAGATCGACGGCCAGAACCAGGCCGCGATCGCCGACGCCATCACGCGCGCCAAGAAATCGAACAAGCCGACGCTGATCGCCTGCCGCACCACCATCGGTTTCGGCGCGCCGCACAAGGCCGGCACGTCGAAGGTGCATGGCGAGGCGCTAGGGGCCGACGAGCTCAAGGCCGCCAAGGAAAATCTCGGCATCTCGCTCGAGCCGTTCTCCGTGCCTGATGACGTGCTGAAGGCGTGGCGCGCGGCCGGCAGCCGCGGCGCTGTGGCGCGGCTGGAATGGGAAGGACGGCTTGGTGAGCTCGGCAGCCGCAAGCGTGCCGAGTTCGAGCGCCGCCTGCGCCATGAGCGTCCGGCTTCGCTGGCGAAGGCGCTGCGCGCGCACAAGAAGGAACTGCTGGAGAAGCCGCTGACGGCGGCGACGCGCAAATCGTCGGAAGCGGCGATCGAGGCGATTGCAGCCGCGATGCCGATGGAATTCCTGGCCGGCTCCGCCGACCTCACCGGCTCCAACAACAACAAGGCGAAATCGGCGACCGCCTTCTCGGCCAAGACGCCGAAGGGCCGCTTCATCCATTACGGCATCCGCGAGCACGGCATGGCCGCTGCGATGAACGGCATCTTCCTGCACGGCGGCTTCGCGCCGAACGGCGCGACCTTCCTGGTGTTCACCGACTACGCCCGGCCCGCGATGCGCCTTGCCGCGCTGATGGGCTCCGGCGTCGTCTATGTGATGACGCACGATTCCATCGGTCTCGGCGAAGACGGGCCGACCCATCAGCCGGTCGAGCATCTCGCCGCACTTCGCGCCATTCCCAACATGCGCGTGTTCCGTCCCTGCGATGCCATCGAGGTCGCCGAGTGCTGGGAGCTCGCGCTCAACCGCATCGACGGCCCGACCGTGCTGGCGCTGACGCGCCAGAACCTGCCGCAGCTCCGTACCACCGCACCGAACGACAATCCCTGCGCAGCTGGTGCCTATGAGCTGGTCGCAGCCCAAGGCGAAGCCAAGGTGACGCTGTTCGCCTCGGGCTCCGAGGTCGAGATCGCGGTCGCCGCCCAGAAGCAGCTCGCCGAGCGCGGCATCGCGTCACGGGTGGTTTCTGTTCCTTCGCTCGAGCTGTTGTTAGCGCAACCAGAGGCGAAACGCGCCGCAATCATCGGTAACGCACCGGTGAAGATTGCGATCGAGGCCGCCGTGCGTTGGGGCTGGGATGCCGTGATCGGCCAGGATGGCGAATTCATCGGCATGCATTCCTTCGGCGAAAGCGGTCCTGCCAAGGAGCTTTACAAGCATTTCGGCATTACTACCGAGGCCACGGTTAACGCTGTGCTGAAGCGCGTTTCCTGAGAGTTGAGCTTGCCGCAAAAAAGGACTACGTAATCTCTCATATGATCACGCACCGCCCGGCCGAACCGGGCGCCCGCCCCTAAAAAACCCTCGCAGGCGCGCAAAGCGCGTTGTGCGGGATGACAACGGTCATTGAAGGAGACGAAACATGGCAGTCCGCGTCGCAATTAACGGTTTTGGTCGCATCGGCCGCAATGTGCTGCGGGCTATCGCCGAGTCAGGCCGCAAGGACATCGTGGTCGTCGGCATCAACGATCTCGGCCCGGTCGAGACCAACGCCCATCTGCTCCGTTTCGATAGCGTCCATGGCCGTTTCCCCGGCACCGTCACCGTCGATGGTGACTCGATCAGCCTCGGCAACGGCAAGATCAAGGTGACCGCCGAGCGCGATCCCTCGAAGCTGCCGTGGAAGGATCTCGGCGTCGATGTCGCGCTGGAATGCACCGGCATCTTCACATCGAAGGACAAGGCCTCCGCGCATCTGACCGCCGGCGCCAAGCGCGTGCTGGTTTCCGCGCCCGCCGACGGCGCCGATGCAACCATCGTCTACGGCGTCAACCACGACACGCTGACCAAGGATCATCTGGTCGTCTCCAACGGCTCCTGCACCACCAACTGCCTCGCGCCGGTCGCCAAGGTGCTGAACGATCTCGTCGGCATCGAGACCGGCTTCATGACCACGATCCATGCCTATACCGGCGACCAGCCGACGCTGGACACGCTGCACAAGGATCTCTACCGCGGCCGTGCGGCTGCGATGTCGATGATCCCGACCTCGACCGGCGCCGCCAAGGCGATCGGCCTCGTGCTGCCCGAGCTGAAGGGCAAGCTCGACGGCGTCGCGATCCGCGTGCCGACGCCGAACGTCTCGGTCGTCGACCTCAAGATCGTCGCCAAGCGCGCCACCGACGCCAAGGAGGTCAACGCGGCGATGAAGCGCGCCTCCGAGCAGCAGCTCAAGGGCATCCTCGGCTACACCAGCGCGCCGAACGTCTCGATCGACTTCAACCACGATCCGCACTCCTCGACCTTCCACGAGGACCAGACCAAGGTGCAGAACGGCACGCTGGTGCGCGTGATGTCCTGGTACGACAACGAGTGGGGCTTCTCGAACCGCATGGCGGACACCGCCGTCGCGATCGCGAAGGTGATCTAAGGGGAGCGCAATTCTTCCTGCCTGGATTGGCATCCCTGGCGCCATATTGCTGATCACGTTGATCGCGTACGGTGTGCGTCAGGGAAGCAAGATAACGACCAGGCAGGAAGGCGATCCACCCGAGCGCGATGCGCCGTAGCGTCGCCAGCTAACGAGTGATTCAGGACATGGCCAAATTCCGCACCCTCGACGACGTCGATGTGAAGGGCAAACGCGTATTGCTGCGCGTCGACCTCAACGTACCCATGGAGAATGGGCGCGTCAGCGACGCAACGCGGCTCGAGCGCGTCGCACCGACCATCAGCGAGATCTCCGACAAGGGCGGCAAGGTCATCCTGCTCGCACATTTCGGCCGGCCGAAGGGCCGCGATGCCAAGGACTCGCTCAAGCCCGTCGCGGAAGCGCTGTCCAAGGTCGTGAAAAAGCCCGTCGCGTTCGCGGACGATTGCATCGGCGAGCCTGCGGCCACAGCCGTCGCCGGCTTGAAGGACGGCGACATCCTCTGCCTGGAAAACACCCGCTTCCACAAGGAAGAGGAAAAGAACGATCCCGCCTTCGTCGCGGAGCTGGCAAAGCTCGGCGACATCTGGGTCAATGACGCCTTCTCGGCCGCGCATCGTGCCCACGCTTCGACCGAGGGCCTCGGCCACAAGCTGCCGGCCTATGCCGGCCGCACCATGCAGGCCGAGCTCGACGCGCTGGAGAAGGCGCTGGGCTCGCCGACCAAACCGGTCATCGCGATCATCGGCGGCGCAAAAGTCTCGACCAAGATCGATCTGCTCGAAAACCTCGTGAACAAGGTCGACGCGCTCGTGATCGGCGGCGGCATGGCCAACACCTTCCTGCACGCCCAGGGCGTCGCGGTCGGCAAGTCGCTGGCCGAGAAGGATCTCGCCGCCACCGCGCTGCGCATCATGGAGAAGGCAAGCGCCGCCAACTGCGCGATCATCCTCCCCGTGGACGCCACCGTCGCCTATCATTTCGCCGCCAACGCGCCCTCGCACGCCTATGGGCTCGACGCGATCCCCGCCGACGGCATGATCCTCGACGTCGGCCCGCAATCGGTGGCGCGCGTCCACGCCGCGATCGACGATGCCGCAACGCTGGTCTGGAACGGACCGCTCGGGGCCTTCGAGATGCAGCCATTCGACCGCGGCACGGTCGCGGCCGCCAGGCACGCCGCCGAGCGCACCAAGGACAAGAAGCTGATCTCGATCGCCGGCGGCGGCGACACCGTCGCCGCGCTCAACCAGGCCGGCGTCGCCGGCAGTTTCACCTATGTCTCGACCGCCGGTGGCGCGTTCCTTGAATGGATGGAAGGCAAGCCCTTGCCCGGCGTCGAGGTGCTGCGCGTCAGTTAAGCTTAAGTCGGCAAACATTGAGCGGCCTTGCAGGCCCAAACGGGAGAAAAAGACAGATGGCTCGGATCACGTTACGTCAATTGCTCGACCACGCGGCGGAGAACGATTACGGCGTACCGGCCTTCAATATCAACAACATGGAGCAGGCGCTGGCGATCATGGACGCGGCCAACCAGGTCGACGCGCCCGTCATCATCCAGGCCTCGCGCGGTGCGCGCTCCTACGCCAACGACGTCATGCTCAAGCATATGATGGATGCGGTGACCGAGATCTATCCGCATATTCCGGTCTGCGTGCATCTCGACCACGGCAACGAGCCGGCGACCTGCATGACCGCGATCCAGTCCGGCTTCACCTCGGTGATGATGGACGGCTCGCTCAAGGCCGACGGCAAGACCCCCGGCGACTGGGGCTACAATGTCGGCGTCACCAAGACCGTGACCGACATGGCCCATCTCGGCGGCATCTCGGTGGAAGGCGAACTCGGCGTGCTCGGCTCGCTCGAGACCGGCATGGGCGACAAGGAAGACGGCCACGGTGCCGAAGGCAAGCTCAGCCACGACCAGCTGCTGACCAATCCGGACGAGGCCGTGAAGTTCGTGCAGGAGACCAAGGTCGACGCGCTCGCGATCGCGATGGGGACTTCTCACGGTGCTTACAAATTTACCCGCAAGCCCGACGGCGACATCCTCGCCATGAACGTGATCGAGGAGATCCACCGCAAGCTGCCGAACACGCATCTCGTGATGCATGGTTCGTCCTCGGTGCCGCAGGACCTCCAGGACATCATCAACGCCTATGGCGGCAAGATGAAGCCGACCTGGGGCGTCCCGGTCGCCGAGATCCAGCGCGGCATCAAGAACGGCGTGCGCAAGATCAACATCGACACCGACAACCGCATGGCGATGACCGGCCAGATCCGGAAAGTGCTCAAGGACAATCCGGAAGAGTTCGATCCGCGCAAGTATCTGAAGCCCGCAATGGAAGCGATGACCAAGCTGTGCAAGCAGCGGCTCCAGGAGTTCAATACCGCCGGCCAGGCCTCGAAGATCAAGAAGGTCCTGACCACCGCCGAAATGGCCAAGCGCTACGCCAAGGGCGAGCTCGACCCCCGCGTCGCATAGCGATCGCGGTGGCGTGATCTATCCCTCCCCCTCCCCGTTCTTACGGGGAGAGGGTCGGGGTGAGGGGCTCTCTCCGCGAGTCGTACCCTATCGACAGACCTGTACCCCCTCACCCGGATTTTACGCGTAGCGTAAAATCCGACCTCTCCCCGCAAGCGGGGCGAGGTTAAGGGTCGCCCGACCCCGGCCACCATTTTACCCGACGACCTCCCGCCCCCTTTACCCTGCGACGAACGTTAACTCGGCAATTGCCCGAGAACGGTCTATTTTCACGGGCAAGGGCAGAATCGTTTTGGGAGGACCTCTCGATGAATCTGACTGAGCTCAACAGGATCGCGACCGCCATGGTCGCGCCCGGCAAGGGCATCCTTGCCGCCGACGAATCCTCCGGCACCATCAAGAAGCGTTTTGACGCGATCGGCGTCGAATCGACCGAAGCGAACCGCCGCGACTATCGCGAGATGCTGTTCCGCTCCAAGGAGGCCATGAGCCAGTACATCTCCGGGGTGATCCTCTATGACGAGACGATCTGGCAGGATGCCAAGGACGGCACGCCGCTGATCAGGCTGATCGAGGAGAGCGGCGCCCTCCCCGGCATCAAGGTCGACGAAGGCACGCAAGCCCTGCCGATGTGCCCGGGCGAGCTTGTGACCATCGGCCTCGACAAGCTCGCCGAGCGGCTGAAGAAATATTACGAGCGCGGCGCCCGCTTCGCCAAATGGCGTGCGGTGATCGACATCGGCAGCGGCATTCCCTCGATGACGGCGATCAACGTCAACGCCCACGCGCTGGCGCGCTACGCCGCGCTGTGCCAAGCCGCGCAGATCGTGCCGATCGTCGAGCCCGAGGTGCTGATGGATGGTGATCACGACATCGAGCGCTGCTATGAGGTGACGCAACGCGTCCTCAACAAGACGTTCCAGGAATTGCGCGAGCAGCGCGTCGCGCTCGAAGGCATGGTGCTGAAGCCGAACATGGCAATCTCAGGCAAGAAGTGTGCGAAGCAGGCTTCCGTCGAGGAAGTCGCGGAGAAGACAATCCGGCTGCTGAAGGCCTGCGTGCCGGCGGCGGTGCCGGGCATCGCCTTCCTTTCCGGCGGCCAGTCCGACGAGGAGGCGACCGCGCATCTCAACGCCATGCACAAGCTCGGCCCGCTGCCCTGGGGCCTGACCTTCTCCTATGGCCGCGCGCTGCAAGCCGCGCCGCAAAAGGCCTGGTCCGGCAAGGCCGAGAACGTCGCGGCCGGACAGCGTGCCTTCAGCCACCGCGCGCGGATGAACGGCCTCGCGTCCAAGGGCGAATGGCAAGCCAGCCTGGAAAAGAAAGCAGCCTAGATCTTGTCGAACAAACCGCCACCGCCGCGCCCGGCGCCGCGTCTCTATCTCGCGACGCCTGTTGTCGATGACCCCGCTTCTCTTGTGGCCGAGCTGCCTGCGCTGCTCGCCTCTGCCGATGTCGCGGCCGTGCTGCTGCGGCTGAAGGAGACCGACCAGCGCACGATGATCTCGCGCATCAAGGCCTTCGCGCCGCCGGTGCAGAAGGCGGGCGCCGCGCTGCTGATCGACGGCCATGCCGAACTGGTGGCGCGCGGCGGCGCCGATGGTGCGCATCTCACGGGCCTTGCCGCGCTGGAAGAGGCGGCGCCCTCGCTCAAGCCGGATCGCATTGCCGGCGTCGGCGGGCTCGCCACGCGCCACGATTCCATGAGCGCGGGCGAGATGGGCGCCGACTACGTGCTGTTCGGCGAGCCCGACGCCAACGGCCAGCGGCCGTCGTCCCAGGCGATCGCCGAGCGGCTGGACTGGTGGGCCGAGCTGTTCGAGCCGCCCTGCGTCGGCTTTGCCACCTCGCTCGAGGAGGCCTACGATTTCGCCGCCAGCGGTGCCGATTTCGTGCTGGCCGGCGAGTTCATCTGGGCCGATCCGCGCGGGCCCAAGGCCGCGCTGGCCGAGGCCGATGCTGCAATCAAGAAGGCCCATGCGACGGCGCCGGCTGGCCAGGAGCACGGCTAGCGCCCGACATGAAGCTCCCGCGCATCACCATTTTGGCCACGCTGCTGCTCACAGTGCCTGCGGCCGCGCAGCTCCAGATCACCCCGCCGGCCACAACGCCGAGCCCCCCCGCCGAAAAACAGAAGCCCAAGCCGCACGCGCTCACCAACAAGAAGGAGGCCGCACCGGCGCCGAAGCCTTCGGCTTCGCCCAAGCCGGCCCCCTCCTCCAAGCCGGCCCCGGCCGCGACCGTGATCCCCGCGCCGCCGACCGACAATTCCAACGTCGATCTGGTGTTCGGCGCCTATCAGCGCGGCCAGTACAAGACGGCGTTCGAGCTCGCCACCGCCCGCGCGCAAGGAGGCGATCCCAAGGCGATGACCATGCTCGGCGAGCTCTATTCCAACGCCATGGGCATCCGCCGCGACTACGCCAAGGCGCAGGAATGGTACAAGCGCGCTGCGGATGCCGGCGACCGCGAGGCGATGTTCGCGCTCGCCATGCTGCGCATGTCCGGCCGCGGCGGCCCGGTCGACAAGGGCGAAGCGGTGAAGCTGATGGCCTCTGCCGCCAAGCTGGGCGAGCCCAAGGCGGCCTATAACCTCGCCCTGCTTTACCTGGACGGCCAGACCCTGCCGCAGGACGTCAAGCGATCCGCCGAGCTGCTGCGCCAGGCCGCCGATGGCGGCCTGCCCGAGGCGCAATACGCGCTCGCGACCTTCTACAAGGAAGGCACCGGTGTGCCGAAGGACCCGGAACGCGCGGTGCGGCTGCTCCAGACCGCGACGCTGGCCGACAATGTCGATGCCGAGGTCGAATACGCCATCGCGCTGTTCAACGGCACCGGCACGCCGAAGAACCAGCCGGCCGCTGTGGCGTTGCTCCGCAAGGCATCGCGCCAGGGCAGCGCGATCGCGCAGAACCGGCTGGCCTGGGTGCTGATCAACGGCATGGGCACGGCCGTGGACAAGGTCGAGGGCTTCAAATGGCACCTGGTGGCCAAGACCGCCGGCAAGGGCGACCCGGAGCTCGACAAGCAATTGTCCGATCTGCCGGCCGAGGACCGGGCCAAGGCGGAAGCCGCCGCAAAAAAATGGCTCGGGACCAAATGACTTGACCTTGGCGCCCTCGCAGGGCACCCCATCCCTCAAACGGGCGCGATTTCGCGCCAATTTCCCCCGATCAAGACCAGAGCTCATGCTGTACTCCGCAACTATCAATGTCATGGTCAAGGCCGCGCGCCGCGCCGGCCGGAGCCTCAAGCGCGATCTCGGCGAGATCGAGCATCTCCAGGTCTCGCTGAAGGGCCCGGCGAATTTCGTCTCGCTCGCCGACAAGCGCGCCGAAGAGATCCTCTACCAGGACCTCGCCAAGGCCCGGCCTGGCTACGGCTTCATCGGCGAAGAGGGCGGCACCCGCGAAGGTAGCGACAAGAGCCACACCTGGATCGTCGATCCCCTGGACGGCACCACCAACTTCCTGCACGGCATCCCACAATTCGCGATCTCGATCGGCCTCGCACGCGAGGGCACCGTGATCGCGGGCGTGATCTACAATCCCGCCAATGACGAGCTCTACATCGCCGAGCGCGGCAAGGGCGCCTTCCTCAACGACCAGCGGCTGCGCGTGGCCGGCCGTCGCCAGCTCAACGAATGCGTGGTGGGCTGCGGCCTGCCCCATATCGGCCGCGGCGACCACGAGGAATTCCGCCGCGAGATGACCGCGATCCAGGACCGCGTCGCGGGCCTGCGCCGCTTCGGCGCCGCCTCGCTCGACCTCGCCTTCGTCGCCGCCGGCCGTCTCGACGGCTATTGGGAACGGAATCTCTCGCCCTGGGACATCGCGGCCGGCCAGATCATGGTGAAGGAAGCCGGCGGCACCGTGAGCGACATCGACACGCCCGGCGATGCGCTGACGAAGGGGCACGTGGTGTGCGGCAACGAGTTCGTGCACGGAGAGCTGGTGAAGATTTTGCGGAAGGCGGCGTAAGGCGGAAGCTCGCGCTCCGCATTCCGCTGTCATCACCCGCCTTGTGCGCAATTGCGCACTAGCGGGTGATCCAGTATTCCAGAGACATCAGTTGGATACGGAGATGCCGCGGCGTACTGGATGCCCCGCCTGCGCGGGGCATGACAGTGCGCCTACGGCTTCACCGGCGCCGGCGGCCCGTAGGCCTCGTCTTCCTTCGCCATCTTCGGCTCCCGATCCCCGCCCAGCACGCGCTGCACTGAGACGAAGAACACCGGCACCATCAAGAGCGCCAGGATCACCACCGCGATCATGCCGCCCATCACGACGGAGCCGAGCGCTTGCTGGCTGGCGCCGCCGGCGCCGTGGGCGATCGCCATCGGCAGCACGCCGCAGATGAAGGCAAGGCCGGTCATCAGGATCGGGCGGAAGCGCAGGCGGCAGGCCTCGATGGTGGCTTCCACCAGCGGCTTGCCCTCCTTGCGCAGATCTTTCGCGAACTCGATGATCAGGATCGCGTCTTTTGCCGCGAGGCCGATGATGGTGATCAGGCCGACGGTGAAATAGACGTCGTTAGGCAGGCCCCGCAGCATCGCCGCGCTCACTGCTCCGACGATGCCGAGCGGCACGGTCAGCAGCACCGCGAGCGGAATGGTCCAGCTTTCATAGAGTGCGGCAAGGCACAGGAACACCACGAACACCGACAGCGCCAGCAGGAACGGCGCCTGCGAGCCCGAGAGCTTCTCCTGGAGCGACTGTCCCGTCCATTCATAGCCGAAGCCGCGCGGCAACCGGCCGGCGAGCCGCTCCATCTCGGCGATCGCGTCGCCCGAGGTGAAGCCTGGTTTCGCTTCGCCGGAGATGCGCACCGCCGGATAGTAGTTGAAGCCGGCGATCTGGGTCGGCCCGCGCGCCCATTCCACAGTTGCAAAGGACGAGAACGGCACCAGCTGGCCGCGGCTGTTCTTGACGTTGTAGTTGAGGATGTCCTCGGTCCGCATGCGGTCGCGGCTATCTGCCTGCACCACGACGCGCTGCATGCGGCCGCGGTTCGGGAAGTCGTTGATGTAGTTCGAGCCGAGATTGGTCGAGATCGTGTTGTTGATGTCCTCGAAGGTGACGCCGAAGGCGCCGGCCTTCTCGCGGTCGATCACGAGATTGACCACGCCGGCCTCGGGCAGGCCTTCGACATAGACTTTCTGCAGCACCGGGCTCGCATTGGCCTCCGCGATCAGCTGGTCAGCGGCGCGCATGAGCGCCGTATAGCCTTTCTGGCCACGGTCCTGGAGGCGGAATGAGAAGCCCGAGGAATTGCCGAGATTGTCGATCGGCGGCGGCTGGAGGGCTGAGATCTTGGCATCGCGGATCGAGGACAGATCGCGGTTGATGTCGTTGACGATCGCCGCGGCGGAATCCTTCGGGCCACGCTCCGACCAGTCCTTCAAGGTGATGAAGGCCTGCGCGGTGTTCATGCCCTGGCCGGAGAAGCTGAAGCCGGTGAGGAAAGTGACGTTGTCGACACCGGGCCGCTGCGCCAGATATTTTTCCACCTTCTCGATCACGGCCTCGGTGCGGGCATAGGACGAATCCGACGGCGTCTGCACGTCGGTGGTGACGAAGCCCTGGTCGTCGACGGGCAGGAAGCCGCCAGGCAGGTTGACGAAGGCCCAGGACAGACCGGCCAGCAGCGCGACATAGACCAGCATC
Source organism: Bradyrhizobium zhanjiangense (assembly GCF_004114935.1). NCBI lineage: Bacteria > Pseudomonadati > Pseudomonadota > Alphaproteobacteria > Hyphomicrobiales > Nitrobacteraceae > Bradyrhizobium > Bradyrhizobium zhanjiangense. The sequence continues at coordinate 8,753,467 of NZ_CP022221.1, forward strand.
AGGCGGCCGGTGCGCTTCAGCGAGAAGCCGACGGTGCGGGAATAGCCCTCCTTGCCGCCTTCGAGCACGCGGTTGAACCAGCCGAACACGCCCTTCCTGGCATGGCCGTGACCGGCGGCGACGGGCTTGAGCAGGGTCGCGCACAGCGCCGGCGTCAGCGACAGCGCCAGGAAGGCGGAGAAGCCGATCGCTGCGACCATGGTCACGGAGAACTGGCGATAGATGATGCCAACCGAGCCCGGGAAGAATGCCATCGGCACGAACACCGCCATCAGCACCAAGGTGATGCCGATGATGGCGCCGGTGATCTGCGACATCGCCTTGCGCGTCGCTTCCTTCGGCGGCAGGCCTTCCTCGGCCATGATGCGCTCGACGTTCTCGACCACGACGATGGCGTCGTCGACGAGGATACCGACCGCAAGCACCATGCCGAACATCGAGAGCATGTTGATGGAGTAGCCGGCGAGCAGCAGCGTGGAACAGGCCCCTAACAGCGCCACCGGCACCACGATGGTCGGAATGATGGTGTAGCGGATGTTCTGGAGGAACAAGAACATCACCACGAACACCAGCACCACGGCCTCGACCAGCGTCGACAGCACCTTCTTGATCGAAGCCTCGACCACGGGCGTGATGTTGTAGGGGATCTCGTAAGTGATATTGGCCGGGAAGAAGCGCGACAGCTCCTTCATCTTCTCTTCGACGGCACTCGCGGTCGCCAGCGCATTGCCGGTCGGCGACATCAGCACGGAAAGACCGGCGGTCGGCTTGCCGTCGAGGCGCGTGTTGAACTGGTAGCTGAGGCCGCCGACCTCGATGCGCGCGACGTCGCGCAGGCGCACGGTCGAACCGTCGGCGTTGGCGCGCAAGATGATGGCGCCGAATTCGTCCGGGGACGAGAGCTGGCCCTTGACCAGCACCAGCGAGGAGGTGCGCTGGCTCGGCGTCGACGGCTCGGCGCCGATGCTGCCCGAGGCGACCTGCGCGTTCTGCGCGGCGATGGCCTTGTTGACGTCGTCGGCGGTCAGCCCATAGCCGACCAGTTTGGCCGGATCGACCCAGACGCGCAAGCTGCGCTCGGTCGAGTAGAGCGTGGCGCGGCCGACGCCGGGAATGCGGCGGATCTCGCCGAGCACGTTGCGGATCATGAAATCGCCGAGGCCGACCTCATCGAGGCTGCCGTCGGTCGAGTTCAGCGTGATGATCTGAAGCACCGCGCTGGAGGCTTCCTCGATCAGGATGCCCTGCTGCATCACCGCGCGCGGCAAGCGCGCCTCGACGCGCTTGATGCGGTTCTGCACCTCGACCGAGGCGGCGCTGGTATCGGTGCCCGGCTGGAAGTTGGCGATGATCTCGACCTGGCCGAGCGAATCGCTGGTCGATTCGAAATTGAGGATGCCGGAGGCGCCGTTGAGCTCCTCCTCGATCAGCCGGGTGACGCTGTTGTAGAGGTTCTCCGGCGAGGCGCCGGGATAGCTGGTCGAGACCGAGATCGAGGGTGGCGCGATGATCGGATATTGCGCGATCGGCAGCAGCGGAACCGCAATCGCACCGATCAAGCAGATGAATAGCGCGACCACCCAGGCAAAGATCGGCCTGTCGATGAAGAAACTCGGCATGGCGCGTTACCGCGTGAGCTTCTGGGCATGCCGGTTGTCCGCGGTCGCGTCCGCCTCCGACCATGATTGCGGTTTGACCTTGTCGCCGGCCGCAAATTTCTGGAAGCCTTCGACCACGACCTTGTCACCGGCCTTCAGGCCTTCGGTGATGAACCAGAATCCGTCCTGCACCGAACCGGTGCGCACCGCCTGCACCGCGATGTGGTTGTCGTCCTTGACGACGAAGACCTCGCTGCCGCCGCCGCCATTGCGCTGAATCGCCTGCTGCGGCACCGCGATCGCGTCGGCGTCCAGACCCTGGTCGATGCGGACGCGGACATACATGCCCGGCAGGAGCTCGCGCTTGGGATTGCGGAATTCGCCGCGCAGTGTCACCTGGCCGGTGTGGGCATCGACCTTGGCGTCGGAGAACAGCAGCTTGCCGTCGAGCGAATAGGTGGTGTTGTCATCGAGTACGAGTCGCACCTTGGCGGCGTCGGGCGCGATACGCTCGAGATCGCCGGTTTCGAAGGCGCGGCGGAGCTGGTTGAGCTCGGTCACCGATTGGGTGAAGTCCGCATAGATCGGATCGAGCTGCTGGATGCTGGCGAGATTCGTCTCGTTCTGCACGACGAGCGCGCCTTCGCTGACCAGCGCCGCACCGACGACTCCGTCGATCGGCGCGCGCACGGTAGCGTAATCGAGATTGAGTTTTGCGCGCGCGAGGTCCGCCTTGCGTCCCTCGACCTCGGCCTGGGCCTGCCGCTCGGCGGCGATTGCCTTTTCGTTCTCGGCCTCTGGCGCGGCGCGATCCTTGGTGAGCGTAGCGATGCGGCGTGCCTGCTGGTGCGCCTGCATCGCAGCAGCTTCGGCCTTGGCGACCGCGGCCTCGTTGGCCAACACCTCGACCTCGAACGGACGTGGATCGATGCGGTAGAGCGGATCGCCCGCCTTCACCTCGCTGCCCTGGCGGAACAGGCGCTCGACCACGATGCCGGAGACGCGCGGCCGCACGTCGGAGACACGCGTCGGCGCGATGCGGCCCGGCAGCTCCCGCACCACGGCGCGCGGCTGCGGCTTGATGACGACGATGCTGACGTCAGGGTCGGACGGCGGAGCGGCGGATACGGCCGAGCTGGACTCGTCACAGCCCACCAGCAGCGGCGCTAAGGCCGCGAGCATCATTGCAACGCATGCCGATCGCGCACGAAGTCCTGACATGAAGTGAGTCGCCCCGATTTCGTTGAAACTGATCACGCTCCGCGCGGGCCCGTTCTGGGCTCTTTGCACGCGGCCGATGCCGCCAAAATAGAATGCGCCTGCTGCGATGCAACGCATGGCGCGGGCGGCTCATTGTCACACGATCTATCGTGCTGACTTTTTGAAGCTTTTCGGGACTCACCGAATTGTGAGTCGGGTTCCATCAGCGCGTGCTGCGACAGAAGATCGCAATCCGGCAACCTTCAGGCATTCTCCCTTGCGATCACACTGAGGCAGAAGTCGATGAAGCTTCGCACTTTCGCGGGCTGGTGCTGGCGCGACGGAAACAGGGCATAGAGCGGGAACATCTCACCTGACCATTCCGGAAACAGATTGACCAATGCTCCGCTTTGCACGAGGTGACTGCTGCCCAGTTGGAGAATCTGCGCAATGCCTGCGCCGGCTACGCAAGCCGAGAGCATGGCGCCGACATCCGAAACCAGAACGCGGGCGGACACCTTCACGGGGAGCACCTCTTTCCCCTTACGAAACTCCCAATCGAAAGGCCGCTGGTTCGCCGCGTCATAGAAGCCGATGCAATCGTGGTCCGGGACTTCGGACGGATGTCGTGGCCGGCCGTGCTCGGCGATATAGGCGGGCGAGGCAACAGTGAGAACGCGGGTCTCGACGAGCTTGCGCGCCACCAACGAACCCTGCGGCGGCTCACCGAACCGCAACGCGAGATCGAAGCCGCCGGCGCCGAGATCTCCGATCGCGTCACGCATGAGAAGCTCCAGCGAGACTTGCGGATGCTGCACCAGGAACGTCCTGATGTGAGATGACAGGACGATGCGAGAGAAGAACGGATCGACGTTCACCCTGAGCCGTCCGCGTACGATGCCGGCGGAGCCCGAAGCCTCGGTTGCAGCTTCTTCGATGCCGGCAAGGTGCGGTCCGACGCGCTCGTAGAAGCGTCGCCCCTCATCGGTCAAGGAGAGCGAGCGCGTCGTGCGTTCAAGCAATCTGACCCCGACGCGCGCTTCCAGACGCGATATGGCGCGGCTGACGGCCGAGGCCGTCAGGCCCAGCGCATCGGCCGCGCGTGCGATGGTGCCGGCCTCGATGACGGCCGAGAGGACAGTCACACCCGATAGCAACCGTCCATCGAAGGGCATCGCAATTCCTGATTTATATGAATGTCTATTTTGACATAACGGAAATTGGATCCGCAATCACCATCTGACATCTGTGTCGCCACCGAAGACGCGGAGGCGAACATGACAAAACGGTCTTATTTTCAGAGCATCAGGTATTGCACGCGCTGGACGCTGCTAGGCGCGTCGCTGCTTTCGATCGCAGCCTCTGCCGGCGCGCAAACTAACGCACCTTCCCCAGGCACCAGAAAGGAAGCGATCATGACGATGAAGCAAGACCTCGCGATGCGCTCGAACGAGATTCACTGGCCAGAGCGCTTCAATCCTGCGACTGCGGATCTGTTTGCGCACAACGAGCTTCTCATCAACGCGTCATGCGAGAAGGTCTGGAGCCACATCGTGGACGCCAGCAAGTGGCCGCAATGGTATCCGAACGCCAGGGACGTCGAACTTCCCGAGGGCACCAAGGTCCTGGGCAACGACACGACGTGGCGATGGACCACGTTCGGCCTGTCGATCGAGAGCAAGGTGAACGAATACGTGCCACATGCACGCCTCGGCTGGTACGGTTACGCGCCGGGGACGCAACCGAGCTTCTATCATACCTGGTATTTGGTCCCTCGCGGCGCGAGCTGCCTGGTCGTCACCGATGAAGTCGGTGTCGGCAAGGATGCCGCGCACCTGCGAGAGGCCGATGAGAGCCTGCTGCACCGGGGCCACGATCTGTGGCTGGCGACATTGAAGTGGGTGTCCGAGGGCAATTGACAGGGGAAATGGGGCGCGGCATGCACGCTAATCGGCGGCCTTCATGCGGTAGTGGCTGACGCCCCATTCGGTTCCGTCGGCATAACCGAACAGGCCTGCGGTCGCGAGCAGGAACCAGCGCCAGCGACGCATCCAGAGAGCGGCCTCCTCGCCATAGACCCCGCGCAAGGAGGCCTCGATGGCGTCGCGATGCGCATCGAAATTGGCGAGCCAGTCGTTGGCGGTGCGCTGGTAATGCGTCCCGCTCCAGCACCATTCCTTCTCGATCGCAAAGATATCGTCGAATTGCCTGACGAGGTGATGGCTCGGCATCAGACCGCTCGTGTAGACGTGCTGCGCGATCCAGTCGTCGGGATCGGCGGGGTCAAGCAGATGCGAACCGGAACGGTGGGTGACGACGTGCATGAAGAACCGCCCCTCCGGCGTGAGCCATGACCGCGCACGCGTCATCAGCTTGCGCCAGTTGCTCATCTGCTCGAACATCTCGACCGAGACGATGCGGTCGAACTGGCCCTCGGGCGCGAACACGTTCATGTCGGCCGTGACCACGCGCAGATTGAGCAATCCGCGCAGCCGCGCCTCCTCCTCGACATAGGCGCGCTGCGCCTGCGAGGTCGCGATCGCCGTCACCCGGGCGTGCGGAAACTGCCGCGCCATCCACAGGGACAGCGAGCCCCAGCCGCAGCCGAGCTCCAGGATGGCCTGGCCGTCGGCCAGACCGGCATGCTCGACGGTCTGGCGCAGCGCCTCCTCCTCCGCCTCCTGCAAGGAGGTCGCATCGGTCTTGTAGAAACAGCACGAATATTTCCGGTTGGGGCCGAGCACCTGCGCGAAGAAGGAAGCGGGCACCTCGTCATGCCGGCCGCGGGCAGCATCCGCGTCCTCGGCGATCGGCCGCAGCATCATCCGCCCGGCGAAGGCAGCATCGTCGGCCGCCCCCAGCTTGGACAGGCGTGTCGCCGTGCGCGAGCACAGGCGCTGGATCGCGGCACGCATCACCACGTCCGGCAACGGCACACGTTCGGCAGTCCCGATGATCGCGGAAACGACGCTCATGCGGCCCCCGAATGGCGAGCTCTTGCAGACACCGGCCTATCAAAGCGCGGCTTTCGGTCCGAGTTCCCCAAGCTGTCCCCGAAATCGGCGCATCCGGCGCTTTTTTTGGGCCGGCGCTGTGCCATAGTGCGCCCGCAAGCAAGCTTCGTAATGGATGATACCGGCATGCGGTCTGGCACTTCCCGCTCCACCATGGATATTGAGTACACCAAACTGTCCTCGCCCAGCGTCTTCCTGGTGCGGATGCTGGTCTTCCTGGTGCTGTGTGCGCTGGTGGGCGTGGTGCTCTACAAGCAGATCATCCAGGCCTTCTTCGCCAATCCCGGCCTCAACGCCCTGATCGGGGCGGTGCTGTTCATCGGCATCGTGCTGACCTTCCGCCAGGTCATCCGGCTCTACCCTGAGGTGTCCTGGGTCAACAATTTCCGCATCGCCGATCCCGGCCTGGCGCCGGCCCGGCACCCGAAGCTGCTGGCGCCGATGGCGGCGATCCTCGGCGGCGAGCGCTCGGGACGGATGTCGATCACCCAGACCACCATGCGGCATCTGCTCGATTCGATTGCGACGCGCCTGGACGAGGCCCGCGACATCTCCCGCTACATGACCGGCCTGCTCGTCTTCCTCGGCCTGCTCGGCACCTTCTGGGGCCTGATCGAGACGGTCGGCTCGGTCGGCAAGGTGATCGACGGGCTCAAGGTCGGCAGTGATTCCGGCGCCCTGTTCGACACGCTGAAAGAGGGGCTGGCCGCCCCGCTCGGCGGCATGGGCATCTCGTTCTCGAGCTCGCTGTTCGGCCTCGCCGGCTCGCTGATCCTCGGCTTCCTCGATTTGCAATCGAGCCAGGCGCAGAACCGCTTCTACACCGACCTCGAAGACTGGCTCGCCACCACCGTGCGCGAATATGGCAGCGGCGAAGTGGCGGTCGCTTCCAGCGGCGGTGGCGTGGCCAGCGGCGAGCTCCAGGCCGCGGTCGAACGGCTGCGCTCCGTGCTCGAGGAAGGCAGCGCCAACCGCGGCACCACCGCGGCGATGGCGAGCCTCGCCGAAGCCATCCAGGCGCTGGTTTCGCACATGCGCACCGAGCAGCAGATGATCCGCGAATGGGCCGACGGCCAGGGCGAACAGAACCGCGAGATCCGGCGCCTGTTGGAGCGCATTGCGCGCCAGCCCGAGAAGAGTTGAGAACAGGACGAAAGATCTCGTGCCCCGGACGCGATGCAGCACGAAGTGATGCGTCGCTGATCCGGCGCCCATTCGACGAGTGATTCTGGGTCCCGGCTCTGCGCAGCAGTGTTACACGCTGCAGCGCGTCCGGCACACGAATGAAACGGAGACGATCATGGCTCTTGCCCGCGGCCGCCGCAGTGAAGGCGCCTTCAACTACTGGCCCGGCTTCGTCGACGCGCTGTCGACGCTGGTGCTGTCGATCGTGTTCCTGCTGTCGGTGTTTTTGGTCGTGCAGTTCTTCCTGTCGCAGGAGGTCACCGGCAAGGACAAGGCGCTGGAGCAGCTCAACGCCAAGATCGCGCAGCTCAATGAGCTCTTATCGCTGGAGAAGCTCGGCAAGCTCTCGCTCGACGACCAGGTGTCGCAACTGAGGGCCGGCCTTGCCTCGGCCGAATCCGAACGCGACCGCATGAAGGGCCTCTATGAAGGTCTCGCCAATGCCGGCAGCGACGCGCAAGGCAAGACCGCCGAGCTCGGCAAGGCACTGGACTCCGAGAAAGCGGTCTCGGCGCGGGCGCTGGCGCAGATCGAGGTGCTGAACCAGCAGATCAGCGCGCTGCGCCGGCAATTGGCGGCGCTGGAAGAGGCGCTGGATGCCTCCGAGAAGCGCGACAAGGAATCGCAGAACCGGATCGCCGATCTCGGCGCCCGCCTGAACGTGGCGCTGGCGCAGCGCGTGCAGGAATTGTCGCGCTACCGCTCGGAGTTCTTCGGCCGCCTGCGCGCCATCCTCGGCAACCGCCCCGACATCCGCATCGTCGGCGACCGTTTCGTGTTCCAGTCCGAAGTGTTCTTCGACACCGGACAGGCGACCTTGCTGCCCGAGGGCCGCGCCGAGCTCGACACCTTGGCGACCGCGCTGATCGACCTCGACAAGAAGATCCCGAGCGAGATTCCCTGGGTGCTGCGCGTCGATGGTCACACCGACGTGCGTCCGGTCAACGGCCCGAACTTCAAGTCGAACTGGGACTTGTCCGCCGCCCGCTCCATCTCGGTGGTGCAATACCTGATCTCGCTCGGCGTGCCCGCCCAGCGCCTCGTCGCCGCCGGTTTTGGTGAATTCCAGCCGCTCGATACCGGCAACACGGAAGAGGCCTACAAGCGCAACCGCCGCATCGAGCTGAAGCTGACGGAGCGGTAGTGAGCGCCCTCCATCTCCGCCCCTACCGGCCCGAGGACGAAGCGGCCGCGATCGACCTCTGGCATCGCACCTGGCAGCAGGCCTATCCGCAGATCGACTTCGCCGCCCGCCTCGATTGGTGGCGCGAGCGATGGCGCAAGGACCTGGTGCCGAAGGCCTCGATCGTCGTCGCCGAACAGGATGGCGCCCTCACCGGCTTCGTTACCATCGATGGCGACGGCTATCTCGACCAGCTCGTGGTCGATCCCGCCCATTGGGGCTCGGATGCAGCAAGGCTGCTGGTGGATGAGGCCAAGCGCCTGTCCCCGACTGGCGTCACGCTGCTCGTCAACAAGGACAACGCGCGCGCCATCCGCTTCTATGAGCGCAACGGCTTTGCCCATGCCGGCGACGATGTGAACCCGACCTCGGGCCGTCCGGTGCTGAAGATGGCATGGCGGGCGTGAGGCGTGTCACGCCTGGATCCTGCGACGTCTGTTAATCGTTGTAGCCGGAGCAGCGATGACAAGCGGGTGGAGACGATCGATGAAGCTGCGCGACCTGGCCAAGGGTTCCTCGGTCTTTCTGGGCGTCATCGTCGCCGGATATCTGTCGACGACCTATGTCGACCAGCGCTTTGCGATGCAACTCGATACGAGCGGCCCTGCAGCATCGGCCTGCGTCGGCGAGGACGGCAGCTGGAAGAACTGGCCGTGGCCGAATGTGCCGACGCTCTCGCCGAAGTGCCGGTAATGTCCGCTGGGACCCTGTGGTGCGCAGCTCCCTCCCCACGTCATTGCGAGGAGCTCTTGCAATGAAGCAATCCAGAGTCTCTCCGCGGAGACATTCTGGATTGCTTCGCTTCGCTCGCAATGACGAGATTGTAGAGCGTTATCGCAACACTCTCACTGTCGCGATTTTGGCAACGTTCCGAACGCCTCACGCCCCCTCGAACTGCAACCGCGCCAGCCGCGCATAGAGGCCGTTCGCGGCGACCAGCTCGGCATGCGTGCCCTGCTCGACGATCCTGCCCTGGTCCATCACCAGGATGCGGTCGCAGGAGAGCACGGTGGCGAGGCGATGCGCGATCACCAGCGTGGTGCGGTGGCGCATCAGCTCTTCCAGCGCGGTCTGTACCAGCGTCTCGCTTTCGGCATCGAGCGCGGAGGTGGCTTCATCGAGCAGCAGCAGCGGCGCATTGCGCAGTATGGCGCGGGCGATGGCGATGCGCTGGCGCTGGCCACCGGAGAGCGTCACGCCGCGCTCGCCGAGCGCCGTCTCGAAGCCTTCGGGCAGGCGGCGGATGAACTCGGCGGCATGCGCGAGCTCGGCGGCGCGCTCGACCTCGGTATCGGTGGCATCGGGACGACCGAAGCGGATGTTCTCGCGGGCGCTTGCCGCGAACACTACGGATTCCTGCGGCACCAGCGCGATGCGAGCGCGGACATCGTGCGGATCGGCGGACCTGACCGGCACGCCGTCGAGCGCGATCGCGCCGCTGCGCGGATCGTAGAAGCGCAGCAGCAGATGAAAGATCGTGCTCTTGCCGGCGCCGGAGGGGCCGACGATCGCAACCTTCTCGCCGGGGCGCACGGTGAACGACACGGTGTCGAGCACCTTGACATCGGGCCGCGCCGGATAGGCGAAGCTGACCCGATCGAAGCCGACCTCGCCGCGTGCCGGCACCGGCAGCGCGCGCGGCGACGCAGGCGCGGTGATCTCAGGACTTACATGCAAGATCTCGAACAGGCGCTCGGCCGCGCCCGAGGCCGCCGACACCTCACCCCAGACCTCGCTGAGCTGGCCGAGGCCCGCCGCGGCGAACACCGCATAGAGCACGAACTGACCGAGCCGGCCCGGCGTGATCGCACCGGTGAGCACGTCATGCGAGCCGATCCAGAGGATCGCGACCACGCTTGCGAATACGATGAAGATGATGATGGCAGTGAGCACGGCGCGGGCCTGGGTCGAGGTCCGCGCCGCCTCATAGGCCTGCTCGACATTGCCGCCGAAGCGCTTTTCGGCGAACTGCTCGCTGGTATAGGCCTGCACGGTGCGGATCGCGCCGACCAGTTCGCCCGCATAGGCGGAGGCGTCGGCGAGCGTGTCCTGCGCATTGCGCGACAGCCGCCGCACCCAGCGTCCGAACGCCACCAGCGGCAGCACGATCAAGGGTATCGCCAGCAGCACGAAGCCCGACAATTTCGGGCTGGTGATCACCATCATCGCGGCGGCGCCGAGGAACATCATGAGATTGCGCAGCGCGATCGACACCGAGGCGCCGACGGCGGATTTGATCTGGGTGGTGTCGGCGGTGAGGCGCGAGATCAGCTCGCCGCTGCGCGCGGAGTCGAAGAAGGTCGGCGAGAGCGACAACAGGTGGCCGAAGACGTCGCGCCTGAGGTCGGCGACGATGCGCTCGCCGATCGTCATCACGAGGTAGTAGCGCGCGGCGCTCGCCATCGCGAGCACGGCGACCACCGCGAGCATTACCGAGAAATAGCTGTTGATCAGCTCGATGCCCTCGGGCGTCAGGCCGAAATCGATCATCCGGCGCACCGCGACCGGTACCAGCAGCGTGGTCAGTGCCGCGACCGTCAGCGCGACGAAGGCCAATGCGGCGCGGCCGCGATAGCGGCTCACATAAGGCGCGAGCGCGAGCAGCGGCCGGAGCTTGGCGCGGCCCTTGGCGGGCTGCTCGATCAGATCGGCCTCGATCGACGGAGTGTCGGCGGATTGGGAATTCATTTCGGGCTGAACATACTGTTCATCAAGCCGTTCCACTGCGCTCATGAGATCCGACCCATTGCATTCGTTTGCTCCCAATAGGCTGGTGCAAGGGGAGTGGCAAATCCGGGATGTCCCTTAGGGGCAAGCCCGGTCACCAGCCGGCATATGGCTTGTTTTGGGGGGGGTCGTGAGGTATAGAGCCGGCCAAATCCGTCATTCGCTAGCCACCCAAGAGGCGCCCGGGCGCCGAGGAATTGCCATGAAAGCCGAAATTCACCCGAACTATCATACGATTAAGGTCGTCATGACCGACGGAACCGAGTACCTGACCCGCTCGACCTGGGGCAAGGAAGGCGACACGCTGAACCTCGACATCGACCCGAAGTCGCACCCGGCCTGGACCGGCGGCAGCGCCCAGATCATGGACCGCGGCGGCCGCGTTTCGCGCTTCCAGAAGAAGTTTTCGGGCTTTCTCAAAAAGGATTGATCCGGCCGCAAGGCTGCGACGAAAAACGCCCCTGGGAGCCCAGGGGCGTTTTTGTTTTGGGGCCCGCACGTTGCTATCAGACCCGTCATCCTGAGGGGCGAGTGGCGCGATGCGAAGCATCACACCGGGAGCCTCGAAGGATGAACGGCCGAGGTGCAGCAGCCGGGCCGTCGCCCTTCGAGGCTCGCCGAAGAGGCGAGCACCTCAGGGTGACGGTTCAACATAGAGTGCGGGGATTAGATTAGACCCTACCGCTCGAACGCGGCCTTGAGCGCGTTGAGGTGCGGCACCAGCGGGTTGCCGATCGGGACGTGCTCGGCCGGCGGGGTGTGGATGGTGGTGTCGAGACGGCGGACGCGGGTCTGGAGGCTCATCGAGCGGTGGATCAGATCCTGGAGCTGCGAGGGCAGCTTCTCGATGGTGTCGGCGGGGCCGGGATCGGCGGCGGTGAGCTTGACCTTGGTCTTCTCGCGGTTGGCCTGGCTCAGCGTCATTTCGCCTTCCTTCACCGCGCGGTGCAGCAGCAGCCACGAGGCGAGCTGCATCAGGCGGGTGGTGAGACGCATGCTCTCGGTCGCATAAGTCAGGCTGACGGCACGGTCGAGCGCCTTGGCCTCCGTGCGGCCGGCGCCGTCGAGATAGGCGGCGGTCTCTTCGACGAGGTCCATGCCCTCGCGGAACAGGACGCTGAACGCCGCAGAATTGGTGAACCGCTCGCTGAGTTGAACGAGAGCGCCGTCGGCCTGCAAACGTTCCATGGTTAACGCCCCTTACGCAACTGTCTGACTCTCCGGCTTGGCGCCGGCTTATGATGAACAAATCATTGCGCGCCGGGAGCGCGGAGTCCAGCGACAAGCGCTGATATGGTTTCCGCGGGTCATTCGCAGAAATTCAACCGGAAGGAGACGCAAAAAGCGGGAGTGGACGCAAAAAAAGAGCCGCCGGAGACCGGCGGCTTTGAAAGTTGATAACAGGGAGGCGTCAAACAGAGTGGACAGGAGCCACTCGGTGTCCAAACGAGGACGGTTCCAGTCATAAACCCGAAAGCTTAATCGACCGTAAACGAGCTAAATTTTTGAGAGTTCGTTAGCCATCTCGGCCAGTGGCCGAGTGGGGTACGGAACAAATTCTCCACGTCATCCCGGCGAAGGCCGGGACCCATAACCACAGGGAGTGGTTTGACGAAGACCGGTCGTTCGGTGCTTCGGTCGATCCCTACAGATAGATCACGCGGTATCGGTCCCGGCCTTCGCCGGGACGACGGCTGTAGCGGCTACGACTTGAAAAAACTATTCGCCGCATCGCGCGAGGCGCGCTTCTTGGTGGCGGCTTCTTCCAGTCTTGCGATCTCGGTTTTCAGAAGCGCTATGCGCTCGGTCAGCTCCTCCACCGACAACAGTGAGAGATCCTGTCCGATTTCATGGCTGATCTTCTTGCGCGGGCGGTCGTCGTCTTCCGTCGGCATCGTCGTTCCTCCTGCGTTCGCGCGATCTACCAGGCCGAGGTTGCCAGCGTGGAGCGCGCTGGCTAAGCAATGGCCTCATTCCATTCCACACCTTTGCTCAAGGACACATCATGGACAAGCTGCCCGCGCAAATGACCGTGGTCGCCATCTCCCGGCACGGCGGACCGGAGGTGCTGGTGCCGGAACAACGGGTCGTGCCGCAGCCCGGGCCCGACGAGATCCTGGTCAAGGTCGAGGCCGCCGGCGTCAACCGGCCCGACGTCGCGCAGCGCTCCGGCGCCTATCCGCCGCCGCCCGGCGCCAGCGACCTGCCGGGCCTGGAGATTGCCGGCGAAGTGGTGGCGGTCGGCAGCAATGCCAAGCGGCACAAGATCGGCGACAAGGTGATGTCGCTCGTCGCCGGCGGCGGCTATGCGCAGTACTGCATCGCCCAGGACGCCCAGGCCATGAGCGTGCCGCCGGCGCTGTCGATCAGGGAAGCCGGCGCGCTGCCGGAAACGCTGATGACGGTCTGGCACAACGTGTTCGAGCGCGGCGGCCTCAAGGCCGGCGAGACGCTGCTGATCCATGGCGGCTCCTCCGGCATCGGCACCATGGCGATCCAGCTTGCCAAAGCGTTCGGCGCCAAGGTGTTCGTCACGGTGGGATCGCAGGACAAGATCGATGCCTGCCTCAAGCTGGGTGCAGACCGGGCCATCAATTACAAGACGGAAGACTTCGTCGCGGTGGTCAAGGAAGAGACCAACATGGTCGGCGTCAACCTGATCCTCGATATGGTCGCCGGCGACTATGTCGATCGCAACTATGATGCCGCCGCAGTCGATGGCCGCGTCGTCCAGATCGCGACGCTCAACGGCCCCAAGGTCAACGTCAACATTGCCAAGGTGATGGTGAAGCGCCTGACCCATACCGGCTCGACGCTGCGCCCCCGTAGTAATGCGGACAAGGCGGCGATGGTGGCCGCGATTGAGGCGAAAGTGATGCCGCTTTTGCGCGAAGGCCGCATCAAGCCGCTGATGGACAGCGCTTTCCCGCTGGAAAAGGCGGCCGACGCGCACCGGCGCATGGAGACGAGCGCACATATTGGCAAAATTGTGTTGGAGGTGTAGGCCGCCGGCCCACAGGGCAAGGCGGAAACCCTTTGATTTTCCTCGCTTTCGTGGCATCTATCGCGACGCACCGAACCAATTCTGTCCGGTCTGAAATCGCCTTGCACTCGAAGTTTGCGTCGAACGCGGAGAACTGACCTTGCGTCTGCTCAGGTGCCTCGCGCCCATCGCGCTGGGCCTCATGATGCTCGTTGCCGCGTCCCCTGCACGCGCGCTCGATGCTGTCAGCGTTCGCAGTGACGCGCCCGCGATCGACCTCACCGGTGTACTGGAGCATCAGCGCAGCGATGCCGACCGCATCCAGGTCTCGACCGCGCCCGGCACCGACGGCATCGTCCGCCGCATCGAGGTGCGCGCCCGCGAAGGTGGCCAGAACTGGGTGGTGTTCGCGCTCGCCAACAACACCGACGACCAGCTCGACCGCCTGATCGTCGCCCCGCATTACCGCATCGTCTCCTCAGGGCTGCTGTGGCCCGACCTCGGCCTGTCGCGTATCGCCACCATCACGCCTTCGATCGGCGACCGGCCCGAACGTCAGGAAAGCGCAACCGCGGACGTGTTCCGCATCACGCTCGATCCGGGAGCCGTTGTCACCTTCGTCGCCGAGCTGCGCACCGACAAGCTGCCGCAGCTCTATCTGTGGGAGCCGGAAGCCTACAAGGACAAGGTCAACTCCTTCACGCTCTATCAGGGTATCGTGATCGGCATCTCCGGCTTGCTTGCACTGGTGCTGACCATCCTGTTCGTGGTGAAGGGCAGCATCATGTTCCCGGCCGCCGCGGCGCTGGCCTGGGCGGTGCTGGTCTATATCGGCGTCGATTTCGGCTTCTGGGGCAAGGTGCTCGACATGTCGAACAACGCCGAGCGCATCTGGCGTGCGGCGGGCGAAGCGATCCTGGCGGCGACACTATTGGTGTTCCTGTTCGCCTATCTCAATTTGAGCCGCTGGCATGTGCGCTATTCGCACATCACGGTCGGCTGGCTGGCCTTCCTTGGCTCGCTCGTCGCGCTGGCGCTGTTCGATCCCGCGGTGGCCTCCGGCATCGCGCGCGTCTCGCTGGTGCTGATCGCCTTCGCCGGCTTTGCGCTGATCGTCTATCTCTCCACCCACGGCTTCGACCGCGCGGTGCTGCTCATCCCGACCTGGTTCCTGCTGGTGGTCTGGGTGGTGGCGGCCGGCATGACGGTCGCCGGCTCCGTCACCAACGACATCGTCGGCCCGGCCCTGCTCGGCGGCCTCGTGCTGATCGTGATGCTGATCGGCTTCACGGTGATGCAGCACGCCTTCGCCGGCGGCGGCGCCTCGACCGGCGTCGTCTCCGACATCGAGCGCCGCGCACTGGCGCTGGCCGGCTCCGGCGATCTGATCTGGGACTGGGACGTGTCCGCCGACAAGGTCTTCACCAGCCCCGAGACCGAAGCCCTGCTCGGCCTCAAGCGCGGCACGCTGGAGGGGCCGGCCGCGTCCTGGCTCGAGGTGCTGCATCCGCTCGACCAGGACCGTTTCCGCGCCGCGCTCGACAGCGTGCTCGATCAGCGCCGCGGCCGCCTGGTGCAGGATTTCCGCCTGCGCACCCCGGACGGCCACTTCATGTGGTTCGCGCTGAAGGCGCGCCCGGTGGTCGGCTCCGACGGCGAGGTCTCGCGCGTGGTCGGCACCCTCACCGACGTCACCGAGCTGCGCAACGCGGAAGAACGTCTGCTGCACGATTCCGTGCATGACAACCTCACCGGCCTGCCCAACCGAAAACTGTTCATGGACCGGCTGGGTGCGGTGGCGCACTTCGCCAAGAGCATGCCGACGCTGCGGCCGACGCTGATGGTGATCGACCTCGACCGCTTCAAGCAGGTCAACGATTCCGTCGGCATCGCGGTCGGCGATTCCATCCTGCTAACGCTGGCGCGCCGCCTTACCCGCATCCTGAAGCCGCAGGACACGTTGGCGCGGATGGCCGGCGACCAGTTCGGCCTGATCCTGCTCTCGGAGCAGGATCCCGCCCGGATCACCGCCTTCGCCGAGACCATCCGCAAGACCATCCGCGCGCCGATCGCGTTCAACGACCGCGAGATATTCCTCACGGCTTCCATCGGCCTCGCTTTGTCTGATCCGCAGACCCAATTGACGGATGAGATCATCAAGGACGCCGAGCTTGCGATGTATCACTCCAAGCGCATCGGCGGCGACCGCATCGACGTCTACAAGCCGGCGATGCGTGCGCGGAAGACCGACCGGCTGACGCTGGAGAGCGAATTGCGCCGCGCCATCGAGCGGAAGGAGATCACGATCCTGTACCAGCCGATCGTGCGGCTGGAGGATCGTTCGATCGCGGGCTTCGAGGCCTTGGCGCGCTGGGACCATCCGAAGCTCGGGCGCATGGCGCCGTCGGAATTTATCACGATCGCGGAAGAGACCGGGCTGATTGTCGATCTCGGCATGTTCGTGCTCGACCAGACCGCAAAACAGCTTGCGGTGTGGCAGCGCGCGATGCGCTCGCGCGAGCCGATCTTCGCCTCCGTCAACGTGTCGTCGCGACAATTGCTGCGCCACGATCTGATCCACGACATCCGCACCGTGCTGTCACGCTCCTCGGTGGCGCGCGGCACGCTCAAGCTGGAACTGACGGAATCGCTGGTGATGGAGAATCCGGAGCACGCAGCGCAGATGCTGACGCGGATCCGCGAGCTCGGCACCGGGCTCTCGCTCGACGATTTCGGCACCGGCCATTCCTCGCTGGCCTATCTGCAGCGCTTCCCGTTCGACACCATCAAGATCGACCAGTCCTTCGTGCGCACCACCAGCCGCGGCACCCGCCCGGTGATTCTGAAGTCGATCATCGCGCTCGCGCACGATCTCGGCATGGACGTGGTGGCCGAGGGCGCCGAGACCGATTCCGATGCGGTCGAGCTCTACCAGATGGGTTGCGAATACGCCCAAGGCTTCGCCTTCGGCGAGCCGATGGACGCCGACGCGGCGATGCGGCTGCTGACGGAAGTGCGGCTGGAAGCGGCGAGCTGATCGCTCTCTTCTTCCTTCTCCCCTTGTGGGAGAAGGTGGCGGTGGGAGAAGGTGGCGCGAAGCGCCGGATGAGGGGTTGTCTCCGCGGGTTCAACTGCAAGAGATTGGCGCGCGGAGAGAGACCCCTCACCTGTCTCGCCGCTACGCGGCGAGCCACCCTCTCCCACAAGGGGAGAGGGGAAGAGTGCTCGTCAGCGATACTATCGCCGCCGGTCGCTCTTCTGCTTCCTGAACCGCACGCTCTGGCCATCCGGCATGCGCGTCGCCACGAAGCCGGCGGCGAGGCAGGCTTCGCGTTGCGGCATCTGGATGTCGGGGCTGCGCAGGCTGTCCCACCAGGAGGCACGATGCGCCGCGCGCGGCAGGGCCGCGCCGATGATCTCCTCGATCTGCTCGAAGCTCAACACCAACTCGTCCTGCTTCTGCCGCATCAGATAGTCGCGCAACGCGTGGTAGTCGTTCACAATCGTCCTCTCGTCCCGGTCACATGAGGCTGCCAAAAACCGTGCGCCGCATAAACCGATTCTTAACTCATTGCGGCAGCGCCGTCCCGCCTTAAACACTACTCAAGCTTTCGGGCGCATCCACTAGGATCGGGAGCGAGCGATGCTGTCTGGATGGCGCGAAGTCACGGCCCGCCGGCCGTGGCGGATTTCGGCGAAGCTGCTGATCATCTCGTCCGTGGTGACAGTGATCGGCTTCTCCGCCATTTGCGTCAACGTGATGCTGGACATGCGCCGCGGCGAGGAGGCGCTCGCCCGCCAGACGCTGGAGAATTTGGCGACGACCATCGAGTCCGACGTCAACCGCAACATCGAGATCTACGACCTGTCACTGAAGGCGGTCGCCAGCAGCATGTTGCTGCCGGAGCTCGCAACGGTCTCGAAGCCGATCCGTCAACTGATCCTGTTCGACCATGCGATAACCGCCAAGCATTTCGGCGCCATCCAGGTGTTCGATACCGAGGGCCGGCTGACCATCGACGCCTCCACGCTCGATCCGCTGCCGGAGGTCAGGAGCGAGGAGGACTATTTCAGGGTTCATCGCGACAATCCCGACATCGGGCTCTTCATCAGCCGTCCGATGCTGTTTCGCGGCGCCTATTCCATCGTGCTGAGCCGGCGCATCAGCGATACGGACGGCGGCTTCATGGGCGTCGTCGCCGGCTCGATCCGGTTCAGCTATTTCCACGAATTGTTCGAGCGGCTGAACCTCGACCGCGACGACACCATCACCGTGCTGAAGCGCGACCGCACCATCATGATGCGGCGGCCGTTCGATCTCGAAATCATCGGCAGGAATTTGAACGAGCGCCAGAACTGGAGGGCCGACAATCTCAAGGCCGGCGGATCCTACGCCGGCCAGGGTCCGGTGGACCCGACCCCGCGTCTCTACGTGCGCAGCACCAGCACAGGTCCGATGTTCGTGGTGGCAGGCAAGCCGCTGACCGCCGTGTTCGAGCTCTGGCAGAGGGAAGCCTATCGCATCGGCGCCGTGGTGCTGGCGCTGATCCTGTTCATGCTGGCCTCGACGCTGGTGCTCGCGCGCGAGATCGGCCGGCGCGCCGAGGCCGAGGGCAAGCTCGAGGAGATGGCGACGACGGACGCGCTCACCGGCCTGAAGAACCGCCGCAAGTTCGATTCCGTCATCGAGGTCGAATGGCGCCGCGCCATGCGCCAGAAGACGCCGGTCGCGCTGTTGATGATCGATGCCGATCACTTCAAGGCCTACAACGACACGTTCGGCCATCAGGCCGGCGACCAGGTGCTGGTCGGCATCGCTATCTGCATCTCCGACGCGGTGAGCCGCGCCGGCGACTGCGCCGCGCGCTATGGCGGCGAGGAATTCGCCGTGCTGCTGCCGAACATTTCGGTCACCGACGCCTTCAAGGTCGCCGAGACGATCCGCCTCAAGGTGCAGGGCTGGTCCGACGATCAGGCGAGCACGACGGTCTCCTGCGGCATTGCCAGCCTGGTCCCCACCGCCGGCATGGACCCGTCCATCCTGGTCGCCGCCGCCGACAAGGCGCTCTATGCCGCGAAAGCCGGCGGGCGCAACCAGTCGGTGGTCGCGAGCCTGCCGCAGCTGTCGCTGGTGGCGTGAGGCGACTGTCGTCGGCGGCGAGTAGCGTGCCTAATTCTCGTGTCGTCCTGGCGAAGGCCAGGACCCATTACCCCAAGAAGGAGTCGTGGCGCGAGCTGATCACCACGCGTCTTCGCCAAACGCCGTCTTGGGGTAATGGGTCCTGGATCGGCGCTGCGCTTGTCCAGGACGACGCGGAGCAGCTACTGCCCCAGATACTTCTTCATCTCCGCGATCAGCCCGTCGCGCAGCTCCGGGCGCTTCATGCCGTAGGCGATGTTGGCGCGGAGGAAGCCGGGCTTGGAGCCGCAATCGTGGCGTTCGCCCTCGAACTCGACGCCGTAGAATTTTTGCGACCTGGCGAGGCCGATCATGGCGTCGGTGAGCTGGATCTCGCCGCCGGCGCCGCGCTCCTGGGTTTCCAGGATCTTGAAGATCTCCGGCTGGAGGATGTAGCGGCCGGTGATCGAGAGGTTGGAGGGCGCGGTGCCCTTGGCCGGCTTCTCGACCATGCCGTCGACCTCGAACATCTTGCCGGTGCGTTTACCGACGCCGCAGATGCCGTATTGATGGGTGAGATGGTCGGGCACCGCCTCGACCGCGACCAAATTGGATTTCTCGCCGAGCGAAGCCGCCATCTCGATCATCTGCTTCAGGCAGCCGGGCGTGTTGAGCACGAGCTCGTCGGGCAGCACGACCGCGAACGGCTCGTTGCCGACGATGTCGCGCGCGCACCAGACCGCATGGCCGAGGCCGAGCGGCGCTTGCTGGCGGGTGAAGCTGACGGCGCCGGCATCGGGCTGGTTCTGCGCCAGGATCTCCTGCTCGCCCTTCTTGCCGCGCGCAGCCAGCGTCGCGTCGAGCTCGAACATCCGGTCGAAATGATCCTCGATGACATTCTTGTTGCGGCCGGTGACGAAGATGAAGTGCTCGATGCCGGCCTCCCTCGCCTCGTCATAGACGTACTGGATCAGCGGCTTGTCGACGATGGTCAGCATTTCCTTCGGCATCGCCTTGGTGGCGGGCAGGACGCGGGTGCCGAGGCCGGCGACGGGGAATACGGCTTTGCGAATTTTCATGGGATCGATCGAATACCTGAGGACGTGAACGGAGCAATGGCATCTTGCTAGCCTGTTTGCAGCCGCCAACAAAGGCGGATGTGGGGCCTCGCCCCGTCAGAGTTAAGAAAAACGCCGTCACCAAAATTTCACCTTTGTTAAGCTATTGGCAACGCCTACCAGGCCTCCTGATGGCGGAATTTCAGGCCGACGGGTGGGAGATGATGCAATCAGTGGCACGACTGGCGGAACGGGTTAGCTCCGTGACTGCCGCGACGATGATTGCGGCGGCCTTGCTGCTGCCGGCTTGCGCGCACGCGCAAGCCCAGAATGGCCTTTCCAATCTGTTCGGCGGCATCTTCTCCGGCCCCAATCCCGCCCCCTCGCAAGCCCCGCCCGGCAATGGCGGTGCGCAACCTTGGAGCGGCGAAGACGGCGCCTCCGGCCATCCGCTGATGACGGCGGCCGCGATCCGCGAGGCCGCCGGCAATTTCAACAATTGCGTCGCCGCGATGTGGCCCGATGCCGCACGGCGCGGCATCACGCAGGAGAATTTCCAGCGCCTCACCGCAGGCCTCAGCCCCGATTTGCGCATCATGGACCTCATGGATTCGCAGCCGGAGTTCACCAAGTCGATCTGGGACTATCTCGACATCCTCGTGAACGACAACCGCCTCGCCAGGGGCCGCGAGATCCTCGCCACATACAAGGCGCAGTTCGACGCCACCGAAAAGGCCACCGGCGTCGACCGCTACATCATCGCCTCGATCTGGGGCATCGAGTCCAACTACTCGACGCAGATGGGCGACCGCAGCGTGCTGCAATCGACCGCGACGCTCGCCTGCATCGGACGTCGCCAGGCCTATTTCAAGGACGAGTTCCTCTCCGCGCTGGAGATCCTCAACCGCGGCGATCTCAGGCCTGAGCAGATGCGCGGCTCCTGGGCCGGCGCCTTCGGCCCGACCCAGTTCATGCCGACCGCATTCAAACGATTTGCCGTCGATGGCGATGGCGACGGACGGCGCGACGTCGTCGACAATCCCACCGACCTGATCGCCTCGACCGCCAACAATCTGAAGAAGGACGGCTGGCAGGCCGGCCAGACCTGGGGCTTTGAAGTCGTTGTGCCGGAGGGATTCAACTACATGCTGGCCGATCGCGCCAAGGCGATGACGATCGCGCAGTGGGAGAAGCTCGGGCTCAAGCGTCCGAACAACCAGCCCTTCCCGCATCTGGCGGAGAAGGCGTATCTGCTCGCGCCGGCCGGCGCGCAGGGGCCGGGCTTCCTGATGCTGCAGAATTACCGCGTCATCATGAAGTACAACCCGGCCGAGGCCTATGCACTCGCGATCGGCCATTTCGCCGACCGCCTGCGCGGGGGCCAGCCCTTCGTGCAGCCCTGGCCGCGGCAGGAGCGGGAGCTGTCGCGTACCGAGCGGCTGGAACTGCAGCAGCTGCTGGCCCAGCGCGGCTTCTACAAGGGCACCCCGGACGGCCAGTTCGGCGGCCAGACCCGGGAAGCCCTGCGCAACTTCCAGGCCTCGATCGGGGTGCCCGCCGACGGATTTGCGTCGTCCGACGTGCTGGACCGGCTGCGCGGGCGGTAAATCGCGCCGAAAGTAACCCTGAACAGGGATTTTGGCAGGCAGCCTTGACCTGGGTGACTGTTCCCCGGTGTATGGCGGAAGAATCTGCGAGAGAATCTGCCCGTTTGGCGCCTGATTCCGTTATTATATCCAAGCCACTTCCAATCCTGTTGCGCGTGTCCGAGATCGCATGTCGAAGAAGTCCCTGTTCAAGGCGCTGACCGAGACCGGCCCGCTGATCGCGCTGGGGACGGCGCTTGCGATCCTGGTGTCGGTCGCGGGCCCGGCCTCGGCGCAGTTCTTCAACTTCCCCGGCTTCGGCGGCCCACCGCAGCGCGCGGCCCCGCCGCCACCACGGGGCGGCGGTGGAGGTGGCTGGTTCGGCGGCGACTTCTTCGCACCGTTCCAGCAGCAACAGCCGCAAGCGCCGCGCCAGGATTTCTCGCGCGCGCCGGCACCGGCGAAGCGCGACACCATCCCCGACAAGAACGTGCTGGTGATCGGCGATGCCATGGCCGACTGGCTCGCCTATGGCCTCGAGGACGCCTACACCGAGCAGCCCGACATGGGCGTGATCCGCAAGCACAAGACCACCTCGGGCTTGATCAAGTACCAGCCGAAGGGCGAGCCGTCGGACTGGGCGGCTGCGGCGAAAGGCATCCTCGAAACCGAAAAGCCCGAAATCATCGTCGTCATGCTCGGCCTCAACGACCGCATCGCGATCCGCGAGCCTGCGGCCGACAAGTCGGACAAGGCCTCTGACAAGGACAAGAAGAACGACAAGGGCGCGCGCGGCAAGCCACCTGGCAAGCCCGGCGAGGCCAAGCCCGACGCCGCCGCCAAGCCTGAGGACAAACCCGCAGCGGATCCTGACCTGCCGCAGGATGATGCCGACAACGCCGATACGCCGGCGGCCGCCGCGCCGGAGAAGACGGCGCGCAATCCGAATGGTCTCTACGAATTCCGCGACGAGCGCTGGATCGAGCTCTACGGCAAGAAGATCGAGGAGCTGGCCAACGTCCTCAAGGCCAAGAGCGTTCCGGTGCTCTGGGTCGGCCTACCTGCCATCCGCGGGCAGAAGGGCACGGCGGACATGCTGTTCCTGGATTCCCTCTACCGTGAAGGCGCAGCCAAGGCCGGCATCACCTATGTCGATGTCTGGGACGGTTTTGTCGACGAGGCCGGCCGCTTCCTTCAGAAGGGTCCTGACTTCGAAGGCCAGATCCGTCAGCTCCGCAGCTCTGACGGCGTCTATTTCACCAAAGCCGGCGCGCGCAAGCTCGCGCACTATGTCGAACGCGAGATCACGCGCCTGCTCGCGGGCCGCTCCGGCCCGATCGCGCTGCCGAGCGAGCCGGCGACGCCCGACACCAGCGCCGAGCCAGGCAAGCCCGCGCCGCGGCCGCTGGCCGGCCCGATCGTTCCGCTGGTTGCGGCCTCGATCTCGACCGATCAATTGCTGGGCGGGCCGGGCTCGCGTCCCGCCGCCGTCGACGCACTCGCTGCGAAGACGATGGTGAAAGGCGAGCCGCTGACGGCTCCGGCCGGCCGTGCCGATGATTACGCCTGGCCGCGCCGCGAAGTCGGCCGCGAGCAGGCCAAGGGCGATACGCCGATGGCGGCGACGACGCCGGACAGCAGCGTTCCTCACGGCTCACCGGGAGCAGCCGCCGCGGTCGCCCCGCCAAAACTCGCGCCGAAGAAGCCGCAGCTCCCGCCGCAGCAGCCGGCACAGGCAGCGCCGTCATTCCGGGATTTCTTCGGCTTCGGCTCGCCGCAGCCACCGCGTCAACTGGCGCCGCCCCCTGGCCCCCGCAATCCGAATATGAACCCCGCGATCCCGCGGCCGCCGGCTAATGTCGGGCGATCGGCCGAAATGTTCCGGTAATTTTTCTCTTTTGATTTGAGATGTCATTCCGGGGCGCGTAGCGCGCTCTGATGCGCAGTTGCGCACCTGAGAATCCATCACACCCCATCATCGATGCCGATGAATGGAGTCCGGACTCGCGCCAAAAGGCGCGTCCCGGAATGATGGGTCTGGCTGTTAGCCGTAATAGCGCCAGCGCGGCGGCGGGCGGCGCGCGGGGCGCGACATCAGAAGCGCGAGTGCGAAGCCGATGCCGCCGGCAATCAGCAGCGCGCCGAGCGGGTTGTCATGCACCTTCCGCGCAATCGCCTGCGAGCCGTCGCGGAACGTATCGCCGCTCGCCTCATAGGCATCCTTGGCGTAGCTGGTGGCCGTGTCCGCGGCTTCGCGCGCTGCGTCCTTCGCCTGGCCGTATAGATTCTGCACTGTCCCCGCGGCTTCCCGTGCCTTGCCTGAGGCCTGCGTTTTTGCGTCTCCCGCCATCTCGCCCACGGTGCCTTCCACGCCGCCCGCCATTTCCTTGGCTGATCCAATGATCCGATCCGCGTCCATGATAATCCTCCTCGGTGATCAGCCGAAGTAACCGATCAGAAGCAGCGCAGTTCCTTGCGCTTAAGAAAGTGTAGAACGCGTAGCCCGGGTGAGCGCAGCGATACCCGGGAACGCGCAAGCAAAGTCCCGGATGTCGCTTCGCTCATCCAGGCTACAAGATTAGGCCGCCATCGACGACCAACGTCTGGCCGACGATGTAGGACGACAATGGCGAAGCCAGGAACAGCGCCGCGCCCGCCATGTCGGCCGGCGTGCCCAATCGCCGCAGCGGAATGCGCGCCAGCGCGCCTTCGAGCCGCTTGGGATTGTCGGTGGTCACCTTCGTCATCTTGGTATCGACGAGCCCGGGCGCGATGCCGTTGACGCGGATGCCGTCCTCGGCCCAGGCCTCGCCCAGCGTGCGCGTCAATCCGACCGCGCCGGTCTTCGAGGCGTTGTAGGCGGGATTGCCCATGGTGGAATGATACGCAGCAGTCGAGGACACCATGATCAGAGAGCCCTTCGCATCCCGCAGCATGGAATGAAACCGCGTTGCGCACGCCATCAGGCTCATCAGGTTGACCTCGACGACCTTGCGGAAACCCGCCATCTCGAATTCGCCGCGGCGATAGATCACTGCGCCCTGCGCGAGCACCAGGATGTCGAGCCGTTCGAAGGGCGGCTTGAACGCTTCGATCGCACCGGCATCGCTGACGTCGAGCTGCGCGTAGGCGAGACCCGTGAGATCGGAGCCTTCCTCGATGGAATATTCCGCAGGCCGCGCACGCGTGCCACAAACCGCGACATGCGCGCCCCTGGCGCGAAAGGCCTGCGCGATGCCGTTGCCGATGCCGCTGGAACCGCCGACCACCAGCACCTGCTTGCCTGAGAAATCGAGCTCGTTCATCGCGGCCTCCCCTTGTTTTGCTTGTTTGACCTGTCTGCGGATCGATGCCAGCCTTGTCAATCATAACAAGAACAAGCAGCGCGCGAGGAAACAGCATGTCCGAATTCAAACAGCTCAGCCGGTCCGTAAAGGGCCTGACCGTCCTCGTCACCGGCGCGGCCAGCGGCATGGGACGCGCGACCGCGCGCGTGTTCGCCACTGAAGGTGCGAACGTCGCCGTCACCGATTATGACGAGCGAGGCGCCGATGCGGTCGCGAGGGAGATCTCGACAAACAGCGGGACAGCGAAGGCGTGGAAGCTCGATGTTGCCGATGCCGGCGAGATCAAGCGCGTAGTCAATGATGTTGCGGCGCATTTCGGCGGGCTCGACATCGTCGTCAACAATGCCGGCATCTCCGTGCGGGTCGCGATCGACGACGAGACCTATGAGGACGCATGGGCCAAGGGCCTCGCCGTGATGCTGACGGCGCATCCACGCGTCATCCGCGCCGCGCTGCCGCATTTGCGCAAGTCGAAGAGCCCGCGCATCATCAACATCGCCTCGACCGAGGCGCTCGGCGCCACCGCATTGCACAGCCCCTATTCGGCGGCGAAGGGCGGCGTTGCGAGCCTCACCCGTTCGCTGGCGGTGGAGCTTGGCCGCGAGGGCATCACCGTCAACTGCATCTGTCCCGGTCCGATCCGCACGGCAATCACCGATCGCATCTCCGAGGAGCACAAGACGATCTACGCCAAGCGCCGCACTGCGCTCGGCCGTTACGGCGATCCTGAAGAGGTTGCGCACATGACGCTCAGCCTGTGCCTGCCGGCCGCCTCTTTCCTCACCGGCGCGGTGATCCCGGTCGACGGCGGGCTGATGGCGCGCAACGCGTGAGAGCCATGCGCGCGGCGCGTTGACATCGCCGAACGCGGGAGTCATTTTTTCCGCAAACAGAGCGGGGAAACCGCTCGCAGATGCGGGAGAAAACGCCATGACGATCGCCATCCGGCAGCTTCAGAAGCATTTCGTCGGTGAGGTGTCGGGCCTCGACCTGCGAAAGCCGCTCACGCCGGAGGAGGCGCGCGAGGTCGAATCCGCCATGGACAAATACGCGGTGCTGGTCTTCCACGACCAGGACATCACCGACGAGCAGCAGATGGCGTTCGCGCTGAATTTCGGCCAGCGCGAGGATGCGCGCGGCGGCACCGTTACCAAGGAGAAGGACTATCGGCTGCAATCCGGCCTGAACGATGTCTCGAATCTCGGCAAGGACGGCAAGCCGCTGGCGAAGGACAGCCGGACGCATCTGTTCAACCTCGGCAATTGCCTGTGGCATTCCGACAGCTCGTTCCGTCCCATTCCGGCAAAGTTCTCGCTGCTGTCCGCGCGCGTGGTGAACCCGAAGGGCGGCAATACCGAATTCGCCGACATGCGCGCCGCCTATGACGCGCTCGACGACGAGACCAAGGCGGAGATCGAGAATCTCGTCTGCGAGCACTCGCTGATGTATTCGCGGGGATCGCTCGGCTTCACCGAATATAGCGACGAAGAGAAGGAGATGTTCAAGCCGGTGCTGCAACGCCTGGTGCGCACGCACCCCGTGCATCGCCGCAAGTCGCTGTATCTCTCATCGCATGCCGGCAAGGTGGTCGGCATGAGCGTGCCGGAGGGCCGGCTGCTGCTGCGCGATCTGAACGAGCACGCGACGCAAGCAGAGTTCGTCTACGTCCACAGATGGAAGCTGCATGATCTCGTGATGTGGGACAACCGCCAGACCATGCACCGCGTCCGCCGCTACGACCAGTCGCAACCGCGCGACATGCGCCGCGCGACGGTGGCCGGCACGGAGCCGACGGTGCAGCAGCAGGCGGCGGAGTAGTTTTTCGTCGTCCCGGCGTAGGCCGGGACCCATAGCCACAGGATGCGATTTGGCGAAGACTGGTCATTGCCAGCCTGCTTCGACAATTCCTGTCTCGGAGTACGGGTCCCGGCCTTCGCCGGGACGACGCTGGAGGGTGAAGCGACGGCGTCAATCACCATCGTCATGCTGGACCAGCGAGCGCGGATCCAGGACCTATTGCCACCGAGCGCAGTTTGACGAAGGCTGGTGGTTGCCAGCCTTCTTGAGCAACCACACCCCGTGGTAATGGGTCCTGGCTTTCGCCAGGACGACAGGACTACGCGTGCCCGGCCTCGTTGGAGAGCATGCCGGGATCGATGCCGATCTTCTGCAAGGCGCGGTTGTATTTGTCGTCGACGTCGTCGCCGAAGATCAAGTCAGTGTCGGCGTCGCAATGCAGCCAGCCATTGCTCTGGATCTCGGTCTCGAGCTGACCCGGCGCCCAGCCGGCATAGCCGAGCGCGAGGATGGCGTGCTTGGGGCCGGAGCCGTTGGCGATCGCGCGCAGGATGTCGACGGTCGCGGTGAGGCACACGCCCTCGTCGATCCGCAACGTCGCGTTCTCGATGTAGAAGTCGCTGGAATGCAGCACGAAGCCACGCCCGGTGTCGACCGGGCCGCCGCGCAAAACCTTCATGCTTTCGGCATTTTCCGGCAGCTTGATGTGCTCGCCCTTCTTGATGATGCCGAGCTGCATCAGGAGCTCGGGGAAGTCGATGGAGCCGGCGGGTTGATTGACGATGATGCCCATCGCGCCTTCGGCAGAATGGGCACAGAGATAGATCACGGAGCGCTCGAAACGGGGATCGCCCATCACGGGCATCGCAATCAGGAGCCGGCCGTCGAGATAACCGGCCGAATTGGGGAGCGCGGGGCCTGCGCTGCGGGTGCTCTCGCCCGTCCTTTTACCTGTAGGAGCCATGGTGAAGCACTCCGGTTTCAATTCCTATCCTGATGTCGGGCCCGGCGGCTGTCAAATCAAGGCTTGCAGAGACTTGATTCAGATGCATCCATCACAAGCAATTCAATGGTTTGCCCCGGGGCCCCCCTGTAAAGACGTGCCATGTCCAGCATAGTTCCCTTGCGTGCGGCGATTGGCGTCGCGACAACCCTGCTCGCGTCGTCGCTGGCCTTCGCAGCCCGTGCCGACGACGCTTCGCCGTGGCAGCGCGACGGACATTCCGCAGTGCGGCTGGTCGCGGGGTCACGCAGCGGCGCCGTGCTGCTTGGCGGTATCGCCTTCCAGCTCCAGCCGGGCTGGAAGACCTACTGGCGTACGCCCGGCGACTCCGGCGTTCCGCCGCGGTTCGACTTCTCCAAGTCGGACAATGTCGAGGCGGTGACGATCATGTGGCCGGCTCCGCTGAAGTTCGACGACGGCGCGGGCGGTCACTCGATCGGCTATCGCGACCAGATCGTACTGCCCCTGCGCATCGTCGCCAAGGCCGCCGACAAGCCGGTGACCTTGCGCGCCGAGATCAACTATGCCGTGTGCGAGAAGCTCTGCATTCCCGTCGAGGCCCGCGCCGAGCTTGGCTTCAACAGCGTCGCCTCGACCGAGGACGCCAATCTGCGCGCCGCGCTCGACACCGTGCCCAAGCCCGCCAATATCGGCGACCCCAACCCGCTCACCATCCGCGACGTCAAGCGCGACGGCAACAAGGTGGTCGTCGACGTGGTCGCGCCGGCGGAGGCACGCCATGTCAATCTGTTCGTGGAAGGGCCGACGCCCGATTGGGCGCTGCCGATTCCGGCCCCGGTCCAGTCCAGCGCGGCAGATGTGAAGCGATTTTCCTTCGAGCTCGAGGGGCTGCCGCCGGGCGCTAAGCCCGACGGTGCGGCGCTGAAGTTCACGCTGGTCGGGCCGGACAAGTCGTACGAGTTCAATACGAATTTGGAGTGAGCCGTCGTCGCAACCCCAGCGGTCGTCCTGGACAAGCGCAGCTCTTGGCAACGCATAGCGTTGTCCAGGGCGGAGCGCAGATCCAGGACCCATTACCCCAGGGAGTAGTGGTGGCGCGAACTCGTAGCCCCGAGCCTTCGTCCAACTTCTCCCTGGGGTAATTGGTCCTGGCTTTCGCCAGGACGACGTTGGGGTTGCGACAGCACTCCCACCCAACCGAATCTTAACGAATGGTTGCTAATTCCCGGGCATGCCGCAGCATGCGGAACCCCCTGGGGATCTCGAATTGGCCGTGATGGATGCACAACCCGCAACGACCGGACCGGCGGGGTTGATCGCGCGGCTGCGCGGCAGGCTGACGGGCGGCTCGCGCGAGGCCTCGCTGACGCGGCGGCTGGCCGGCACCATCTTCGTCATCCGCGTCATCAGCGCAGGCCTCGCCTATGTCTCGCAGGTGCTGCTCGCGCGCTGGATGGGCACGTCCGACTACGGCGTCTACGTCTATGTCTGGACCTGGGTGCTGCTGCTCGGCAGCATGATGGATTTCGGCATCTCCGCTTCCGCGCAAAAGATCATTCCGGAGTACCGCGCCCGCGGCGAGCATGCGTTGCTACGCGGCTTTCTCTCCGGCAGCCGCTGGCTGACCTTTGCCGTCTCCGCGCTGGTGTCGCTCGGCCTCGCCGGCATCGTCAGGCTGCTCTCGCCCTGGATCGATCCGGCCGAGGTGCAGCCGCTCTATATCGGCTGCATGACGCTGCCGGCCTTCGTCGTCGCCAACACCCAGGATGGCATCGCGCGCTCGCACGACTGGAT
This sequence comes from Bradyrhizobium zhanjiangense, assembly GCF_004114935.1. NCBI lineage: Bacteria > Pseudomonadati > Pseudomonadota > Alphaproteobacteria > Hyphomicrobiales > Nitrobacteraceae > Bradyrhizobium > Bradyrhizobium zhanjiangense. The sequence continues at coordinate 8,783,022 of NZ_CP022221.1, forward strand.
GCAGCTCGGGTTGATGCCGCAATTCATCATTCGCCAGGCGCTGATTATCGGCATCACGGCCTCTGCCTTCCTGCTCGGCTATCATCTCGGCGCGGTCGCCGCGATGGTCGCGAGCCTAGGTGCGGTGTGGATCGCGATGGCCGGGCAGATGGTGGTGCTGAACCGCAAGCTCGCCGATCACATCGAGCCGGGCCCAAGGGCCTACGACATCGGCGGCTGGCTCGCCATCTCGCTGCCGATCCTGCTGGTCGAGAGCTTCTACCTGCTGCTGTCCTACACCGACGTACTGGTGCTGCAGCAGTTCCGCCCCTCCGACGAGGTCGGCGTCTATTTTGCCGTGGTCAAGACGCTCGCGCTGGTTTCCTTCGTCCACTACGCGATGTCGGCAACGACCGCGCATCGCTTCGCCGAATACAACGCAAGCGGCGACAAGGCGCGGCTGTCGGCCTATGTGGCGCACGCCATCAGCTGGACGTTCTGGCCGTCGCTGGCGGCGACCATCGTGCTGCTTGCGCTCGGCAAGCCGCTGCTCTGGCTGTTCGGGCCGCAATTTGTGGTCGGCTACGACATCATGTTCGTGGCCGCGATCGGGCTGGTGGTGCGCTCCGCGATAGGGCCGGTCGAGCGGCTGCTCAACATGCTCGGCCAGCAAAGAGTCTGCGCGCTCGCTTATGCGCTGGCCTTCGTGATGAACGTCGTGCTCTGCATCGCGCTGGTACCGCGCTACGGTGGCCACGGCGCCGCCGCCGCGACCTCGATCTCGCTCACTTTCGAGACGGTGCTCTTGTTCTGGATCGTGCGGCAGCGCCTCGGCCTGCACGTGCTGGCGTTTGGAAAATAGGCCATGCGGCTGCCTGCCCGTTGGGGAACGGCGGTGTCGCAAGACGCAGCTGAACAGGGCAAAATGGCTATGCATCTCCCACCTGCAGCATGATTTTTCTTATTTGATCCAAACAGTTGCATGCCGGAGAAAGTTCATTCTACGTCGTATTGCCCAACCGACGAGACCAACCTAAGATTCCCCGGACATGTTTGATCCACTCTACGTCGCCTCTGGCTTCGGCGTCGGCCTGCTTGTCGGGATGACCGGCGTTGGCGGCGGCTCGTTGATGACGCCGCTCCTGATCCTGCTGTTCGGCGTTCATCCCTCCACGGCGGTCGGGACCGACCTGCTCTATGCCGCCGCCACCAAGACCGGCGGCAGCGTGGTCCATGGCTGGTCGCGCAGCGTCCACTGGCCGGCGGTGCTGCGGCTCGCTTCCGGCAGCATTCCGGCGAGCGCGGTGACGCTGCTGGTGCTGTGGAAGCTCGACCTCAAGAGCGATACCGAGCGCAGCCTGGTCAATCTGGTGCTGTGCTTCGCGCTGATCCTGACTGCGACGTCGCTGATTTTCCGCAAGTCGCTCATGGATCGCTACCGGAAGCGCCTCGAGCAGGTCGACGCGCGCACCACCGCAATTGCGACAGTGATCACCGGAATCGTACTCGGCGCGCTGGTCTCGATTTCGTCGGTCGGCGCCGGTGCGGTCGGCGTCACCGTGTTGCTGCTGCTCTACCCGCGCTTGCCGATGGCGACCATCGTCGGCTCCGACATTGCCCATGCCGTGCCGCTAACGCTGGTTGCCGGCATCGGACACTGGGCGCTCGGTGACGTCGACTGGGCGCTGATGGGCGTGCTGCTGCTGGGCTCGCTGCCCGGCATCATCGTCGGCAGTTTCAGCGCGACGCGCGTCCCTGAGACGGTGCTGCGCCTGACGCTTGCCAGCGTGCTGTTCGTAGTCGCCGGCAAGATCATGTTTGCGGAGCTGAATTTGTCGACGGCCTTCGTGACGGCGCTGGCCTGGACGCATTGAGCGAGAGGCTGCCGCCTCGTTCTCACTTTCGTAGGGTGGGCAAAACGAAAGCGTGCCCACCATTTCTTTCAAGCGCGGAAAAATGGTGGGCACGGCGCTGACGCGCCTTTGCCCACCCTGCGGCATCGAGCGCTTACTCCGCGGTCCAGCCGCCATCGATCGAGAGATTGGTGCCGGTGATCTGCGCGGCATCGTCGCTGCACAGGAACAGAGCGAGCGCGGCGACCTGCTCGGAGGTGACGAACTCCTTGGTCGGCTGCGCATCGAGCAGCACGTCGTTGATGACCTGCTCGCGCGTCAGATTGCGCGCCTTCATCGTGTCGGGGATCTGCTTCTCGACCAACGGCGTCCAGACATAGCCGGGGCTGATGCAGTTGCAGGTGATCTTGTGGGTCGCAACTTCCAGCGCCACGGTCTTGGTGAGACCGGCGATGCCGTGCTTGGCCGACACATAGGCCGATTTGAAGGGCGAGGCGACGAGCGAGTGCGCCGACGCCGTGTTGATGATGCGGCCCCAGCCCTTCTTCTTCATGCCGGGCACGGCGGCACGGATGGCATGGAAGGCCGACGACAGGTTGATGGCGATGATCTGGTCCCACTTCTCGAGCGGAAACTCCTCGATCGGCGAGACGAACTGGATGCCGGCATTGTTGACGAGGATGTCGACCGAACCGAACGTCTTCTCGCCGAGCGCGATCATCCCGGCGATCTCGGCGGGCTTGGTCATATCGGCGGGCGAGTAGATCGCCTTGACCTTGAAATCGGACTCGATCTTGGCGCGCTCCTTCTCGATGTCCTCGGGCGAGCCGAAGCCGTTGATGACCACATTGGCGCCGGCGGCGGCGAAGGCGCGTGCGTAAGCGAGCCCGATGCCGCTGGTCGATCCGGTCACGACGGCGTTCTTGCCTGACAGACTACCCATTTCATTCGCTCCTTTTTGCCGAGGGTGCGGTGACGTCCCCCGTGAGATCGTAGGTGACCATGGTCTCGCCGGACTGCGGCCTCTCGAGCCAGTCCTTGTGGCGCATCGACAGATGCACGTCGCGCACCCCGGCTTCCCAATGCTCGACCATGGCGACATGCGAGAAGTCGTAGTCCTTGGACGAGGATTCGTAGTTCTTGCTGCGATAGATCAGGTGCACCACCGTGACCGTGCTTTCGCGCGCCGCTTTCGCGAGGAATTCGACGGAGGGATCGTTCTTCAGATAATCCGGCAACTTGCTGATGAGATCGCGCACCGCCCGGCGGGCGTTGTGCAGCTGCTTGTTCTTGTCGGTGTTCATCCGCGTGCGGCTGGAATAGCGGATGTCCTTCTCGCGCTCGGCGGCCTCGAGCAGCGAGGTCGGCAGGTCGCCGCGCGCGGAAAACAGGTCGACCTGGAAGATCAGCATGTCGCGGGCAAGCTCGGCGTCGAGCACGTAGTCGAGCGGCGTGTTGGAGGCGATACCGCCGTCCCAATAGTGCTCGCCATCGATGACGACGGACGGAAACCCCGGCGGCAGCGCGCCGGAGGCCATGATGTGCTCGGGGCCGATTCTCTTGCCGAGCTTCTTGAACTCGTAATTGTCGAAATATTTGAAGTTGCCGGAGGTGACGCCGACCGCACCGATCGACAGGCGCGTCTTCACATCGTTGATGCGGTCGAAATCGACCAGACGCTCCAGCGTCTTCTTCAGCGGCGCGGTGTCGTAATAGCTCTCCGCCTCAGGGTGACCCGGCGGCCACAGCGGTGCCGGCGGAACGCGCGGGACGAAGAAACCGGGCACGCCGAAGGTCGCGATCAGCGCTGCGCTCGTCGAGTTGAAGAGCTCGCGGCTGTGATCGCTCTTGCCGACCGGCTTCCACGGCACCGGCGCCGACACCATCTCCCAGAATTCCTTCAGCCGCTCGACGCGGGTGCGGCCCTCATTTCCGGCGATGATGGCGGCGTTGATGGCGCCGATGGAGATGCCGGCGACCCATTCCGGCTCGAAGCCGTAGCCGCACAACGCCTGGAAGGCGCCGGCCTGGTACGAGCCGAGTGCACCACCGCCCTGGAGGACCAGGACGCGTTGCGCATTCGCGGGGATGCTGGCGGAGTCCGGACTATGATCTGTCATGAGGGAACAATAGCAAAAGGCGAGCCACCGTGGCGACAGTCCGCCGCGGCGTCAATGCATCCCGGGATCAAGTCTGGCTTATCGCGGGTCCGTCGAAGCCAGGATCATGGTCCAGAACACCTTGTATTTGGTGCCGGGAGCATAGCCCGCCGCGATGCCCAATTTTGTGACACCGCCCTTGAGCATGTTGGCGCGGTGAGGCGGCGAGTCGCGCCAGCCGGAAAACGCTTCCGCCAGCGTATGATAGCCGGCCGAGACGTTCTCGACCGCGACGGTCGCGGGATAGCCGCCGCCGGCGAGCCGCTTGGCGAGCGGCGCGCGAACGTCATGGTCCATCTTGTTGGCGGCCGCCATGGCCTGGGACTGGGATTCGGCGAGCAGCATCAAATCGGGATCGATCATGACGGTACCGAGCCCGTTGTTCTGGCGGTATTGCGAGATCATCACGGCGGCCGCCTGCGCATCGAGCTTGGCGCCCGGGACCGCCATGTCGGTATACATGGACGGCTGCTGGACCGGCGCTTCGTTGCCGGCGCAGCCGGCCAAAAGCAAAGTGATTGATATTGCGGCCGCAGCGCGCATGAATCAGGCCCCCAAATGAGGGGCCGTTGTTGCATACCAACCGTGGCTGAAAGGTGAATTTTGAGGAAAATCTGCTCGGTGTCATTCCGGGTCTGGTCCTTCGGACCATCCCGGAATGACGGGGATCTAGCCCGCAAATATCCGGTAGCGGCGCGGTTCGAGCCCGATCGTGTCGCCGGCGCGCAGTTCCCTATCGCGGGGCGCGTCGATCTCGATGGTCTCGCCGCCTGATAGCGCGACCTCGGCGCGCTGCACGGGGCCGAAATTGCGAACATGCTGAACCGCGCCCTCGAAGGCGCCGGAGCCGGGCGGGCCGACTAGCATGTCATGTCGCCGCACGAACAGTTTTGACGCGCCAGGCACAAGCCCATCCGCAGCAAGCCGCAGCGGTCGGTCGCCGAGCCGGATCACGCCGCCGTTCACTTCAATCGGCAGCTCGATGGATTCGCCGATGAAGCCGTGGACGAAAGCGGTCGCCGGGCTTTCATAGACATCGTCGGGCGAGCCGATCTGCTCGATCCGGCCCTTGTCCATCACCACGACGCGGTTGGCGACTTCCAGCGCCTCCTCCTGATCGTGGGTGACGAAGATCGAGGTGACGTTGATCTCGTGGTGCAGCGAGCGCAGCCATCGGCGCAGCTCTTTGCGCACCTTGGCATCGAGCGCACCGAAGGGCTCATCGAGCAGCAGGATGCGCGGCTCGATCGCGAGGGCGCGGGCGAGCGCGATGCGCTGGCGCTGACCGCCGGAAAGCTGGCTCGGATAGCGATCGGCGAGCCAGTCGAGCTGCACGAGATCGAGTAGCTCCTTCACCCGCGCACGGATCGTGGCTTCGTCTTTCCGGACCGCGCGTGGCTGCACGCGCAGGCCGAAGGCGACGTTCTCGAACACGGTCATGTGGCGGAACAGCGCGTAGTGCTGGAACACGAAGCCGACATGCCGTTCGCGCGCGCCCTGCGCCAGCGCGTCCTCGCCGTTGAAGGAGACGTCGCCAGCGTCGGGCCAGTCGAGGCCGGCGATGATCCGCAGCAGCGTGGTCTTGCCGGAGCCTGATGGCCCGAGCAGCGCGACCAGCTCGCCATTGTCGACCTTGAGATCGACGCCGTCGAGCGCTTTGAAGCTGCCGAACTTCTTGACGAGATTCCTGACTTCAATGGTCACGGGCGTCTTGTCCTTCGTCCAGATGACGTTCGAGAACGGTTTTTGCGATCAGCGTGATCAGCGCCAGCATCGCCAGCAGCGAGGCGATCGCGAAGGCGGCGACGAACTGGTACTCGTTGTAGAGGATCTCGACCAGGAGCGGCATGGTGTTGGTCTCGCCGCGGATATGGCCGGAGACGACCGAGACCGCGCCGAACTCACCCATCGCGCGCGCGTTACAGAGCAGCACGCCATAGAGCACGCCCCATTTGATGTTCGGCAGCGTGACACGGAAGAAGGTTTGCAGGCCCGAGGCGCCGAGCGAGATCGCCGCTTCCTCCTCCTGCGTGCCCTGCTCTTGCATCAGCGGGATCAGCGCGCGCGCCACGAAGGGGAAGGTCACGAAGGTGGTGGCGAGCGCAATGCCGGGCACCGCGAACAGGATCTGGATGTCGTGCTCGCGCAGCCAAGTACCGAAATAGCCCTGCGCGCCGAACAGCAGCACGAAGACGAGGCCCGAGATCACCGGGCTGACCGAGAACGGCAGGTCGATAAGCGTGATCAGGAAGGTCTTGCCCCTGAAGTCGAACTTGGCGATGGCCCAGGCCGCGATGAGACCAAAGACAAGATTGAGGCCGACAGAGATCGCAGCGACCAGCAGCGTCAGCTTGATCGCAGCCAGCGCCTCCGGCTCGGCCAGCGCGGCGAGATAGGCGAGGATTCCTTTCGAGAACGCCTCGGCGAACACCACGACGAGCGGCAGCACGACGAAGACGGTGAGGAAGATCATCGCCAGCGCGATGATGGTGATGCGCACCGCCCTTGGTTCGGTCCGCAGGCTGTCGCGCGCGGCGGCCGCATGCGCACGTGCGCGCGCATCGGGCGAGACCAGCGAAGCGGATTCTGCGATCTGCAACGTCATCGCATCCCCCTCAGCGCTCCGGGATCCGGCTCTGCGCCCAGCGCTGGAGCCGGTTGACGGCGAAGATGATGACGAAGGAGACGACGAGCATGACCACCGCGATCGCGGTCGCATCGGCGTAGCGGAATTCGGACAACCGGATCACGATCAGCAGCGGCGCGATCTCGGAGACATTGGGCAGATTGCCGGCGATGAAGATCACCGAGCCATATTCACCGACCGCACGCGCGAAGGCGAGCGCAAGGCCGGTGAGCAGCGCCGGTGCGAGCGACGGCAGGATCACGCGGATGATGGTCTGCCAACGGCTGGCGCCCAGGCTGCCCGCGGCCTCCTCGATCTCGGGGTCGAGATCCTGGAGCACCGGCTGCACCGTGCGCACCACGAAGGGAATGCCGATGAAGATCATGGCAACAAAGATGCCAACCGGCGTGAACGCCACCTTGATGCCGAGCGCCGCGAGTGGCGCGCCCAGCCAGCCCTTCTCGGCGAACAGCGCGGTCAACGCGACGCCGGCGACCGCGGTCGGCAGCGCGAAGGGCACGTCGACGATGGCATCGAACAGCCGCCGGGCGGGAAAGCGATAGCGCACCAGCGCCCAGACGATGATGCTGCCCATCACCAGATTGACGCAGGCGGCGGCGAAGGCGAGGCCGAAGGAGACGCGAAGCGCGTTCAGCGTGCGGCGGCTGGAAAGGATGTTCCAGAACTGTTCCGGGCTCAGCTCGAGCGATCTCAGGAACAGGCCGGCGAGCGGAATCAGGATGATGACGGACAGCCAGGAAAGCGTCAGTCCCATGGTGAGACCGAAGCCCGGCAATGTCCGGCGTCGTGCTGCGAGTGCGCTCACCAGGCCCCCTGCTAAAAACCGCCCAAAGACAGCGCTCGATCAGTTCTTGTAGATCTGATCAAAGACGCCGCCGTCGGCGAAATGTTCCCGCTGCGCCTTGGTCCAGCCGCCGAAGACGTCGTCGATCGTGAACAGCTCGACCTTGGCGAAGGCGCTTTCGTGCTTCTTGGCGACCTCGGGATCGCGCGGGCGGTAGAAATTGCGCGCGGCGATCTCCTGCCCCTCTTTGGTGTACCAATATTGGAGATAGGCATCGGCGGCGTTGCGGGTGCCTTTTTTATCGGCAACCTTGTCGACGATGGCGACCGGCGGCTCGGCGAGGATCGACTGCGGCGGCGCCACGATCTCGAACTTGTTCGCGCCGAACTCCTTCAGCGCCAGGAACGCCTCGTTCTCCCAGGCGAGCAGCACGTCGCCGACGCCGCGCTCGACGAAGGTCACGGTGGCGCCGCGCGCGCCGGTATCGAGCACCGGCACCTGCTGATAAAGCTTTCCGATGAACTCCTTGGCCTTGTCGGCCGAGCCGAACTTCTTCTGCGCAAAGCCCCAAGCCGCGAGGTAATTCCAGCGCGCGCCGCCTGATGTCTTCGGGTTCGGCGTGACCACCGCGACGCCCGGCTTGATCAAATCGTCCCAGTCCTTGATGGCCTTGGGATTGCCCTTGCGCACCAGGAAGACGATGGTCGAGGTGTAGGGTGATGAATTCTGCGGCAGCCGCTTCTGCCAATCGGCTGTGGTGAGGCCCTTGGCGGCGATGGCGTCGATGTCATAGGCGAGCGCGAGCGTCACCACGTCGGCCTGCAATCCGTCGATCACCGCGCGCGCCTGCGAACCGCTGCCGCCATGCGACTGCTTGATCTCGACGCTCTTGCCGGTTTCCTTCTGATAGGCGTTCGCGAACGCCTTGTTGAACTCGGCATAGAGCTCGCGCGTCGGATCGTATGACACGTTCAGCAGATTGATGTCAGCGGCGAGAGCCGAGCTTGCCCAGAGGAGTCCTGCAGCGAGCGGAACGATACGGCGCATCATGTCCATCTCCATTCACTTCGTTGACGTCGGTGTCAGCGAAGGCGTGCAGGCATAACTCGGGTCGAAACGCGCTTAAGTCAACGGAACCGGATTTTCTTGTTCGCGATGTCGCAGCCTGACTGTGCTACGAAGTCTTCATCGTGTGAATGCCGCATTCTGTCTTGGCCCGGCCGCGCCAGCGACCGGCGCGAGAATCCTCGCCTTCGGCCGTTCTGCTCGTGCAAGGCATACACCCAACCGACAGGAAACCGGAGGCGACGAGAGGGTGACGCGGCAATTTGGCGCGGACGAAGATGGCCTCGAGTTCCTCGCGCGAGACATTGGCGAACGGGTTGAACTTCAACCGCGCGCCGTCGTCCTCGACGACCGGAATGTCGGCGCGTGCGTTGCCCTGGAAACGCTTGCGGCCGTTGAGCCACGCCGAGAACGGCTTGAGCGCACGCGCCAGCGGCTCCACCTTGCGGATGCGGCAGCAGGCGTCGGGATTGGAGAACCAGAGGTCGCGGCCGGGATCGTCGCGCGATAGCGTTTCCTCGGCGGGCTTGATCGAACGGACATCCTTCAGGCCCAGCGTCGCGATCAAAGTGTCGCGATAGGCGAGCGTCTCTTCGAACAACCAGCCAGTGTCGAGAAAGATCACCGGGATCGCCGGGTCGACGTCCGCCATCACCTTGAGCAGCGTCGCCGATTCCGTACCGAAGGACGACACCAGCGCGAGCTTGTCGCGCCCGACTGTCTTCAGCGCTGCGGCGATGACCTCCGCGGGCGAGGCATCGCGTAAGCTCCGATCGAGCTCGTCCGCCGGGGGCAGCGCAGAGATGGACGAAACCTGAGGCGCGGTCGCGTTCACGTGCCGACACCTTCGGAATGGCGCAACTGCATGCGCCGGTGCAGGGCCGTGATGCGGCCGTCGCCGGTCGGCTGGTAGAACACCGAATAGCGCTTCGCGGTCTGCATGAACGCTTCCGCGTCGGCCTGCTTCTTGACCTCGAAGGCATCGAAGCCGGCACGCAGCATGAACACGAACTGGTCGCGCAGCACCTGGCCGGTGGCACGCAACTCACCGCGGTAATTGTAGCGCTCCCGCAGTAGCCGGGCCTGGCTGTAGGCACGGCCGTCGCGGAAGGTCGGGAACACCAGCGCAACGGCCGCGACCTTGCCGAGATAGGGCACGAGCTCGGCGATGTCGCGATTGTTGGGCCAGATCACGCCGACCTTGCCGGCGCGCTTGAGCAGGCCTTCCGCCTCACCGAGGAAGCGCTCGGCCGGCACCAGGATGTCGCCGCTCTCGGGCAGCGGCGTATCGACGGCGAGCTTGACGAAGCTGTCGTCGACGATCTTTCCGCCGTTAACGAGTGGCATAGACGCGCTCCTTGAAGGGTTCGACGCCGAGGCGTTTCACCGTGTCCATGAACAGCTCTTCGGGCCGCTCGCGCAGCGCCAGATAAGCTTCCACGATGTCCTCGACGACGTCGGCGACCTCGTCGAACTTCACGCCCGGGCCGATCAGGGTGCCGAGCGCTGCGTTCTCGTCGGCGCGGCCGCCGATGGTGATCTGATAGACCTCCTCGCCATTCTTCTCGACGCCGAGAATGCCGATGTGGCCGACATGGTGATGGCCACAGGCATTGATGCAGCCGGAGATGTTGATGTGGAGACGCCCGATCAGGTTGGCGAGTTCGTGATTGGCGAACCGCCGCGTCAGCTCCTGCGCGATCGGGATCGAGCGCGCATTCGCCAGCGAGCAATAGTCGAGACCCGGGCAGGCGATGATGTCGGTGATCAGGTTGACATTGGGCGTCGCCAGCCCGAGCTTGTCGAGCGCCTTCCACAGCGCCGGCAGATCGCGCTTGGCGACGTGCGGCAGCGCCAGGTTCTGCTCGTGGCCGACACGGATCTCACCGAAGGAATATCTGTCGGCGAGATCGGCCAGCGCATCCATCTGCTCGGCGGTGGCATCGCCCGGAGGCCCACCGGTCGGTTTCAGCGAGATCGTGACGATCGAATAGCCCTGCACCTTGTGCGGGGCGACCGAGTTCTTGCGCCACGCCTCGAAATCCGGATCGGCCGCGGCCTGCCGCAGCTCGTCCGGCATGTGCGGCAGCTTCTCGTAGGCCGGATAGGTGAAGCGCGAGCGAATATCCTCGATCACCTCGTCGTCGATCTGGAGCGAGGAGTTGCGGATGTGCTGCCACTCGTCCTCGACCTCGCGGGAGAATTTTTCGATGCCGAGCTCGTGCACCAGGATCTTGATGCGCGCCTTGTAGATGTTATCGCGGCGGCCGTACTGATTGTAGACGCGTAAGATCGCCTCGATATAGCTGAGGATGTCGCGGCCATGCACGAAGTGCTTGATGGTCTTGGCGATGAACGGCGTGCGGCCGAGGCCACCGCCGACCAGCACTTCGAAGCCGGTCTCGCTCTTCTCGTTCTTGATCAGCCGGAGGCCGATGTCGTGGATCTTGATCGCGGCGCGGTCATGATCCGACGCGGTGATCGCGATCTTGAACTTGCGCGGCAGGAACGAGAATTCCGGATGCAGGGTGGTGTGCTGGCGGATCAGCTCCGACCAGATGCGGGGATCCTCGATCTCACCGGGCGCGACGCCGGCCCACTGGTCCGAGGTGACGTTGCGCATGTTGTTGCCGGAGGTTTGCATCGCATGGATGCCGACCTTGGCGAGATCAGCCAGCGCGTCCGGCAGCTCGGCAAGCTTGATCCAGTTGAACTGGATGTTCTGCCGCGTGGTGAAATGGCCATAGCCGCGATCATATTTGCGCGCGACATGGGCGAGTGCCCGCAGCTGGTTGGTCGCCAGCGTTCCGTAGGGGATCGCAACGCGGAACATGTAGGCGTGCAGTTGCAGATAGACGCCGTTCTGGAGCCGCAGAATCTTGAACTCGTCCTCGGTGAGCTCGCCGGAGAGGCGCCGCTTCACCTGGTCGCGGAACTCCGAGACGCGCTCGTTGACGAGCGTGCGGTCGATTTCGTCGTAAGCATACATAAGAAAGCGCCTTAAACCTGGGCCGGCTGTCCGATGGTGACGCCGGTGCGGCGGATCTGTTCGCGCAGATTGCCGGGCTGGACCTTGCCGTCCGCACCGATCTGCACCGGCGCGATATAGGGACCGATCGCGCCGACGTCATCGGCGACGGACTCAGCAAGCAACGCCTTCGCCTCGTCGGAGTTGCGCACGATCGCGGCTTCCGACAGGTCCGCGGACCAGCCCTTGGCGGCGGTGCGATAGACCACAATGCCGTCCCAGGTGCGGTTGGCGGTCACGACCGAGGGGCCGGCGATTTTGATCTTCTTCTGTTCAAGCGGGGAGGTCATTCGGCTGCATCCAGGAGGTCAGAGATGATTTGGTTGGGAGTTTGGCGGCGAAGCGAGCCGGCATGCCGGACCACCTCGCCGATGATGAGAATGGCAGGACCGCCATTGGTCCGCCGCACGAGCTCGGGCAGGTCGCGGAGCGTGCCGATCGCACCTTGCGCATCGGGGCGCGTGACGCGGGCGAACACGCCGACCGGGGTTTCCGGCGAACGGCCGGCGGCGAAGAGGCCGGCGCGTATGGCGGGCGCGGCGGTCGTGCCCATGTAGACGACCACGGTCATCTTGGTGTCGGTCAGCGTCGACCAGTCCACGACTTCCGCATCGCGCGCCTTGTGCGCGGTGAGGAAGGTGATGCGGGTTGCTTCATGACGGTAAGTGAGCGGCACTTCGAAATCGGCCGCACCGCCGATACCTGCGGTGATGCCGGGAATGATCGAATAGGCGATGCCGGCGGCGCGCAAGGCTTCCATCTCTTCGCCGCCACGGCCGAACACGAAGGGATCGCCGCCTTTCAGCCGCACCACGCGCTGGCCGGATTGCGCGGCCTCGATCATGCGCTTGTTGATGGCATCCTGGCCGATGCCGGGCTTGCCGACACGGCGGCCGACGGCAACGCGCGTGGTATCGCGGCGGATGCGGTCGAGAATTTCAGGCGAGACCAGCTCGTCGTGAAAGACGATATCGGCATCCTGCAGCGCGCGCAGCGCCTTGATGGTGAGGAGATCGGGATCGCCGGGCCCGGCGCCGACCAGCGCGACCGAGCCTTCCGGCTTGTCGGCGCGCGCGAAGGCGGAGGGATCAGCAATAGCCTTGAGCGCCGCAGCCGCTTCGCTCTTGCGATCGGCGAGCACGGCAGCGCCGATCGGCCCGTCGATGACGCGCTCCCAGAAGCGGCGGCGCAGCGGAAATTCGGCGATGCGCTCGTTGATGGATTTGCGGAAGCCGCCGATGAATTCGGCGAGCTCGCCGATGCGGGCCGGCAGCAGCGCCTCGATTTTTTCGCGCACGCGCCGCGCCACCACCGGCGAGGTGCCGCCGGTGCCGACCGCGACCACGACGTCGCCGCGATCGACGATCGCCGGGAAGATGAAGCTGGAATGTTCGAGATCGTCCATCACGTTGACGGGCAGACCCAGTGCCTTGGCGCGAACCGACATCGCGACACCGACATCACCTGCGCCGGCGCAGACGACAGCGATGACGCCCGAGAGATCGGCTGCCAGCGGATCATCAGATGCGAATTCAACGCGTGCGGCGTCCTCGGAGCTGAGGCTCAGATCACGATCGCCATCGATCGCATGCACGCGGATGCGCGCGCCGGCAGCCGTGAGCACGCGCAGCTTGGCGCGCAAAAGCTCACCCGCGCCGATGAGAACCACCGGACCGGTCTTGAGATCGAGAAACACCGGCAAGAACCGCATGCGATACCCGCTTCCCCACAAACGGGGTTGACTGGAATTATTTTCTATATATGTCTCGTTTCGAGCGCGCAAAGAGAAAATTTTTTCTTCTCTTCCGCACTGCAACTATAGAATTTTCGCCTCCAAACGCAAAGTGGCAGAGATGCATCTTCTCAAGGACGATTCCGCTGCTGATCGACTGAGCAATCCGGCACTGGCTGAGCGCGTGCGCGCGCAAGAATTTTCTGCCGAGCTTGCCCCAAGCATGGATCATCTCGACCAGCTCGAGGCGCAGAGCATCTACATCTTCCGCGAGGCCTTCGCACGGCTGAAGAAGATTGCCCTGCTGTGGTCGCTCGGCAAGGACTCCAACGTGATGATCTGGCTGGCGCGGAAAGCCTTCTTCGGCAAGATGCCGTTCCCGGCCCTTCATGTCGACACCGGCAAGAAGTTTTCGGAGATGTATCGCTTCCGCGATCATTACGGCAAAGAGTGGGACCTCGACTTGCGCGTCGAGCCCTGCCCGCCGATCGATGCCGTCGATCCGACATTGCCGCCGGCCGCGCGTTCCGCCGCGCGCAAGACCGAAGGTCTCAAGATGGCGCTCGCCAAGTACGGCTTTGACGGCCTGATCGCCGGCATTCGCCGCGATGAGGAGGCGACGCGCGCCAAGGAGCGCGTGTTCTCGCCGCGCGGGCTGGAAGGCAATTGGGACGTGCGTGATCAGCCACCGGAGTTCTGGGATCATTTCAATGCCTCGCCGCCGCAAGGCGCGCATTTGCGCATCCACCCGATCCTGCATTGGACCGAGGCCGACATCTGGGCCTACACCAAGCGCGAGAACATCCCGATCATTCCGCTGTATCTCGCCAAGGACGGCAAGCGCTATCGCTCGCTGGGCGATCAGGACATCACCAATCCGGTCGCTTCGACCGCAGTCAGCATCGACGAGATCCTGATCGAGCTCGAACAGACCAAGGTGCCGGAGCGCGCCGGGCGCGCGCTCGACCACGAGACCGAGGACGCTTTCGAGCGCCTGCGCGTCGCCGGCTATCTCTGATTCCCAAGGACGCGAGCGTCGCATGAATATGATCGTCACCACGGCTTCGCCGGCAACTCCGAACGGCACCACGCGTCCGCAAGTGCGCATCGTCATCGTCGGCCATGTCGACCACGGCAAGTCGACGCTGGTCGGCCGCCTCCTGCACGAGACCGGCAGCCTGCCCGACGGCAAGCTCGAAATGCTCAAGGCCGTCAGCGCACGGCGCGGCATGCCGTTCGAATGGTCGTTCCTGCTCGATGCCCTCCAGACCGAGCGCGACCAGGGCATCACCATCGACACCACGCAGATCCGCTTCCGCACCAATTCGCGCGACATCGTGCTGATCGATGCACCCGGCCACGCCGAATTCCTGCGCAACATGATCACCGGCGCCTCGCAGGCCGACGGCGCGGTGCTGATCATCGACGCGCTCGAAGGCGTGCGCGACCAGACAAGGCGTCATGGCTATCTCCTACATTTGCTCGGCGTGAAGCAGGTCGCGATCGTCGTCAACAAGATGGACCGGGTCGACTTCTCCGCCGATCGCTTCAAGGAGATCAGCGACGAGATTTCCGCGCATCTCAACGGCCTCGGCGTGAAGCCGACCGCAGTGATCCCGATCTCGGCGCGCGATGGCGACGGCGTCGCCGAGCGCACCGACCGGATCGGCTGGTACAAGGGCCCGACGGTTGTCGAGGCGCTCGACGCCCTCGAGCCGGCACGGCCGCTGGAGACGCTGGCCCTGCGGCTGCCGGTGCAGGCGATCTACAAGTTCGACGACCGCCGCATCGTGGCGGGCCGGATCGAATCCGGCAGCCTCATCGCCGGCGACGAGATCGTGATCATGCCGGCCGGCAAGATCGCCAAGATCAAGACGGTCGAGAGCTGGCCGGTGACACCGGTCGCGGGCCGGCAGGGCGCCGGCCGCTCGGTCGGCATCACGCTCGATCGCGAATTGTTCATCGAGCGCGGCGACATCATCGCGCATGCCGGCACCGCACCGCGCGAGACGCGCCGTCTGCGCGCGCGCATCTTCTGGCTGCACGACAAGCCGCTCGCCAAGGGCGATCAGCTCCTGGTCCGCTGCGGGCCGAAGGAAAGCCGCGCCACCGTGGTGGCGATCGAGAAGGCGGTCGATCCCGGCGAGCTCGAAAGCAGCGAGAACAAGGCGATCGGCCGCAACCATGTCGGCGAGATCGACATTTCGCTTTCGAATCCGATCGCAACGGATCCCTACACCGAGAATCCGCGCACCGGACGTCTCGTGATCGAGGTGTCCGGGCGCATCGCCGGCGGGGGCCTGGTGCTGTCGGTCGATGCCGGCCAGCGCGCCGTGCCTGTCGATATCGTGCCGGTGGAATCGGCGCTGCGCCCTGACGAGCGCTCCGCGCGCTACCGCCATAACGGTGCCGTGGTCTGGCTCACGGGTCTGCCCGCCTCCGGCAAGTCGACCCTGGCCAAGGCGCTGGAGCGGCGGCTGTTCACCAATGGCGGCTCGCCGATCCTGCTCGACGGTGACACGCTGCGCGCCGGGCTCAACAGCGATCTCGGCTTCACCGCCACTGATCGCAGCGAGAACATCCGCCGCCTCGCGGAAGTCGCGACGCACCTCGCGCGCAACGGCCACATCGCGATCGTCGCCGCGGTCTCACCAGCGCGCGAGGACCGCGCCACCGCGCGCCGGATCGCCGACACCGCGTTCCGCGAAATCCATGTAGCGACGCCTGCGGGCGTGTGCGAGGAACGCGATCCCAAGGGCCACTACAAGAAGGCCCGCGCCGGCGCACTCACCTCGTTCACCGGCATCGGCAACGACTATGAGGCGCCGCAGGCCGCCGAGCTCGTGATCGATACGTCGGCACGGACCGTCGCCGATGCCGCCGACGAGATCGAGCGCATGCTGAAGACCACCGGCGTGCTGTTCGACGAAGTCGTGGACCTCGCCGCGAATATTTGAGGCACAGCTCCGCTTAAGGAACACACTCCACGCCACACCAACGGTGTCGTCCCGGCGAAGGCCGGGACCCATACCGCGTGATCTATCGATCGGGCTCTACAGCAGTCCCGGATCACGAATCTTCGCCAAACTCCTCCCTGGGGTAATGGGTCCCGGCCCCCGGTGCGCAATTGCACACTAGGCCGGGACGACATCGGAGAGAGATAGCACCCGACGGCTATCGCAAGTCGCGGCCCGACCGGTCCCCCACCCTTCCTTGACATTTTGACAACCCCCTAGGGGTCTTCTCACGGCCTTGATTTTGGGGCTAATAGGCCTCCGAAAGCCGCCCTCTATGGGCGCATTTTGCTGCTGTCGGGTCAAAAGCAGCCAAAAGCAGCCATTTCCAACAAGAAAGCCCATCATGAAACGCGTCGATGCCCACGGATTGAAGATCGCTCCCGTCCTGTTCGATTTCATCGCCAAGGAAGCGGCCCCGAAAACGGGGATCGCGCCGGATGCGTTCTGGGCCGGGCTTGCCGCCATCATCAAGGAGCTGGGGCCAAAGAACCGGTCGTTGCTCGCTTTCCGCGACACGCTGCAGGCCAAGATCGACGATTGGCACCGCGCCAACAAGGGCAAGGCGTTCGACCTCAACGCCTATACCGCCTTCCTGAAGGAGATCGGCTATCTCGTCCCGGAGCCGGCGACGCAGAAGGTCGAGACGGCCAATGTCGACGAGGAGATCGGCAAGATCTGCGGCCCGCAGCTCGTCGTGCCGCTCACCAATGCGCGCTATGCGCTGAATGCGGCGAATGCGCGCTGGGGCTCGCTCTACGACGCCTTCTACGGCACCGACGCCATTCCGCATGATCCTTCCGAGAGCGGCAAGGGCTACAACAAGGCGCGCGGCGACAAGGTGATCGCCAAGGCCAAGGCATTCCTCGATACCGCCGTTCCGCTGGCGACCGGCAGCCACACCGACGTCACCGCGTACAGCGTCGTCGCGGGCCAGCTCGCGGTGAAGCTGAAGAGCGGCAACGCCACCGCGCTGAAGAACGCGGCGCAGTTCGCAGGCTTCCAGGGCGATGCGGCCGCGCCGTCCGCCGTGCTGCTCGTCAACAACGGCCTGCACATCGACGTCAAGATCGACCGCAGCAGCGCGATCGGCAAGGATGATCCGGCCGGCGTCGCCGACATGATCATGGAGGCCGCGGTCTCGACCATTCTGGACATGGAAGACTCCGTCGCCGCAGTCGATGCCGAGGACAAGGTGCTGGTCTACCGCAACACGCTCGGCCTGATGAACGGCACGCTGTCGGCCGATTTCGAGAAGGGCGGCAAGACGCTGACGCGCTCGCTGAACGCCGACCGCAGCTACAAGACGCCGGATGGCAAGAGCGAGCTCAAGCTGCACGGCCGCAGCCTGCTCCTGATGCGCAATTGCGGTCACCACATGTTCACCGACGCGGTGCTGGGCGAGACCGGCGAGGAAATTCCGGAAGGCCTGCTCGATGCGGCCGTGTCGGGCCTGCTCGCCATTCACGACCTCAAGGGCAATTCCAAGGTCAAGAATAGCCGCACGGGATCTGCCTATATCGTCAAGCCGAAGATGCATGGCCCCGACGAGGTGTCGCTGACCTGCGAGATCTTCGACCGCGTCGAGAAGATGCTGGGCTTGCCAGAGAACACGCTCAAGGTCGGCATCATGGACGAGGAGCGGCGCACCACCGTCAACCTCAAGGCCTGCATCCAGCGCGCCTCCAAGCGCATCATGTTCATCAACACCGGCTTCCTCGACCGCACCGGCGACGAGATCCACACCTCGATGGAAGCAGGTCCGATGATCCGCAAGAACGAGATGAAGGCGCAGGCCTGGATCAAGGCCTATGAGGACTGGAACGTCGACATGGGCCTGATCGACGGCCTGCCCGGCCATGCCCAGATCGGCAAGGGCATGTGGGCCGCGCCCGACAAGATGGCGGACATGCTGGCGCAGAAGCTTAGCCATCCGCAGGCCGGCGCCACCACCGCGTGGGTGCCCTCGCCGACCGCCGCGACGCTGCACGCGCTGCACTACCACCAGGTCAACGTCATCGCGCGCCAAGAGGAGCTGGCCAAGGGCGGTCCGCGCGCAAAGCTCGCAGACATTCTCACCATCCCGGTGTCGAAGTCGAACTGGGCGCCTGACGACGTCAGGCAGGAGATCGACAACAATTGCCAGGGCATCCTCGGCTATGTCGTGCGCTGGATCGACCAGGGCGTCGGCTGCTCGAAGGTGCCCGACATCCACGATGTCGGTCTGATGGAAGACCGCGCTACTTTACGCATCTCCAGCCAGCATCTCGCCAACTGGCTGCACCAGGGCGTCATCACCGAAGCGCAGGTGATGGAATCGCTCAAGCGCATGGCCGTGGTCGTCGACAAACAGAACGCGGGCGATCCGATCTACAAGCCGATGGCGCCCGCCTTCGACGGCGTCGCCTTCAAGGCGGCCTGCGACCTCATCTTCAAGGGCCGCGAGCAGCCGAACGGTTACACCGAATACATCCTCACCGCCCGCCGCCGCGAGGCGAAGGCAGCGGGTTAAATAGCCTCAGTTCGAAGGGCGAAACGTCGCGGCGCGCAGCGGAACGGCTGCGCGCCGCTTGCGTTGTAGGCCATCAACGCGATGGAGATGGTCATGGACTGGAATCGCATCGAAGGAAACTGGAAGCAGTTCAAGGGTTCGGCCAAGGAGAAATGGGGCAAGCTCACTGACGACGACCTCCGATTGATCGAGGGGCGTCGCGAGCAGCTCGAGGGCCGGCTCCAGGAACGTTACGGCAAGGCCAAGGACCAGGTTCGTCAGGACGTCGACGACTGGCTCAAGTCGCTGCATTGAGGCAGCACGAAAAAGCCCCGGCCCAGGCCGGGGCTTTTTGTTTGGATGGGTCCGCTAGAACACTGCAAGATATTTCAGGAGCGACACGATGCCGATGATGATGACGATCACGCGCGCGATCTGCTTGGCGCGGCCGTCCATCGGCAGCATGTTGATGAGATAAAGTACGAGAATAACGACGAGAAAGGTGACGAGTACGCCGACCAGCATCGCTAGGACCCCCCTTCAGGCAAATGGCTGCCTCGTCCTAACGCCTGTAAGGCGCGCGGGTTCCGCCTCTGCAACCCCTTGCAATTTCAGGTATTTGCCCGACGCAGCAAAGGCCCCGTAAGTTTACGGCAGCATCACTGTCTAAGTTTTTACCCTTTTGAGGCCAAATGCGCTTCAGGCGCCTGCCACCGGCCGGCGCCTTTGCTGCGCGCATCCCTTTGGTCGTTCGAAGTTCGTAGGGGGCTGCCGTTGGGGGCCACGAACTTCGAAACGCGTACCGGGGGATCCGATGCTCAACCGCCTGACCGTATCCACGTTGCTGAAAGCGGTGATCCTGTCCACCGCACTCGTCGTCGTAATCGGCTTCTCGATCAGCGCATGGAATTCGTGGATCCGGCTTCAGCAGGCCAACCGGATCGTCGCGGTAGCAGCGGCCTCCGCCGATGTGTTCAAGGCGATGGCGAACATCCGCTCCGACCGCTCGACCAGCAGCCGTCAGCTGATCTCCGATATCCAGATGGACAAGGAAATCGAGACATACATCCGCGGCATCCGCGACGAGCTGATGCCCGCCCTGGCACGTGCGATCGAGATTTTACCCTCGATCGACTTGCCTCTGGGTAGGACGGTGGTTGCCGATCTCGACCGGCTGAACAAGGCGCTGCTGGCGCAGCAGGCTGAGTTCTGGACTGAGGTCGCCAAGCCCAGAGCATCGCGTCGCGCGGCGCTTGTCAAAGAGTATCTCGAGAGCGAGGACGGGCTGATGGCCATCCTCGAAAAGCTGTCGCCCGTGCTGGCCGCGAGCGTCAATCATCAGGACGCAATGATCGATCAACTGCTGATGATCAAGCAGATGGCCTGGCTGTTGCGCGTCAACGCGGGTGAATCCTCGCTGATCGTCGGCAACGCGCTCAACAGCGGCAAGATCTCGCCCGAGGTCCAGCTCGCTTTCACCAAATGGATCGGCGGCACCGAGACGGCCTGGAGCGCGACCGAGCTCGCCGCATCGGGCATGCAATTGCCGCAGGCGCTGGCTGCGGCCATGGCGGAAACCAAATCGTTCTATTTCGACCCGCAATATCTCGCCACGCGCGACGGCATCATCGCCGCAATCGCCAAGGGCGAGAAGGCGTCGATGACTGCCAATCAGTGGAGCCCCTACTCGGTCGGCCGGATGGCGAGCGCGATCAAGCTCGCCGATACCGCGCTTGGCATCGCCAGGGACCATTCCACCAGCCAGCGCGCGCAGGCGCTGCAATCGCTGCTGACCCAGCTTGTGCTGCTGATTGCCGCGATTCTGTTCACGGGCGCGGCCATGCTGGCGGTCAGCCGCCGCGTGATCACGCCGCTGCACCGGATCCGCGACGCGATGCTCAGGGTCGCCGGCGGCGACCTCACCGTCGATCCCGGCTATCTCGACCGCCAGGACGAGATCGGCTCGCTTGCCGGCGCGCTCGAAACCTTCAAGCAGCAGGCGATCGACAAGCTCAAGATCGAGGCGCAGGAGCGCGAACGTAACGCCGGCGCCGCCGCACGTCAGCGTGCGATGGAGGCCTATGTCGGCGAGTTCGAGGGCGTGGTGCGCAAATCGCTGGGCGAGTTGAGCGAGGCGTCCGGCGAGATGCGCAAGACCTCGGGCGATCTGTCGGCGGTATCGCGCCAGACCAATGAACGCGTCGAGGTCGCCGGCAAGGCCTCGAACGATGCCTCTACGAGTGTGGAGAGCGTCGCGGCAGCGGCCGAGGAGCTCTCCGCTTCAATCAATGACATCAGCCAGCAGGCCGCACATGCCGCAGGCATCGCCAGTCGCGCCGTCAACCAAGCGCGCGAAACCGACAGCACGGTGCAAGGGCTGGCGCAGTCGGCGGGGCGCATCGGCGAGGTGGTCGGGCTGATCAACACCATCGCGGCGCAGACCAATTTGCTCGCGCTCAATGCCACGATCGAGGCCGCCCGTGCCGGCGAAGCGGGGCGCGGATTTGCCGTGGTGGCGTCCGAGGTGAAGTCACTGGCGAGCCAGACCGCGAAGGCAACGGAGGAAATCTCCGAGCAGGTCGCCGACATCCAGAAGGTCGCGGGCGATGCCATCAATGCGATCCAGGCCATCGGCGGCATCATCGGCGAAGTGAACGAGGTCGCCACCGCCATCGCCGCCGCCGTGCAGGAACAGGGTGCGGCGACCCAGGAGATCACCCGCAGCACGCAATATGCGGCGCAGGGCACCAAGAACGTCTCGGACAACATCACTGGCGTGAAGGCCGATGCCGACACCGCGGCCGGTGCCGCCGAGAACGTCAAGCAGGCCTCCGAGACGCTCGAGACGCAGAGCCGCCAACTCGGTCAGCAGGTCAGCGATTTCCTGGGCAAGATCCGGGCGGCGTAGGGCTGATTGGAGTCGAGACTGGCGCCACATCTTCCGTGTCGTCCTGGCCGAGTGCGCAGTTGCGCACGGGGGGGGCCGGGAGGGAGTGGTTTGGCGCGCTTGTCCGGGACGACGGCGGAGATTGAAGCACCAGCCGTCGCTCACTCGCCCCCTACTCCTTCGCCACCACCGGCACCTGACGGAATCTGGCGCGGACGGATTCCGGCAGCGGCGAGAAATTCATCGCGACGCCGCGGCGGTCGTTTGCGTTGCGAGTTGCGACCACGAGGCCGCCAGCGCCCGCGACGATGTCGCCCTTGCGCAAGGTGGGATCGTCCTCGACCTTGACCTGGGCGAGCCCGACCGGATCCTTGCCGTTGCAGGTGCAGCCCGCGACGATCTCGTTGCGATAGCGGAAGGCGTTCGGCAGATCGGAATAGGACTTTCCGTTCTCCGTCGTGGCATCGTCGATGTTGCTGCCATAGACCAGCGAGGTTTCGGACGCCGGGCAGAAGCTCTTGCAGGACTGCGCCTTGCTTTCGGCATCCGTTCCTTGCGCCGGAAAATAGCGGCCATCGCATCCGCGCACGCAATAGGCGGCGCCGCCACCATAGGCGGCTCGCTGGCGCGGCATGTCGTAGCGCGGCATGTCATCGTTTGGGAACGGCGTCCGGATCTGGGGAGGCCGTGCGCCGAACGCGCCGAACAGCGCCGAGAAGAAATCCTCCGCATGCGCCGACGGCGTCAACGCGAGGCCGAGGGCGGTGACGGTGAACACGGCCGCCGCACAGCGAGCTATCGAACGTCTTTTCATGTAGCCTCACTCAACTCTCAGTTCACCGACGACGCCGAGATGTTCAGCGCCTGGTGGCCCGAGGGCAGCGTCGTCATGGCCGGGTGCTTGCGCACGGAATCGCCTCCCTTGTCGCTTCCCTTGGCCATCAGCGGCGCGTTCTTTGGCAGCACCACGACCTTCGTCCCGACATTGACGCGGCCGAACAGGTCGATGACGTCCTCATTGGTCAAGCGGATGCAGCCGGACGAGACGAACTTGCCGATGGTGCTGGGATCGTTGGTGCCGTGGATGCGGTATTCGCTCGAGCCGAGATACATCGCACGGGCACCGAGCGGGTTACCCGGACCGCCCGCCACGAAGCGCGGCAGATAGGGTTGGCGCGCGATCATTTTGGCCGGCGGATGCCAGTCCGGCCACTCGGCCTTGCGGCTGATGCTCTGAACGCCCGCCCAGGTAAAGCCCTCGCGGCCGACACCAACGCCATAGCGGATCGCGCGTCCCTGGCCGAGCACGTAGTAGAGATAGGTGTTGTTGGTATCGATGACGATGGTGCCGGCCGGCTCGCTCCTGTCGAAGCTGACGATCTGCCTGCGCAGCCGATCGGGCAGCCGGGCGTCCTCGTCTGCGGCTTGCGGTGCCTCGCTTCCATAAGCCTGTGAATAGCCCTGGTCCTGTGGATACGACTGCGACTGCATCGGCACGAAGCCGAGGGTTTGCGCACGCGCGCCGCCAAAGGGCGTGATGAGCAGTGCGCTTGCGAAGGCAAACGTAGTGACGGCGCGCGGTGAGAAGCGGCGGACGAGAGAGAACCTTGTCATGAGCTGCCCCGTTGGATGTGTGCATCTGGGTGATGCTGTCGCCAACAAACGCGACCGGGCCGACTCAGGTTCCGCCGAACTCTGCGGCAGCGACGTCACAGTCAAGCGAGCCCGTCTTCACGAAGCCGCGACGGAACCCTTGCTCAGCCAGCACGTTGTCGGATCGTCGATGGGCGCGCGGATCGCGAGTTGCGCGTGCGGGAGAGATATTGTGCGCGTCCTTCCCAGCGAACGTCTGATTCCCGGCAACAGCGACGGTGAACCGCTTCCCGACAGCCATAGTGAGCTGCCACCGGTCATCCGCCGCACCGAGTTCGTCGCTTTCGCACTCGCAGGCCTCCTGCTGATTGCGGTCGTCACCGTGCTCTATGTCGGAAAAGCGTTCTTCCTGCCCGTGGTGATGGCCTTCGTCATCGGCACCATGCTGTCGCCGGCGGCGAGCTTCCTCGAGCGATGCAAGGTGCCGCGCGCGCTCGGTGCCGTCCTGATCGTGATCGCGGGGACGGCAGTGGTCGCGTTCGCGGTCGCGCTGATCGCCTCGCCTGTGATGGAATGGAGCACGCACCTGCCGGAGCTCGGCGCGCAACTGAAGGACAAGCTGCACGTGTTCGACCGGCCATTGGCGCTGTGGCGCGAGCTGCAAGCCATGGTCGGCGGCTCGGAGGAATTCCCCAACTTCCAGTTGCCGAAGATCGAGTGGGTGCAGCCGACGCTGGAATTTCTGTCGCCGACCTTTACTGAATTTCTGCTGTTCTTCGTCACCCTCATTCTGTTCATCGCAAGCTGGCGCGACTTGCGGCGGGCGATGATCATGAACTTCAGCAATCACGACGCGCGGCTGCGTACACTGCGTATTCTCAACGAGATCGAGGTCCATCTTGGCAACTACCTCCTGACCGTCACCGTCATCAATGTCGGTGTCGGCGTCGCCACCGGCCTCATCTGCGCGCTCACTGGCATGCCCAATCCGGCCGGCCTGGGCGCACTTGCGGCAACGCTCAACTTCATTCCGATCATCGGGCCGATCGCGATGTTCGCCGTACTGGTCATGGTGGGGCTGGTCGCCTTCCCGACCATCAGCGGCGCGCTGATGGCGGCGCTCGCCTTCGGTGGCCTTACCTTCCTGGAAGGGCACTTCATCACCCCGACCATTATCGGCCGGCGCTTGGCGCTGAATGCGCTTGCGGTCCTGCTTGCGCTCGCGTTCTGGACCTGGATGTGGGGCCCGATGGGCGCGTTCCTGGCGTCGCCGTTCCTGATCGTTGGCCTGATCCTCAAGGAGCATCTGTTGCCGGCGGATTCGCCGCAGCTGCCGCAGGCCTGAGCGGTTTCCGTGAACGGAACTTCCCCGACCACGAAACGTTCTCCGGCTATCTCAGCCGTCAACAGTTTGGAGCTCCCGATGTCCACGACCAATGCCGAAGCCGGGATGAAGGACTGGACCGACAAAGCCACCAGGGAACGCCTCGAGAAGGATGTAGCAGCCGTGAAAAGCGATATCGCCGCCCTCACCGAACAGATCACCGACGCGCTCAATACCTTCGCAAATTCCACCAGCAGGCAGGCTCGCCGCGGCTATCGCCAGGCGCGCGAGAACATGGATTCCGCGATGGACGACATGTCCGACCGCGGCAGCGCGATGATGGAGGCTGCGCAAGACGCCTACGGTTCGATCGAGGAGACGCTGGAAGAGGCCATCACGCAGCGGCCGCTCGCGACCGTCGGGCTCGCCCTCGGCATCGGCTTCCTGATCGGCGCCGCCTGGCGGCGGTAGGTTTGCGGAACGGATCTCGAGACGGCGGCGCTGCCGCGCCCGTTGCCGGCGTGTGGCGGTTCGGCTTGTGGGGGATTTGAGGAGCAAGGCCATGTTTCAGCGCATCATCGACGGGATCAGTGCATCCACCGGCACCACTGTGCGACTGACCTCGCTGGCCGCAGGCACGGCATTCGCGCTCTTCATCACCACGTGCTTCCTCTGCGCCGCGGCCTTCATTTCGGTCCTGGAGAAATATGGCCCGGTTCAGGCCTGCCTCGCGGGGGCCGGCATCTTCTTCCTGCTGACGCTCACCGCTGCCGGCAGCTATTGGGGCTACAAGCGCGAGGTGCAGAAGCGCGCCCAGATCGCGGCCGAGCGCGCCGCGAAGTCGATGGCACAGAGCATGCTTGCGGACCCCATGCTGCTCGCTACGGGACTTCAGATCGTGCGTGCCATCGGTGTGAAGCGGCTGTTGCCGATCCTCGCGATCGGTGGGGTCGCACTCGGAATCATGGCGAGCCGTGCTGGCGTAGCAGACGAGGCGTCGGCCGAACCTGCCGAATAATGGTCAGAGCGGGTTAGAAAATTTCGTCGTAAGTCCTCCGACCCCATCGATCGCAAATCGGTCCGGGCGGTCCCACGCAATTTTGCGCCATCCCGCACGAATGCCCCCGCCATCACGCAAACGCTACTCGGATGGGCAGGCGGTTGCCGCTAAAAGCGTCGCCCCTGATTCCAAAAGTTTTTTCGTGATGAAACCGTCCGTCAAGGCGAACCTCGCCGCATTTCAACCCGACGCCAGACTGTATTTGACACTCGGCATCGCCAACTGGTCGGTGTTCGTCGACCACATTCCGAACAACGTCGTCAACCTGCTGACGCTGCGAAACTTCGGCTTCAGCGGCGCCGCGGATTTGTTCGTGTTCGTGGCCGGTTATGGCGTCGCCATCATCCACGGCCGGATGGCGCTGGAGCGCGGCTACGTCGTCGCGGCGACGCGCATCTTTCGACGCGTCTGGCGGCTCTACGCCGCCTACGTCGTCCTGTTCGTCATCTATATCGACGCCATCGCCTATGTCGCCTCGCAATCGATGGCACCGGAAATCATCCACGAATACAACATCTCGGGGATTCTCGAGCATCCGCTGCGCATCCTGATCCGCGGTCTCGTGCTCCAGGAGGAGCCGCTGAACCTCGACCTCCTGCAATTGATGGTCCCGCTGATGGCCTTCTTTCCGCTTGTGCTGTGGGGCCTGTTGCGGCGGCCGAACGTGACGCTGGCGGCATCGGTCGCGCTGTACCTTGCCGCACGCTGGTTCGACTGGAATTTCCGGGTCTATCCGGACCAGGAGTGGACCTTCAATCCGCTCTGCTGGCAGATGCTGATGGTGCTGGGCGGCTGGTTCGCGGTGACGGGCGCGCCCGGGCGGGCGCTGCGCGGCATGCCCTGGCTGCGGATCCTCGCCGGGACCTATCTCGTCTTCGCGATGGCCGTCACCCTGATGCGCCATTCACCGGCGCTTGCCGCTTATCTGCCGGACGTCCTCCTCAACGGCATCGCGCCGACCGACAAGGAAAACCTCGCGCCTTATCGCGTGCTTCACTTCCTTGCGCTCGCCTTCCTCGCGACCCATCTCATTCCGGCCGATCATCCCGGCCTGCAATTAAAGCCGCTACAGGCGGTCATCAGGTGCGGCGAGGAATGGCTCGCCGTGTTCTGCGTCGGCGTATTCCTGTCCTTTGCAGGTCATCTCATCCTGATCACCGGGCCCAATATGGTGGTGATGCAGGTCGTCGTGAGCCTCGCCGGCTTCGCCGCGATGACCGCGGTCGCCTATTATATCGCCTGGTCGAAGTGGCAGGACCTGCCCGCCGCCTTGCGGCAGCAGGCCTAGCGGGTGCGCATCCGATTCCCCTAAAGCGCGTGAGATCAGGATGAATCGTCATCGCACTTTAGGTTATTGTTTGAGCATGATCTTTTCGGAAAACCGCTACACACTTTTCCGGATCATGCTCTAGGCCGGCGGCCGCGGCTGCGCTATGCGGAGCAGAAGCGGGTTGCGAGGAGACCGGACGTGGTGACGGCGAACAGCGAGGGTGATGAGGCCGACGGCGCGCCCCGGCGCGGCCGGCCGCGATCGATCGAGACCACCAACGCCATTCTCGAAAGCGCCTATGCGCTGATGGCCACCACCGGCCTTGCTGCCACCACTATCGACGCGGTCGCGCGGCACTCCAGCGTCTCCAAGATGACGATCTACAAATGGTGGCCGTCCCGCGAGGCGCTTCTGATCGACGCCTTTCTCCACCACGCCGCGCAGATGCTGCCGCTGCCGCCGGTGAGCTCCGGAACGCCCGCGGCGCGTGCACGCCGCCATGCCGCGGCCTATGCCGAGGCGCTCCAGGGCGAGTTCGGCAAGGTGCAGCTCGCCGTGATCTCCGAATGTATTTCGAGGACCGGCTCCGCCGAGCTGTTCTACGCCCGCTATCTGCAGTTCCGCCGCGACGCGCTGGTCGAGATGATCGCGGCGGGCCAGAAGGACGGCAGCATCCTGGCCGAGGGACTGCCCGAGGATCTCTACGACGCAATCTATGGCGGCCTGTTCTACCGCTATGTCTTCGGCATCGCACCGATCACGCCGGCTTACGCGCGCAATCTGGTCGATTTGGTGCTGCGGCCGAAGGGCTGACCTCGCATCACCGCACGGGCCTGACCGGGGCCGAAATCTTGTCGGTACGATCGCGCTCGGTCATGTCGACCACCGTCTCCATCGGCGCGATGAGCTCGTAGACGTAGGAGACGTCGGTGAAGTAGCGCTTGGCGGTGCCGCCGAGCGCCTCGGGCGCGACGCGGTCGAGCAGGATCAGGCCGAAATCGGAATCGGGGCGGCGCGTCGCCTCGCTGGTGTTGAACTCCTCCCAGCGGAAATTGAAAATCTCGTCGGGCTCCTCGCCCGTCACCGTCCAATTGGCCGTGATGTGCGGATGCTTGCCGACCAGCGACAGGCCTTCGTCGGAATGCGAGGCGAGCTCGAAGAACAGCAGCGACAGGCTCTGCGCCGCGCGGGCGCTGACCGCGATGTCGGGACCGGTGACGGCGATGCGATCGGCATGCGGGATGGCGCGCGCTTCGAACAGGCCCTTCAGCTTGACACCCTGCCACTGGCTCTCGCTGAGCAGCGAGACCACGTTCGACATGGCGTGGATGCGGCCGATCAGCAACTCGCGCGCGACGTCGATATCCGAGCCGTGGCGCAGCGTGCGTGTCACGATCGACTGGATCACCGCCAGGATGTTCTTGACCCGGTGGTTGAGCTCGTCGATGACAGCGGTGAGCCGACGCTCGAAGCCGATCCGCACCTGGATTTCCCGGCTGAGCCGCAGATTGTTGTAGGCGACATAGCCGAACAGGCCGCACACCATCGCGGTGATGGCGAGGCCGATCGCCGCGACGATGATGGCGGTCTGCTCGGCGCGACGCGCCGAATTGGTCTTCGCGTAATAGGCGAGCTGCCAGTCACGGCCACCGAAGCTTACCGTGCGCATGGCCGACGGCGCCAGTCCGTCCGCCGCTGTCATACGCGTGGAGACCACGCCCTGGTCGTTGGCAACGAGCTCGCCGCCGTCCCTGCGCGGATCCCTGAGCGCGACCGAGAACAACGACATGTCGTCATTGGTCAGCATCAGCGAAGCAAGCTCGTAGGAAAATGTGACGAACCCGGCCGGCTCCGTTGCACCTTCGGGAATGACGGGCGCGGCCACGATGACGCCGATTGGGCCGTTGCCGCGGAGCAGCGGAATCGGGTCTGAGGCGATCGACCGCTTCTCGACCCGGGCACGCGTCAGCATGGCGCTGCGAACCGGATCCTGATCGTAGCTGCGGCCAGGCAGTGCCTTGGTCTCGTTGCTGCGCGGCTCGAGGTCCATCAGCACGTCGATCGGCTGGGTGACATCGGCGGAATTGATCGGCTTGTCGTCAAACATGCGGATCCGCGGATTGGGGAAGCCGGCGCCGGCAATGGCAGCCTGCGCCGCCGTAAGCTCGTTCGGCTTCAGCCGGGCAATCCAGCCGGCCACCACGAAGTCGGTCTTGAAGGCGTAGATGGCCGAGCGCAGCGGCTCCAGCATGCTCGGCTTGATCACGGACGGCGCACGGAACAAGCCGGAGGCGACACGCGCGAGCAGCTCCCGCTCGGTGAGGCGATCCTGGACCAGGCTTGCGTGAACGTCGATCGCACGCGCGAGCGCGATCCGGTCCAGCGCCAGCTCCTGATCGTGAACGCGATAGGCCGCAAGCCCGGAGAGCAAGGCTCCGAGCAGAGCGATGAAGCCAATGATGAAACCCAGCCGGACCACTTCGACTACTCAGGCGAATGCAGGAGGTCGGCAATAAACACGGAGCATATGAATGCCGCTCGAACGGCCATGTGCCGAAACAGGGTGAACCCCCAGTGGCGGAGATAATGGAGGAGGAGGCATCAGTACGCAACGTAGGTCGGCTGAAAAGCTTAATCCGTCCGGCCGATGGTCCGGCCGGCATGGATTTGCCCCTTGGGGGCCAAGAGGTAGTTAATCGCCGTGTCCGAAATTTGTTCCGCGGTTGCGGCCCTGCCCCGGGTATTGGGGCAAAAACGCCTGCGCTAAGTCGTCGCGTCCGTCGGGCCCCGCGGTTTTAAGCGTCCCGTTTTAAGCCACCCTTGGTCTCGATGAAGCCGACGATGCGATCGAGACCCTGGCTCTTCTTCAGGTTGGTCATGACGAAGGGACGCTGGCCGCGCATGCGCTTGGCATCCGTCTCCATCTTTTCCAGGGAGGCCCCGACATGCGGTGCCAGGTCGATCTTGTTGATGACCAGAAGGTCTGACCGGGTGATCCCCGGCCCGCCCTTGGATGGGATCTTGTCGCCGGCGGCAACGTCGATCACGTAGATGGTGAGGTCGGCCAGCTCCGGGGAAAAAGTGGCAGCCAGATTGTCGCCACCGGACTCGATCAGCACGAGATCGAGGTCCGGGAATTTCGCGCGCATGTCCGCCACCGCCGCGAGATTCATCGAGGCGTCCTCGCGAATCGCGGTGTGCGGGCAGCCGCCGGTCTCGACCCCCGCGATGCGGTCCGGCGTCAGCGAGCCCGAACGCACGAGGTATTCCGCATCCCATTTGGTGTAGATGTCGTTGGTGATCGCGGCGATGTCATAGCGCTCGCGCATGGTCTTGCAGAGCAGGTCCATCAGCGCGGTCTTGCCCGATCCGACCGGGCCGCCGACACCGACGCGCAAGGGTCCGTGAGATTTCGACATGTCGCTCGCTCTTTCCTAACGTCGTCCCGGCGCAGGCCGGGACCCATAGCCACCGAACCCGGTTGATAGAGCGGGCTGTGGCCGCATCCCTCCATCTCCACGAAGATTCGTGGTTATGGGTCCCGGCCTGCGCCGGGACGACGGCTGAATGTGGCGCAGCAAGCTCAAGACCGGAACAGCCGCGTATATTGTGTCTCATGCCGCAGGCTGGCGAGATCGGCGCGGAAGGTCGCGCTGCCGAGATCGTCCAACGTCGCATTCAGCGCACGATTGGCGGTCGCGGCGACGGCGGCTTCCAGCCTCACCAGAACGCGCTGGCTATCGGTCTGGCCGAGCGGAATGAGCCGGCTGGCCGCGGAAATCCAGTTCGAGACGAGGGCATGCAAGAAGGCGTGGAGTGTCGGCGCCAGCGACACCCCATGCATCGCGGCGACCACGCCGACCGCGACGGGATAGACCAGCGGCGTGCGGCATGCCGCGACCATGGCATCCAATCCGTCGGCATCCCACGCGGCGCGGGCGATGTCGATGAAGGCACGGCCCTGCGAGGTCGTTTCCAGCTGTCGTTCGCGCGACGGCACGAAGGCGGCGGCCAGCTCGGCGATATCGTTCAAAGCGGTGGTCTCGCCCGCCTCCGCGGCGCGATAGGCATGGACCAGGAACGTCGCATCGCAAAAGCCCGAGCCGTCGCCAAGCATCGCATCGAGCCAGTCCGCCAGCGTCGCGGTGTCCGTGATATCGCCCGCCTCGACCGCCCATTCGATGCCGCTGGAATAGGAGAACCCGCCGACAGGGAATGCCGGCGACAGCCAGGTCATCAACCGGTACAGCGCCGCCGCCTCGCGCCTGGCGAGGTCAGCGGGGCTGACCGGCTCATTTGTGCTCATGAGCATGCTTGTGGCCGTGGTGATGGTCGGGGTGGTCGCAATGCTCGTCGTGATGATGGTGATGATCGTGATCATGGTCATGCGCGGCATGGCCATGATGGTGGTGATCATGACCGTGATGATCATGGTGATCGTGATGGCCGTGATCGTGATGGCCGTGATCGTGATGCGCATGATCGTCGTGCCCATGCGCGTGGCCGGCATCGGCGTAGGCGCCGCCCTCGGGATCGAACGGCGCCTCGATCTCGATCACGCGGGCGCCAAGACCCTTCACCATGGCTTCGATGACGTGGTCGCGGCGGATGCGCAAGGCTTTGGCCATGATCTGCGTCGGCAGATGGCGATTGCCGAGATGCCAGGCGACGCGGATGAGATGGTGCGGATCGCGACCGCGGATCTCCAGCAGCGGCTCGGGCGCCGCCACCACCTCCACCAGCCGGCCGTCCTCCAGCACCAGCGCGTCACCGCCGCGCAGCGCGACGGCGTGCTCCAGGTCGAGCAGGAATTCGAGCCCGCGCGTCCCCGTCATCGCCATGCGGCGGCGGTGTCGATCGTCGAAATCGAGCACGACCGTATCCACGGGGGGTTCCGTGAAGCGGTGCTGCCCCTTGACCTGCGTCGCCCGGATCATGCGTTTACCTCGTTACCGTGTCTCGACCTTCTCGGGCGTGATCACCTCGATCTTCGGCGGCGCCGTAAAGCACTTCACCGCGACGCGGCCGAACGTCTTCATGTGCTCCATGGCGCGGTGCGGCACCAGCGCCTCGGCATTCTCCCATTGCTCGACGAATACCATCTTGCTGGGATCGGTGACGCTCTCGTGCAAATCGTAGGCGATATTGCCGGGCTCCTTCCGCGTCTCCTTGATGCAGGCGGTAGCGGCTGCAATGAATTCGGCGCGCGTTTCGGGCTTGATGATCAAGGTGGCAACGACATAGATCACGAGAAATCCTCCCGGCTTTTCTTCTAAGGGTACGATACCGGGCGGGACATTAGACCAGGCCGGATCGAACGCAACAGCGGAAAAGCCGTCTCCGGACTTGATCCGGGGACATGCGTTGAGGCGCTATTTCAGTACATGAAATATCGCTGCGCCATCGGCAGCACCTCGGCGGGGGCGCAGGTCAGCAGCTCGCCGTCGGCGCGGACCTCATAGGTCTCCGCATCGACCTCGATATTGGGCGTCGCGTCGTTGTGAATCATGCTCTTCTTGGAGATCTTGCCGCGGGTGTTCTGGACGGCATAGAGCTTCTTGTCGATGCCGAGTTTTCGCGCAAGACCGCCGGTGACCGCGGCCTTCGAGGTGAACACCACCGAGGACGCCGTCCGCGCCTTGCCGAAGGCGCCGAACATCGGCTGGTAGTGCACCGGCTGCGGCGTCGGGATCGAGGCGTTGGGATCGCCCATGGGCGCCGCGACGATGCTGCCGCCCTTGACGATACAGTCCGGCTTGACGCCGAAGAAGGCCGGCGACCACAGCACGAGATCGGCGAGCTTGCCCTTCTCGACCGAGCCGATCAGCTTCGACACGCCGTGGGCGATGGCGGGATTGATGGTGTATTTGGCGATGTAGCGCTTGACGCGGAAATTGTCGTTGTCCTTGCCTCTGTCCTGCGGCAGCGACCCGCGCTGCTTCTTCATCTTGTCGGCGGTCTGCCAGGTCCGGATGATGACCTCGCCGAGGCGGCCCATGGCCTGCGAGTCCGAGGACATCATCGAGAGCGCGCCGAGATCGTGCAGAATGTCCTCGGCGGCGATGGTTTCTTTCCGGATGCGACTTTCCGCGAAAGCCAGGTCTTCCGCGATCGAGGGATCGAGGTGGTGGCACACCATCAGCATGTCGAGATGCTCGTCGATGGTGTTGCGCGTGAACGGCCGCGTCGGATTGGTCGAGGACGGCAGCACGTTCTTCAGGCCAGCGACCTTGATGATGTCAGGCGCGTGACCCCCGCCGGCGCCTTCGGTGTGGAAGGCATGGATGGTGCGGCCCTTGAATGCCTTGATCGTATCCTCGACGAAGCCGGATTCGTTCAGCGTGTCGGTGTGGATCATCACCTGAATATCGTGATCGTCGGCGACCGACAGGCAATTGTCGATCGCGGCCGGCGTCGTGCCCCAATCCTCGTGCAGCTTCAGTGCGCAGGCGCCGGCTCTGATCATCTCGACCAGCGCGGCGGGCCGCGAGGCGTTGCCCTTGCCGGAGATGCCGAGATTGACCGGGAAGGCGTCGAACGACTGGATCATCCGCGCGATGTGCCACGGGCCCGGCGTGCAGGTGGTGGCGAAAGTGCCGTGCGATGGCCCGGTGCCGCCGCCGAGCATCGAGGTGACGCCGCTCATCAGCGCGTGCTCGATCTGCTGCGGGCAGATGAAATGGATGTGGCTGTCGAAGCCGCCGGCGGTGAGGATCTTGCCTTCGCCTGCGATAATATCTGTGCCGGGGCCGATGACGATGGTGACGCCCGGCTGGATATCGGGATTGCCGGCCTTGCCAATCGCGGAGATCATGCCGTCCTTGATCGCGACGTCGGCTTTCACGATGCCCCAATGGTCGACGATCAGCGCATTGGTGATGACGGTGTCGGCCGCGCCCTGCCGGTTGGTGACCTGCGACTGCCCCATGCCGTCGCGGATCACCTTGCCGCCACCGAACTTCACCTCCTCGCCGTAGGTGGTGAAATCCTTCTCCACCTCAATGATCAGGTCGGTGTCGGCCAGCCGCACCCTGTCGCCGGTGGTCGGGCCGAACATGTCGGCATAGACGGAACGCTTCATCTTGACGGACATCACAAGCCCCGTTTGCATTTGAATGTTTGGTGGGTCACAGCAAGGCCCTCGCTGCTTTCACGGCATCATCGAATTTCTCGTCGAGCCAGGCATTGCCGCCGCGGCAGCCTGCAACGACCTGCGTGGCCCATCCGATGTAATCGGCGAGATCGTCCCGCTCCTCGGCGCTCGGGGCGGTTTGAATGCGCGCCTCTGTATTGCTGATCTTGTCGGCGATCTTGATCAGTTTTGCGTCGGGGGATTTCTTCGGCGCTTCGAGCACCTGAAGCCGCCGCCGCTCGGCCTTTGGCAGGCTCATGTCGTCGGTGCATTCCGCGATGAGGGAAGCGACACGTGCGGAAAATCTCTGCGCCAGCTCCTCGCGCGTGGTGTCGGTGTCCTCGATCACGTCATGCAGCCAGCCGGCCGCGACCAGCTCGGCATCGGCACCCTCGGTCGCGGTCGCCAGCAGGTTCGCGACCTCGGCGAGATGATTAATATAAGGCTCGTTGCCGCGCCCCTTGCGCGCCATGCCGTTGTGGCGGTGCGCAGCGAGCTCGGCAGCTTCGGAGACAAGGCGGATCGGTGTCAGCATGGCAAGACTCCGTTTTCGCCTCAACCCTGCCGCACCAGGCTCGTTCCTTCGGAGATCACAGCTTCCCCATCACGTCGCCGCGGAAGCCATAAATGGTCTTCTTCCCGGCCATGGCGACGAGCTGGACGTCACGGGTCTGGCCGGGCTCGAAGCGGACGGCGGTCCCGGCGGCGATGTCGAGGCGCATGCCGCGGGACTTCTTGCGGTCAAACTTCAGCGCCGGGTTGGTCTCGAAGAAATGGTAATGCGAGCCGACCTGGATCGGGCGGTCGCCGGTGTTGGCAACCGTTAGTGTCACGGTCTTGCGGCCGGCATTGAGCTCGATCTCGCCGTCCTGGATGAAGAGTTCGCCCGGGATCATGGTTCTCGCTCCTACCTGATCGGCTCGTGCACGGTGACGAGCTTGGTGCCGTCCGGAAAGGTCGCCTCGACCTGGATGTCGTGGATCATCTCGGGGATGCCGGGCATCACTTGGTCGCGGGTCAGCACCTGCGCGCCGGATTGCATCAGCTCGGCGACGGTGCGGCCGTCGCGCGCGCCTTCGAGGATGAAGTCGGAGATGATCGCGACCGCCTCGGGATGGTTGAGCTTGACGCCGCGGTCTAGCCGACGGCGCGCCACGATGGCCGCCATCGAGATCAGAAGCTTGTCCTTTTCGCGGGGAGACAGATTCATGCGACATCTCTTCCGTTCAACACGTCAATTCAACCAGTCAGTTCAGCCAGAGCCGCGGCAGGGCCGCGCCGGTGCGCGCCAGCACCGCCATCATGTCGGCGCGCAAACGCGCCGCATCTTGGGCACAGAACCGCGCCATTGCAAAGCCATTCCAGGCG
The DNA here is from genome assembly GCF_004114935.1 of Bradyrhizobium zhanjiangense. Taxonomy (NCBI): domain Bacteria; kingdom Pseudomonadati; phylum Pseudomonadota; class Alphaproteobacteria; order Hyphomicrobiales; family Nitrobacteraceae; genus Bradyrhizobium; species Bradyrhizobium zhanjiangense. Next base: position 8,818,408 of record NZ_CP022221.1, read on the forward strand.
GATATCCCGACCTCGCCGGCGAACGATTCCGAGGCCTCGCGAATGCGTTCGACCAACGCCTCGTCGCCGGGCACGATCAGGGCCGTGCCGATCGCGGCGCCACTCTTGGCCACGGCGGATCGCGCCAATTTTTCACCGATATGACCATCCAGCCTGACAGTCTCTGCGAACACCAGCCTGCCGCCGCGAGAGAGCCGCCAGCGATCGACGAACTCGCCCTGCTCCATCCGCTCGCCCATGGCGGTGCGACCGAACACCACGATCTCGCAGAGCAGGAGCGAAGCCGCCTCATCGAGTGCGATGTCGAAACGGCGATGGACACGGGCGCGGTCAAACAGGATCGTTTCCTGGGGCAGCCAGGACAGATGCGCACCTGCGCCGACCCTCAGCGCGATATTGAGCTCGGCCGCCGTGTCCTGCGCACGATAGACCTTTTCTGCGGCCGCCGTCGTCAGCGTCAGCCGCGCAGCGTCAGCGGCCGTGATCTCAATGTCGAAGCGATCGCCGCCGGCGACCCCGCCAGCCGTGTTGACGAACACGCCGGAGAGCCCCTCGCCTTCCGGCGAGGGAAAGCGCACGCGCAGGGAGCCGGATTCATGCAAGGTCCCGCGCCGCGTCACGCCATCGCGTGCATGGACGTCGAAGCGCACCGCGCCGCGGGCGCGGTTGGCCTCGAAAACCGTTGCTGTGACCGAAACGTCGCTGCGCATCCGCCTCCCCAGCCGGTCGCGGCAGAATGGCTTACAGCGCCATCTGGCGGCTGATTTCGCTCGCGTCGAGATTGGAGCGGTCGCAGGTGAACTTCACCGCGCCGCGATCCATCACCGCGAAACTGTCGCCGAGTTCGCAGGCAAAGTCGAGATATTGTTCGACCAGGACGATCGCGATGTTGCCTAGGTTGCGCAAGTAGGAGATGGCGCGGCCGATGTCCTTGATGATCGAGGGCTGGATGCCCTCGGTCGGCTCGTCGAGCAGCAGCAGCTTTGGTCGCATCACCAGCGCGCGCCCAATCGCGAGCTGCTGCTGCTGGCCGCCGGAGAGGTCGCCACCGCGCCGGCCGAGCATGGATTGCAGCACGGGGAAGAGCGAGAATACGTCGTCCGGAATGTGCTTGTCCTCGCGCCTGAGCGGGCCGAAGCCGGTCTTGAGGTTCTCCTCGACCGTGAGCAGCGGAAAGATCTCGCGGCCCTGCGGCACGAAGCCGATGCCTTTGCGCGCCCGCTCATAGGGCTTCAGGCCCGTGATATCGCTGCCGTCGAGCACGATCGCGCCCGAGGAGATCGGATATTGCCCGACCATGGCGCGCAAGAGCGAGGTCTTGCCGACGCCGTTGCGCCCGAGCACGCAAGTCACCTTGCCCGGCTCGGCCGAGATCGAGACGCCGCGCAGCGCTTGGGCAGCGCCGTAGAATAGGTTGATGTCCTTGACCTCAAGCATCGCTCAGCGTCCCAGATAGACTTCGATGACCCGCTCGTTCGACGAGACCTGGTCGATGGTGCCTTCCGCCAGCACGGTGCCTTCATGCAGGCAGGTGACCTTGACGCCGAGCTCGCGCACAAAGGTCATGTCGTGCTCAACGACCATCACGGTGTGGGTCTTGTTGATCTCTTTGAGCAGCTCGGCGGTGAGATGCGTCTCGACGTCGGTCATCCCTGCGACCGGCTCGTCGACGAGGAGCAGCTTCGGATCCTGCGCCAGCAGCATGCCGATCTCGAGCCACTGCTTCTGACCGTGGCTGAGGCTGCCGGCGAGGCGGTTGCGGGCCTCGGTGAGGCGGATCGTCTCCAGCACCTTGTCGATGCGCTCGGATTCCGCCTTGCTGCCGCGCCAGAACAGCGTGCCGCGAACCGAATGATCGACGTTGAGCGCGAGCAGGAGATTGTCCTGCACGCTCTGGCTCTCGAACACGGTCGGCTTCTGGAACTTGCGGCCGATGCCGAGCTCGGCGATGCGGGTCTCGTCGAGCCGCGTCAGATCGGTGACGCCGTCGAACAGCACGGTGCCCTCGTCCGGCTTGGTCTTGCCGGTGATGATGTCCATCATCGTGGTCTTGCCGGCGCCGTTCGGACCGATGATGGCGCGCATCTCGCCGGGCTCGAGCGTCAGCGACAAATTGTTGATGGCGTGGAAGCCATCGAACGAGACGTGCACGCCGTCCAGGTAAAGCATTGCGGAGGTTGCGCGGGTGTCCATGACGTTCATCGCCCTACTCCGCCATCTTGGGTTCGGTGACGCCGTCTTCGGCCGCAGCGCTCGCAATGGCTGCAGCGGTGCGCTTTTCCCTCGAGGAGTCCCACCAGGCATTGAAGGTGCCGACGATGCCCTTGGGCAGCAGTAGCGTCACCAGGATGAACAGCGCGCCCAGCATGAACAGCCAGTACGGCGCCAGCACGCCGGAGGTGAAGAAGGTCTTGGCGTAATTGACGACGATGGCGCCGAGCGCAGCACCGACCAGCGTGCCGCGGCCGCCGACCGCGACCCAGATCACCGCCTCGATCGAATTGCCGGGCGCGAATTCGGATGGATTGATGATGCCGACCTGAGGCACGTAGAGCGCGCCGGCGACGCCGGCCATGCAGGCCGACACCGTGAACACGAACAGCTTGTAGGATTCGACGCGGTAGCCGAGGAAGCGCGTGCGCGATTCCGCATCGCGCACCGCGATCAGCACCTTGCCGAGCTTGGAGGAGACAATGGCGCGGCAGATCAGGAAACCTGCAATCAGCGCAAGACAGCTCAGCGCGAACAATGCGGCACGCGTGCCCTCCGCCTGCACGTTGAAGCCGAGGATGTCCTTGAAGTCGGTCAGGCCATTGTTGCCGCCAAAGCCGAAATCATTACGGAAGAAGGCGAGCAACAGTGCATAGGTCATCGCCTGCGTGATGATCGACAGATACACGCCGGTGACGCGGGAGCGGAAGGCGAGCCAGCCGAAGCAAAACGCGAGCAGGCCCGGCACGACCAGCACCATCAGGGCCGCAAACCAGAACATGTCGAAGCCGTACCAGTACCAGGGCAGCTTCTGCCAATTCAGGAATACCATGAAGTCCGGCAGGATCGGGTTGCCGTAGACGCCACGGGTGCCGATCTGCCGCATCAGGTACATGCCCATGGCGTAGCCGCCGAGCGCGAAGAACGCACCGTGGCCGAGCGAGAGGATGCCGCAATAGCCCCAGATCAGGTCGATCGCGAGCGCGAGGATGGCGTAGCAGACATATTTACCCCAGAGCGCGACGAGATAGGTCGGCACCTGCAGGAACGAGCCCGCGGGCAGCAGCAGGTTGGAGAGCGGGATGAGGATGCCGCAGGCTGCGACGACAGCAAGGAAGATCGTCGCACTGCGGTCCAGCGAGCGCGTCAGCATGTGAGGAGTCATGCTTCCACCGCACGGCCCTTGAGCGCGAACAGGCCGCGCGGCCGCTTTTGAATGAACAGGATGATGAGAACCAGGATGGCAATCTTGCCGAGCACGGCGCCGGCGACCGGCTCCAGGAACTTGTTGGCGATGCCGAGCGTGAAGGCGCCGACCAGGGTGCCCCAGAGATTGCCGACGCCGCCGAACACCACGACCATAAAGCTGTCGATGATGTAGCTCTGGCCGAGATTGGGGCTGACATTGTCGATCTGCGACAGCGCCACGCCCGCAATGCCGGCAATGCCCGAGCCGAGCCCGAAAGTGAGCGCGTCGACGCGCGAGGTCGCAATACCCATCGAAGCCGCCATGCGGCGGTTTTGCGTCACCGCGCGCATCTCGAGGCCGAGCGCGGTATAGCGCAGCATCGCGAGCAGGATCGCGAACACGGCGAGCGTGAAGCAGAGGATCCAGAGCCGGTTATAGGTGATGGTGATCTGGCCGAGCTCGAACGCGCCGCTCATCCAGGAGGGGTTGCCGACCTCGCGGTTGGTCGGGCCGAACATGGTGCGCACCGCCTGTTGCAGCACCAGCGACAGGCCCCAGGTCGCCAGCAGCGTCTCCAGCGGACGGCCGTAGAGGAAGCGGATGATGCTGCGCTCGATCAGGACGCCGATGGCACCGGCGACGAGGAAGGCGAGCGGCACCGCGATCAAGAGCGAATAGTCGAACAGGCCGGGATAGCGGGTGCGGATCACCTCCTGCACCACGAAGGTGGTGTAGGCCCCGATCATCACCATCTCGCCATGGGCCATGTTGATCACGCCCATCACGCCGAAGGTGATGGCGAGGCCGATCGCCGCGAGCAGCAGCACCGAGCCGAGCGAGAGGCCATACCAGGCATTCTGCACCATGGACCAGACCGCAAGCGAGTTCTGGATCGAGCCGATCGCGCTCGCGGCAGCCTTGCTCACCGAGGCCGGCTGGTCGCCCATGCCGGTGAGCAGCGCCAGCGCCTCCTGGTCGCCGCGCGCCTTGAGGGTGGCAACGGCCTCCAGCTTCTCGACCTCGGTGGCGTCCGACTTGAACAGCAGGATGGCCGCGCGGGCTTCGCCGAGCGCGGTCTTGACGGATCTGTTGCCTTCCTTGGCCAGCGCGGCCTCGACCGCCTCGAGCGCGGCCTCCTCATGCGACTTGAACACCGACTGTGCGGCCTGGAGGCGCGTCGACAGATCGGGCGACTGAAGCGTCAGGCTGCCGAGCGCGGCGTCCACGCTGCGGCGCAGGCGGTTGTTGAGGCGAACCGCGCTCGCGCTGTCGGGAACGCTGGCCACGGACTGGCCTGTTGCGGCGTCGATCGACTTGCCGTCGGTGCCGGTGACGTAAACCTTCTTGCTATCCGGATCGGCCATGAGGCGGCCGTCCTGCAGCGCGCTGATGATCGGGAATGCCAGCGCATTGCCGCTGCTCGCGACCGCACCAATCGCCTCCTCCGTGTCGGAAAAATCGTCATTGGCGAATTTGGCGACCGCATCCTCGAACGGACCGGCGAAGGCCGGCAGCGCGAACGCGATCAGAAACAGCGAAAGCACAAGCGAGCAGAGACGGGCAGACAAATGGGCTGGCACTGTGAATGACCCCGGCAGAAATGGTTGGAGAAGGCGGCGGGATCGCCGCCCTCTCCGATCGTGTCATGGAGCGTCAGGTCGGGATTAGGAGCCCGAACCGAGGCACTTGTTGGTCTTGGTGTTGAAGTTGCCGCACTTCTTGCCGACCCAGTCGCCGATCAGGTCTTTGGAGCCGTCCAGCTCCTTCGACCAGGCATCGCCAGCAACGAGGCCCGGGGTCTTCCAGACCACGTCGAACTGGCCATTGCCCTTGATCTCGCCGATGAACACCGGCTTGGTGATGTGGTGGTTCGGCAGCATCTTCGACACGCCGCCGGTCAGGTTCGGCGCCTCGATGCCGGGAAGCGCGTCGATCACCTTGTCCGGATCGGTCGACTTCACCTTCTCGACTGCCTTCACCCACATGTTGAAGCCGATCACGTGCGCCTCCATCGGGTCGTTGGTCACGCGCTTCGGGTTCTTGGTATAGGCCTGCCAGTCCTTGATGAACTTCTCGTTCGATCCGTCCTTGGTCTTGATCGACTCGAAGTAGTTCCAGGCGGCGAGATGGCCGACCAGCGGCTTGGTGTCGATACCGGCGAGCTCTTCCTCACCCACCGAGAAAGCGACCACCGGGATGTCCTTGGCCTTGATGCCCTGGTTGCCGAGCTCCTTGTAGAAGGGAACGTTGGCATCGCCGTTGATGGTGGAGACCACTGCGGTCTTCTTGCCGGCCGAGCCGAACTTCTTGATGTCGGCCACGATCGTCTGCCAGTCGGAATGACCGAACGGCGTGTAGTTGATCATGATGTCTTCCTGGGCGACACCCTTGGACTTCAGATAGGCTTCCAGGATCTTATTGGTGGTGCGCGGATAGACGTAGTCGGTGCCCGCGAGCACCCAGCGCTTCACCTTCTCTTCCTTCATCAGATAGTCGACGGCGGGAATCGCCTGCTGGTTCGGCGCAGCACCCGTGTAGAACACGTTGCGCTCGCTCTCCTCGCCCTCGTACTGCACGGGGTAGAACAGGATGTTGTTCAGCTCCTTGAAGACCGGGAGCACCGACTTGCGCGACACCGAGGTCCAGCAGCCGAACACGACCGAGACCTTGTCCTTGGTGATCAGCTCGCGCGCCTTCTCGGCGAACAGCGGCCAGTTGGAAGCGGGGTCGACGACGACGGCTTCGAGCTTCTTGCCGAGCACGCCGCCCTTCTTGTTCTGCTCGTCGATCAGGAAGAGGATGGTGTCCTTCAGCGTGGTTTCGCTGATGGCCATGGTGCCGGAAAGGGAGTGAAGCACGCCGACCTTGATGGTGTCGTCCGCGGCCTTGGCGCCAGTCAATGAAGCCAGACCGAGCATCAGTCCGGCGGTCGCGGCGAGGACGCCGCGGCGGCTAAATGACGCCGCTATATCGTGAGTGGATTTGCTAAGCATGAGTGTATCATCTCCCTGACGCAGACGTGAAAACGCTGCGAAACGGCCCCACGGCCGCCTGCGATTAACGGATTCGCAAGAACCATGCCATGGACTAAGCACCTCTCAAGCTATTGAATTTACTTATAAAACGACCTGAATTCCAAGTTCAGCCGCAGTCTTTCCGCCTAAACCCTGGGCAACTGAAATGTATGCGAAAGCGGCAGGCAGTCTATTTTTTATGCAAATTTCCAATTCTGGCTAAATTTCCGGCATAAATATTTATGCACCGCAACCGCCGTTTGAGGCGAGCTTGCCTTGAAAGCGCCCCTACGATGTTCCATATGAACGCCCGAGACTGCTTGCAAATCAAGCCGTCGTTGCGAGCTGCGTGTTCTTAAGCCCCTACGGGGCTCTGGCTTGCCCCATATCTCCCAAGCCCATCCGACACCCCAAACACGCAGGTGTCTTCTCGACACCCTATGCGCGCGCCGCGCCGAATGCGCCGGGCGCCCGCTTTTGACATGGAAAGCACCCCTCTTTTGACTTCGTTTCAGGATTTCGGCCTCGCCGAACCCATCGCGCGCGCTCTTCGTGAAGAGAACTACGTCACCCCCACCCCGATCCAGGCCCAGACCATCCCGCTGGCGCTGACCGGCCGCGACGTCGTCGGCATCGCCCAGACCGGCACCGGCAAGACCGCGTCCTTCGCGCTGCCGATCCTGCATCGCCTGCTCGAGAACCGCATCAAGCCGCAGCCCAAGACGGCCCGTGTGCTGGTGCTGTCGCCCACCCGCGAACTGTCCGGCCAGATCCTCGACAGCTTCAACGCCTATGGCCGCCACATCCGCCTGTCCTCGACACTCGCCATCGGCGGCGTGCCGATGGGCCGCCAGGTCCGGTCGCTGATGCCCGGCGTCGAGGTTCTGGTCGCCACCCCCGGCCGCCTGCTCGATCTCGTGCAGAGCAACGGTCTGAAGCTCTCGAGCGTTGAGTTCCTCGTGCTCGACGAGGCCGACCGCATGCTCGACATGGGCTTCATCAACGATATCCGCAAAATCGTCGCCAAGCTGCCGATCAAGCGCCAGACGCTGTTCTTCTCGGCCACCATGCCGAAGGACATCGCCGAGCTCGCCGATGCCATGCTGCGTGATCCCGCCCGCGTCGCGGTGACCCCGGTCTCCTCCACCGCCGAGCGGATCAACCAGCGCATCCTCCAGGTCGATTTCTCGGCCAAGCCCGCCTTCCTCACCAAGCTGCTGAAGGACGAGCCGATCAACCGCGCGCTGGTCTTCACCCGCACCAAGCACGGCGCCGACAAGGTGGTGAAGACGCTGGCCAAGGCGGGCATCGCGGCCAACGCCATCCACGGCAACAAGTCGCAGAACCATCGCGAGCGCACGCTCGCCCAGTTCCGCTCGGGCGAGATCCGCACTCTGGTCGCCACCGACATCGCCGCCCGCGGCATCGACGTCGACGGCATCAGCCACGTCATCAATTTCGATCTGCCCAACGTGCCCGAGACCTATGTCCACCGCATCGGCCGCACCGCGCGCGCCGGCGCCGACGGCACCGCGATCTCGCTCGTGGCCGGCGGCGAGGAGCTCAGCTATCTCCGCGATATCGAGCGCCTGATCCGCGTGGCGCTGCCGCGCGAGGATCACCGCACCGACGCCGGCCGCGAGGCCGCCCAGGCGCCTGCTGCTGCGCAGCATCGCTCGGGCCGGCCAGGCCGTCCCAGCCAGCGCCCGCACGGCGCAAGACATGCTGATGGACGGCATGGCGAAGGACGGCATGTCGAGGGCCGGCCTGTTGATGGCAGGTCCGGTGAGAGCCACAACACGTCGAAGGGGTCTCGCCGCCGCCGCCATTCCGGTGGTAAGATGAATTCCTCACCAGCCGATCGGTCGGAACAGCGTCCCGCGCATAGCGCCGGCAAGCCTGATGGAATACAAGGCGTTGCCTTTTTGCGTCGCGAGAGTCGTCCCAACGGCCGACCGAATCGCAATCCTCATTCGCACTAGTCGTCCACGACCTGGAGACAACCACATGGCCAAGGAAGAGCTGATCCAGTTCGAAGGACTGGTCACCGAAATCCTCCCCGACGCCCGCTACCGCGTGCAGCTCGACGCCGGACACGAGATCGTTGCCTACACCGCCGGCAAGATGAAGAAGAACCGCATCAAGACACTCGCGGGCGACCGCGTGACGGTGGAGATGTCGCCCTACGACCTCGAGAAGGGCCGACTGATTTTCCGTCACAAGGACGAACGTCCCTCGACGCCCGGCGGCCCGCCGCGGGGTGGGGCGCAGCGCGGCGGCCAGTTCCGCCGCCGTTAGTCGCCTCCCGGCGCGCGAGCGCGGAAGTAAAGTTCTGACCTGTATGCTGATCCGCCGTGGGCATCACGGCGGATCAAAAAATCGTGCGCGTCAGGATTGTTTTGAGGCCTTAATTCCGATAAAATGAATTAATCGATTTTCGGCCGGACGACATTAGCATCCACCGGTACAGCCGGTTCAGACACGCTGACGACCCTTCCAAAAATTCGATCTAACCTGCCTGCGCGAGCAGGCTCTTACATTGTGCTATCTAGAAGGGACTACCCCAGTGAGCATGGGAACCGTGAAGTGGTTTAACGCGACCAAGGGTTATGGCTTCATCCAGCCCGACGACGGCGGCAAGGACGTGTTCGTTCACATCAGCGCCGTCGAGCGCGCGGGCCTCGGCTCGCTGCAGGAAGGTCAGAAGGTCTCCTATGAGATCGTGGCCGACCGCCGCTCCGGCAAGTCGGCAGCGGACAACCTCCGCGCCGCGGGCTGAGCCTGCCGGGCCCCCGGATATTGACCCGGGCCGGCTCAGGCGAGCCAAGGAATTAAAAAAGGCCGTGCGCAACGCACGGCCTTTTCATGTTCGAAGACTTCTCCGTACGCGGCACGGATATCCTGCCCGGGCAGAGCGCCAATCGGTCCTGCTAGTTGGTCTTGGCGGCCCCGCCGGCAGCCCCGCTGGCATTGTTGCTCAGCGAGCCTGCCTGGGTCATCGTGTGGTTGAAGTAGGCGTCGCTGTCGCCGAGCGTCAAGCGACGCTGGCAAAGCGGCATGCAGCTGTAGGACTCGCGCTCGATCCCGCGATAGACGGTGACGAGCCGGTCGCTCGGACCTTCGACCTGGATCTGGCGGTCGACCAGGATCTCGCCGCCCCGGTCGAGCGCGATGAAATTGGTGGCACCATAACCCTTCCCGGTCACGACGATCATGCCGCCGGGCTGCAGCGTGACGTCCGCGATCAGGGGATTGCCGACCACGATGGTCGCGACCTTGCCGGGGAGCCGGACCAGCTTGGCCTGGTCGACATTGACGGCAATGGTGTCGGCGGTCGGCTCGGCAAGGCCGGCACCGGGCGATGCCAGCATCGCAGCCGCAACCAGAAGGCAGACGCGCGCCTGACGGCGCAGCAATTCTTTACGCATACACTTACCCCCGGGACGTCACAAACCGGCAGAAACGATCAGATACAGCGGAGCCGGTGCCCGACCCGGCTAACCTGCCCTTAATTCGTGAACGTTCCGCAAACTCGCCGACTATTGTTTGAAGGGACCGGCGCTTTGTAGCCCTCTGGAGACGTTGACGCCGCCCTAGTGGCGGAACGGATAGGCGAGCTGGCCGCCGATTTCCTTGGGCATGGTCGCTTCGTCCTTGCCGTAATCCTGCGGCAGCCTGCCTTCTGGCATACGGAAGGTGCCAAACAGCACGTCCCAGATCGGGAACGTCCCGGCAAAATTGGTGTCGCCTCCCTCTTCCAGCGAGGTGTGGTGCCAGCGGTGGAACACCGGCGTCGCCAGCACGTATCTGAACGGTCCGAAGGTCCAGTTCAAGTTGGCGTGCACGAAGGCCGAATGGAAGGTGGTGAACGGGCCGACCCAGATCATGACGTTCGGGGAAATACCGGCCATCAGCAGCACGACGTCGACGCTGATCGTCCCGAGCACGAGATTGACGGGATGGAAGCGCGCCGCGGAAATCCAGCCGATCTCCTCCGACGAATGATGGATTGCGTGGTACTTCCAGAACCCGCCGTCATGGAAAAGCCGGTGCAGCCAGTACAGCATGAAATCGGACAGCACCAGGAACAGCACGGCCTGCACCCACAGCGGCAGCTGTGACAGCGGGCCATGGCCATTGTCGTAGAAGGCGATGAGTTCGTCGGCCTCGTGGATGTTGAAGACGACGCCGGCGCCGACGATCAGCAGTCCGATCCGCATCGTGCGGGCGAACACCGGAACGAAGAACCAGTAGCAGATGTCTGTGATGATCTCCCGCTTGCGCCACCACGGCGCACCGGGATTGCAGGCCCAGAAATGCTCGAGCACGGTGAAGACTGCCGCGAGCACCAGGGTGACGGGGGCCACCTTCGCGATGGTCTCGCCGAGCATCAGGGCGACTTGCATGGGCAGGCTCGACATCGTCGCCTCACTTCCGAATTGCTGGTCCCGCCTAGGCCTACTCCGCTAGATTTAAGGGAGGGTGAAGCCGGCCGGCGCGTGCGCTGCATTCGGAACCGGGCCGAATTCAACGGCCGCCTTAAGACGAAATTCACTCTGGCCAAAAGCATCGCGCGACAAGCGGATTTGCGCGATTGAATTAACGCTACCGAAAGAGCTCGGCTCTCATCTTCGTCGCGTCAAAGACAGCGCCGAACGAGGCGATCCCACCCAGAAGGAGTTTTGTTCATGAAGAACTTGATTGCGCGTTTCGCGAAGGACGAATCCGGCGCCACCGCCATCGAATACGGTCTGATCGCCGCCGGCATCGCGTTGGCCATCATCACGGTCGTCAACAATCTCGGCAGCTCGCTGAACACCAAGTTCGGCTCGATCAGCTCGTCGCTGAAGTAAGTACCCGAAGAGCGATTCGCAAAAGCCCCGGACCTCCGGGGCCTTTGTTTTTCTGAAGACGGCGAGTTCCAGTGGCGTTGCGCGAGTACAGAACCGATGCCGCGGTCGCGGCGAACGAGGCGAAGGCGGCGCAGACCGGCTCGCCGGCCTATTGGGTCTGCCTTGCGCTGCTGCTTGCGACGGTCACGCTCGCCGTGCGCATTGCCAGCCTCTGGTGAGCACGCTCGCGGCGGAGCCAGCCTCGCCACTCGGCTGCCGTTGTCGGTTTGTTTAGCACTGCCGGCTAGCATCCGCGCCGCCAGCTTCGGCGACACAACCAGGCCTCAAGACGCAGCCCATGATCCTCGACCTTGCGCGCCTTCTGCTCTTCCCGGCTCTCATGGCATTCGCCGCTGCGAGCGACCTCTTCACGATGACGATCTCGAACCGCGTGTCGCTGGCATTGGTCGCCGGCTTCTTCGCCCTCGCTCTCGCCGGTGGCATGGCACCTTATGAGATGCTGAGCCATGTCGGTGCCAGCGCACTCCTGCTGGTCGTGGCCTTCACCTGCTTTGCGATGGGCTGGGTCGGCGGCGGCGATGCCAAGGTCGCGGCCTCCGTCGCACTCTGGTTCGGCTTTGCGCATCTGATGAACTTTCTGCTCTACGCCTCGCTGTTCGGCGGGGCGCTGACGCTGCTCCTGCTCCAGTTCCGGCAGTGGCCGCTGCCCTACGGACTGGCGGGCCAGGCCTGGCTCGCACGGCTGCACGCCAAGGAGAGCGGTATTCCCTACGGCATCGCGCTCGCACTGAGCGCGCTGATGGTTTACCCGGAGACCGAATGGGTGAAGGCGATCGATCTCGCTCATCTCGCGCTGCGCTGAACGCACCGGGTAAACCCGGCGTTAAGGCGATTTAGATACGCCTCATTAACCATGCTTTGACGAATAGCTGGTCAACTGCCGATCACGGCGGCGGCAGCGTCGCGGCGTTTTGTTGGAAAGTGAAGCGTATGAATAGGGCACGCATTGTCGTCCTGACCGTCGCCATCTGCGCCGGCGGCGTCGCCGCGTACCTGGCGAGCGGCACGGACAATTCTGCGCCGCCTCCGGCTCCGGTCGCACAGCTTCCGACCGTCGACGTCCTGGTCGCCAAGAACGACATCGGTCTCGGCCAGACCGTGAAGCCGGAAGACGTGCAATGGCAGACCTGGCCGGCCGCGACCGCCAGCGCCACTTTCATCCGCCGCAACGAGCGTCCCGAGGGCGTGACCCAGGTGACCGGCTCGATCGCGCGCGCTCCCTTCATTCAGGGTGAGCCAATCCGCGACCAGAAGCTGGTCAAGGCCGAGGGCTCCGGCTTCATGGCGGCCATCCTGCCGAGCGGCATGCGGGCGATCTCGACCGAGATCTCGCCGGAGACCGGCGCAGGCGGCTTCATCCTGCCCAACGACCGCGTCGATGTGATCCTCACGCGCCGCCTCAAGAATCCGGACCAGAGCAACGGTGCTCCGGACATCGTCACCTCCGAGATCATCCTGACCAACATCCGCGTCCTGGCCATCGACCAGGCGCCGAAGGAGAAGGACGGCCAGAACACGGTGGTCGGCAAGACCGTGACCTTGGAGCTCAATCCCGCGCAGACCCAGGCGCTTTCGTCGGCCCGCCAGGCCGGAACGCTGTCGCTGGCGTTGCGCAGCATAGCCGACGTCAAGATGAGCGAGATCACGCTCGACGAATCCGCACAGAAGCGCGACGGCGTTTCGATCATTCGCTACGGCATTCCAAGTCAGACGGCGAAAGCAAGATGAAGGCAGTCGATATGAAATGCAGGGCAAATCTGGCGACGATGCGAACCTCACTGGTTCGCGCCCTGTCGTTTTCGGCCGCCCTCGCGCTGACGCTCAACCCGGCCCTCAGCCCGGTGGTCGCCGCCGACTACCGTCCCATGGCGCCGGTCGCGGCCGACGGCCAGATGAACGCGCGTTTCCTCTCGCTCGGCATCGGCAAGTCTGTCGTGATCGACCTGCCGCGCGACATCAAGGACGTGCTGGTCGCCGACCCCAAGATCGCCAATGCCGTGGTCCGCTCGGCGCAGCGCGCCTACATCATCGGCGCCACCGTCGGCCAGACCAACATCGTGTTCTTCGATTCCGCCGGCCAGCAGATTGCGGCCTATGACATCGCGGTCAAGCGCGACCTCAACGGCGTGCGGGCCGCGCTGAAGCAGATCCTGCCCAATTCCGACATCCAGATCGACGGCCTCGGCGACGGCATCGTCCTGACCGGCACGGCGGCGAACCCGTTGGAAGCGCAGCAGGCCAACGATCTCGCCGCACGGCTCGCCGGCAGCGCCGACAAGGTGGTGAACTCGATCGTGGTCCGCGGCCGCGACCAGGTCATGCTGAAGGTGACGGTGGCCGAAGTCCAGCGCAACATCGTCAAGCAGCTCGGCATCGACCTCTCCGCGAACCTGAACTACGGCACCTCTGTGGTGAGCTTCTCCAACTCGAATCCGTTCACGGCTCTCGGCAAGAACCTCGTGGACGGCAACAACCTGACCACGAAGTTCGGCGCGACGCCGACCGTGCAGGCCACCCTGCGCGCGATGGAGACCGCGGGCGTGATCCGTACGTTGGCCGAGCCGAACCTGACCGCGATCTCCGGCGAGTCGGCGACCTTCATTGCCGGCGGTGAATTCCCGGTGCCGGCAGGCTATGCCTGCGATCCCGTCACGCATGTCTGTACCACCCAGATCAGCTTCAAGAAGTTCGGCATCTCGCTCAACTTCACCCCCGTGGTTCTGAGCGAGGGCAAGATCAGCCTGCGCGTGATGACCGAGGTCTCGGAACTGTCGAACGAAAATGCGATCACGCTGTCCCAGGCCGTGAGCGCGACGTCGGTGAACTCGCTGACGGTGCCCTCGATCCGGACCCGCCGCGCCGAGACCTCGCTGGAAATTCCCTCGGGCGGCGCGATGGCAATGGCTGGCCTGATCCAGCAGCAGACCAAGCAGGCGGTCAGCGGGCTGCCGGGGCTGATGCAGCTCCCGGTCCTCGGCACGCTGTTCCGCAGCCGCGACTTCGTCAACAACGCAACCGAACTGGTCGTGATCGTGACGCCCTATGTCGTTCGCGCGGTCGCGCAAAAGGACCTGTCGCGGCCGGATGACGGCTTCGCCGCCCCGGCCGATCCGCAGGCCGAGTTGCTCGGCAACATCAACCGCATCTACGGCGTGCCTGGCCGGACCGAACCGGCCAGGAATTACCGCGGCACCTACGGCTTCATCACCGACTGAAGCGGAACGGGGACTTCACGATGATCACAAGACCACCCCAGCTTCGCAGACGCGCCATCCGCCTCGGTGGCGCGCTCGTCGGCATGGCGCTCGCGCTCGGCGGCTGCCAGCACGACGAAGCCGTCACCGCCTCCATTCCAGACGATTACAAGCAGCGCCATCCGATCGCGATCGAAGAGCAGGACCGCTCGATCGTCGTCTTCGTCGGCCACGCGCGCGGCGGCTTGACCGCTGCCCAGCGCGCCGACGTCATGGGCGTCGCCTCGGCCTGGCTGCACGAGGGCACCGGCGCCATCCGGATCGACATGCCATCCGGCACGCCCAACGCGCGACCGGTCGCGGACACCATGCGAGAGATCCAGGCGATGCTGGCGGCGGCAGGCGTTCCGCCGCGCGGCATCAACGTTCACCCCTACCAGCCGGAAGACAGGCGCTTCCTGCCGCCAATCCGACTCACTTACTCCAAGATCGCCGCGGTCGCGGGCCCCTGCGGCCTGTGGCCGGACGACATCGGCCCCTCGATCAAGAACAAGAGCTGGTTCGAGAACAAGGACTATTACAATTACGGCTGCGCCTATCAGCGCAACCTCGCGGCGATGGTCGACAATCCGTCGGACCTCGAGCAGCCGAGGGCGGAAACGCCGCCCTATATAGCGCGTCGCACCACGGCCTTCGAGAAGTATCGCAAGGGGACGACGACGGCGACCCTCCATCCCGAAGCCGACAAGGCCAAACTCAGCGACACCGGCAAATGATCAGCTACGCTCGCCAGCCTCAAGAAGAGCAGCCGGAAACACCGCCCCCGCCGGTCGAGGAGCATATTGCGCCCTCGCCGCGTGTCTCGGTGCAGGCTTTCTGCGAGACCGTGGAGACCGCTGCCGCGGTGCAGTCGGCCGGCGAGGATCGCCGTCTCGGCAAGGCCCATCTGAAGATCCAGATGGGCGGCATGGCGGCGGCGATCGAAGCCTATCGCTCCGCCCCGACACCGAACGTAATCGTGCTCGAAAGCGACGGTCGCAGCGACCTCCTGGGCGGGCTCGATCAGCTCGCTACCGTCTGCGATGCCGGCACCCGCGTGGTGGTGATCGGCCGCATCAACGACGTCATGCTCTACCGCGAGCTCGTGCGCCGTGGCGTCAGCGACTACGTGCTCGCGCCGGTCGGCGCGATCGACGTCGTGCGCTCGATCTGCAACCTGTTCTCGGCGCCGGAAGCCAAGGCGGTCGGCCGCATCATCGCCGTGGTCGGCGCCAAGGGCGGCGTCGGCGCTTCCACCATCTCCCACAATGTCGCCTGGGCGATCGCTCGCGATCTTGCGATGGATGCGGTCGTCGCCGATCTCGACCTCGCCTTCGGCACCGCCGGGCTGGACTACAACCAGGACCCGCCACAGGGCATTGCCGACGCCGTGTTCTCACCCGATCGCGTCGATACGGCCTTCATCGACCGCCTGCTATCGAAATGCACCGACCATCTCAGCCTGCTGGCGGCGCCCGCGACGCTCGACCGGGTCTATGACTTCGGCTCCGACGCCTTCGATTCCGTGTTCGACACGCTGCGTTCCACCATGCCCTGCATCGTGCTCGACATCCCGCACCAATGGTCGGGCTGGACCAAGCGCGCCTTGATCGGAGCCGACGACATCCTGATCGTGGCCGCGCCCGATCTCGCCAATTTGCGCAATACCAAGAACCTGTTCGATCTGTTGAAGGCCTCGCGCCCCAACGACCGGCCGCCGCTCTACTGCCTGAACCAGGTCGGTGTCCCGAAACGGCCCGAAATCGCCGCCACGGAATTCGCCAAGGCGATCGAGAGCCAGCCGGTCGCGTCGATCCCGTTCGAGCCGCAGATCTTCGGCTCGGCGGCCAACAATGGCCAGATGATCGCGGAGATCTCGGCCAATCACAAGTCGATCGAGATGTTCCTTCAGATCGCCCAGCGCCTGACCGGCCGCAGCGAGACGAAGAAACAAAAGTCGTCCTTGTTTTCACCCCTGATTGAGAAGTTGCGGGGAAAATAAGCCGCCGCATGGAGTTGTTAAGTGTTCGGTAAGCGTAGCGGAACAGACACCGATTTTCGGGCTCCCAAGCCCGGCGCCGTGTTGCCCGAGCCTTCCCAGGCTCCGGCGGCGACGGTGTCGCGCGCCCCGCTCCCGCCGGCCGTCGCCTCACCATCGCTTGCCCCTGCCAAGGCGCCGCCGCCTCCCGCCATGGAGAGCCGGCGCTCGGACAATTATTACGAGGTCAAGGCGACCATCTTCGGTGCACTGATCGAGGCCATCGACCTCGCCCAGCTCGCCAAGCTCGATTCCGAGTCCGCCCGCGAGGAAATTCGCGACATCGTCAACGAGATCATCGCGATCAAGAACATCGTGATGTCGATCGCCGAGCAGGAGGAACTGCTCGACGATATCTGCAACGACGTGCTCGGCTATGGCCCGCTGGAGCCTCTGCTCGCGCGCGACGACATCGCCGACATCATGGTGAACGGCGCCGGCACCGTCTTCATCGAGGTCGGGGGCAAGATCCAGCGCACCGGAATCCGCTTTCGAGACAATCAGCAGCTCCTCAACATCTGTCAGCGCATCGTCAGCCAGGTCGGCCGGCGCGTCGACGAATCCTCGCCGATCTGCGACGCGCGCCTCGCCGACGGCTCCCGCGTCAATGCCATCGTGCCGCCGCTCGCGATCGACGGCCCCGCCCTCACCATCCGCAAATTCAAGAAGGACAAGCTGACGCTCGATCAGCTCGTCAAGTTCGGCGCGATCTCGCCGGAAGGCGCTGAGATCCTCCAGATCATCGGCCGGGTCCGCTGCAACGTGCTGATCTCCGGCGGCACCGGCTCGGGCAAGACGACGCTGCTCAACTGTCTGACCAACTACATCGAGCACGACGAACGCGTCATCACCTGCGAGGACGCGGCCGAGCTCCAGCTCCAGCAGCCTCATGTGGTCCGGCTCGAAACCCGCCCGCCCAACATCGAAGGCGAAGGCCAGGTCACCATGCGCGAGCTGGTGCGCAACTGCCTCCGTATGCGCCCCGAACGCATCATCGTCGGCGAAGTCCGCGGACCCGAGGCGTTCGACCTGCTTCAGGCCATGAACACCGGCCATGACGGCTCGATGGGGACGCTGCATGCCAACAATCCGCGCGAGGCGCTGTCGCGTTGCGAATCCATGATCACCATGGGCGGTTTCTCTCTGCCCTCGCGCACCATTCGCGAGATGATCTGCGCATCCATCGACGTCATCGTCCAGGCCGCGCGCCTGCGCGACGGCTCGCGCCGCATCACCCACATCACCGAAGTGATGGGCATGGAAGGCGACACCATCATCACCCAGGACATCTTCCTCTACGACCTGATCGGCGAAGACGCCAACGGCAAGATCATTGGCCGGCACCGCTCGACCGGCATCGGCCGCCCGAAATTCTGGGAACGCGCCCGCTATTACGGCGAAGAGAAGCGCCTTGCCGCCGCGCTCGACGCCGCCGAATTGGCGCCGACAACGTGAGCAGGTCAGCGTCATGAACATGCAGGTCCTCGCCCTCGCCTTTCTCGCCACGGCCGCCGTTGGCGGCATCGCCTGGGTCTTCCTCTATCCACTCCTGTCAGGGGAGCAAAAGGCCGAAAACCGCCGCGCTTCGATCGCGCGTGCCGACACGCCCGCAGCCAAGCAGACCGAGAAGAGCCAACGATCGCGCCGTGAGCAGGTCGAGACTTCGCTCAAGGATCTCGAGGCGCGGCGCCAGCAGGAGAAGAGAATCCCGCTCAGCGTCCGCCTCTCGCAGGCGGGGCTCGACTGGACCCCGCAGAAATTCTGGGTCGTGTCCGCCGTCGTGGCGGGCGTGCTGTTCGCGGCTGCTCTGTTCGTCGGAGGCGGCCTGCTCGGCGCCGCCGGCCTCGGCTTTGCCGGCGGCTTCGGCCTGCCGCGCTGGGCGCTGGGCTTCCTCAAGAAGCGTCGCGAGACCAAGTTCCTGGCGGCACTGCCCGATGCGGTCGACGTGATCGTCCGCGGAATCAAGGCCGGTCTGCCGCTGTTCGAGTCGATCAAGGTCGTCGCCGCCGATTCACCGGAGCCGCTGCGCAGCGAATTCCTCCAGATCATCGAGACGCAGGCGATCGGCATGCCGCTCGGCGAGGCCTGCTCGCGGCTGTATGACCGCATGCCGCTCCCAGAGGCGAATTTCTTCGGCATCGTGATCTCGATCCAGCAGAAGTCGGGCGGTAACCTCTCCGAAGCGCTCGGCAACCTCTCCAAGGTGCTGCGCGACCGCAAGAAGATGAAGGAGAAGATTCAGGCGATGTCGATGGAGGCCAAGGCCTCGGCCGGCATCATCGGCTCGCTGCCGCCGATCGTGATGTTCCTCGTCTATCTCACGACGCCGCACTATATCTCGCTGCTTTGGACCCACCCGACCGGCCAGCTGATGCTGGTCGGCTGCGTCGTCTGGATGTCGATCGGCGTCATGGTGATGAAGAAGATGATCAACTTCGATTTCTGACGGTGCCGTATGGTCGAGTTTCTCGTTTCGAAGCTACATGACGTCCGCTTCATGACCATGCTGCTGGCGGCCATTGCCGCCAGCGCCACCGTCTATACGCTGGTGATGCCGCTGTTTGCCGGCGAGGGACTCTCCAAGCGCATGAAGGCGGTGGCGAGCGAGCGTGAGCGCCTCCGGCAGCGCGAGCGCGAGCGCCTCAACAAGAGCGAGAAGGTGTCGCTGCGCCAGACGCCTAAGCAGCTCGTCTCCAAGGTGGTCGAGGACTTCAACCTCACCAAATGGCTCGCGCAGGAAGCCGCCCGCGACAAGCTCATCATGGCGGGCTACCGCGGCCAGGCACCCTACATCACCTTCCTTTTTGCCCGCATGGTCGCTCCGATCGGGCTCTTCATCGGTGCCGCCGTCTACGTCTTCTTGATCGCGCACATGAAGCAGGCGATGCCGATCAAGATCGGCATCTGCGTCGGCGCGGCCTATCTCGGCCTGCAGGCCCCGATGCTGTTCCTCAAGAACGCGATCTCCAAGCGCCAGCTCTCGATCAAGCGCGCCTTTCCCGACGCGCTCGACCTGCTGTTGATCTGCATCGAATCCGGCATGTCGGTCGAAATGGCGTTCCGGAAGGTCTCCACCGAGATCGTCGGCCAGTCGATTGCGCTGTCGGAGGAGTTCGCGCTGACCACGGCCGAGCTGTCCTACTTGCAGGACCGGAAGATGGCCTATGAAAACCTGGCGCGGCGCACCGGGCTCGAAGGCGTCAAGTCGGTCTGTCTCGCGCTTCAGCAGGCGGAGCGTTACGGTACGCCGCTCGGGCATTCGCTGCGCGTCATGGCGCAGGAAAACCGCGACATGCGCATGAATGAGGCCGAGAAGAAGGCCGCTGCGCTACCGCCGAAATTGACTGTGCCGATGATCCTGTTTTTCCTGCCAGTGCTGTTCGTCGTCATTCTCGGACCGACGGGCATCAAGATCACCGAGCTGCACTGATGCGAGAGACCGGCGCGCGGTCCGCCGGCGACGTCAAGTTCAAGATCAGGCCGTTCAATCGGGCTGGCTGAGCGAAGCGACCGGGGTCCGCTTCGGTGCGCCGCGCGGGGCGTCGTTGCGATTCAGCATTTCCTTGAGATAGGCGACGTTGGCCGCGGCTTGGTCCGGCGGCAGGTCCGCCTTGACGATGGTCTCGGCCTCGGCGAAGCGTCCTTGGAGGCCGACGACCAGAGCGAGATTCTGCCGCACCCGGGTGCTCGCGCGCGGCGAAGCGTAAGCCTGTCGCAGCGCCTCTTCGGCCTTGGGCAGGTTCCTCGTCAACATGTAGGACAGGCCGAGATTGGAGAGGACGCCGGGATCACCCGGCGCGATTTTCAGGGCGCTCGCATAATAGGAGCGCGCCTCCTCGTGCCGGCCCATCTGATCGAGCGCAGTACCCTGCACCGAGAGCAGATGCCAGTCCGGATTGTCGGGCGAATGCGCCTTCGACAACACGTCGAAGGCCTGCTGGAAATTGCCGTTGTCGGCGAGCGCGCGGCCGTACTGGGCGAGCAGCGGCTTGTTGCCGGGATTGGCGATGGTCGCCTGCTCGAGCACGGCGACGGCTTGGGCGCGCTGCCCGTTGGCGCGCAAGGCCTGGCCATAGGCGAGCGCGGCGCCGGCATCCTTGGGATTGGCACGATAGCGCTCGCCATAGACTTCGACAGCGCGCGCGGGATCGGCGGGAGCGGCTTCCGCCCGCGGCCCGACCGAGCCCGTGACCTCGGAGAGCTTCCACATGCCCGTGCAGCCGCCGAGGCCCATAGCCACTGCCGCGATCAGCGAGGTGGACGCAAGAAGCCGGGCAAGACTGAACCGTTGACGCATGACGCTTTGACTCTCGAGCCGATTGATCGAGCCGAACGCGCCAGCAATAGACTGTTAACCCTAACGGCCAGTTAACATCGGCCAAGTCACGCCGCTCACGGCAGCGTCTGCGGCGGCACCTTCCCGCCGGCCCCGAGATCGAGGCCGAGCACCTTCACCTGTTCGTTCAGGTCCCGCAGCAATTGCACTCTCCGTCGCGCAGTGAGTACGAGATCTGCCCGACGGCGGCTTCGTCCCGCCCGGTCAATATTCGATGGCGAGCCGCTTGCGGATTTCATCGATGCGCTTGTCCAGCGCATCGAACCGCGCGTGGACGGAGCGGTCGTGGAGATAGAAGACGTAGCCGCCGGCGAGGAACGCGAAGATCCAATGATGGTGCTCGACATAGCCGAAGATCGCCTCGATGGCCTGGCCGATGAACGTGACCACGCTCCACACGAATTCCATTGCAATTCCTCCCGGCAGGCTCGCCGGCCGCCGGCGAACTCCAACAGCTGGCGGCCGTCCTCGGAACCTAGCATGGCCCCCGCACTGCGAGTAGCGGCTCGCTGACCGGTGACAGCTAAGCCGATTGCGGCGGCGGCGAAACTCTGCGAAGTCTCGTTCCTACGACCTGCTTGATCTGATGATCCGGACCCGCCAATGCCTTCTGTCTTCGAGACGTCGCCCACCGCCATCCCGATCACCTTCGTTACCAAATCGAGCTGGGATCAGGTCGCTGAGGCGCTGCCGCCGGCGCAACGCCAGTTCGCCACCGCGAGCGCCTTTGCCTCCAAGCCCGGCGGCTATCTCGCGCTGCCCGCGCCGGATGGCGCAATTGCACAGGTGCTGTTCGGCCTCGAGGACGAGGGCGCCAGATCGCGCGACCTGTTCCGGCCGGGCGCCCTGCCCGGCCTGCTGCCGCCGGGCACCTATCGCTTTGCCAATGTGCCGCACGACGCACGGCTGGCGGCGCTCGCCTTCGCACTCGGCAGCTACCGCTTTTCCCGTTACCGCAAGGCTGACAGGCCCGACGTCCGGCTGGTGCCGCCGGATGGCGTCGAGGCGACCGAAATCGATCGCATGGCAGATGCGGCGATGCTGGCGCGCGATCTCATCAACACACCGGCCAACGACATGGGACCGGAGCAGCTCGCCGCAGCCGCACAAGCGCTCGCCGCCGAATTCGGCGCAAGCTTCGCCTGCACCATCGGTGAGGATCTGAAGACGAATTTTCCGCTGATCCACGCCGTCGGCATGGCCTCCAGCCGCGCGCCGCGGCTGATCGACATCGGCTGGGGCGATCCGGCTCATCCCAAGGTGACGCTGGTCGGCAAGGGCGTCTGCTTCGACACCGGCGGGCTCGACCTGAAGCCGTCGAGCGGCATGCTGATCATGAAGAAGGACATGGGCGGCGCCGCCAACGTGCTCGCGCTCGCACGCATGGTGATGGATGCGAAGCTGAAGGTGCGGCTGCGCGTGCTGATACCGGCCGTGGAAAACGCGGTCGCCGGCAATGCCTTCCGCCCGCTCGACATCTTCACCTCGCGCAAGGGCATCACGGTCGAGATCGGCAATACCGACGCCGAAGGCCGCCTCGTCCTCGCCGACGCGCTGGCGCTGGCCGATGAAGAGAAACCGGAGCTGCTGATCGACCTGGGCACGCTGACCGGCGCGGCGCGCGTTGCGCTGGGGCCGGATCTACCGCCCTTTTACACCAATGATGAGACGCTGGCTGCCGACGTTGCGCGCTGCGCGGTGAAGGAGAACGATCCGTTGTGGCGCATGCCGCTGTGGCCGCCTTACGATGCCTGGCTGGACTCCAAGACGGCGACCATCACCAACGCGCCCTCCGGCGGCTTCGCCGGCTCGATCACCTGCGCGCTGTTCCTGCAACGCTTCGTCGAGCATGCCAAGAGCTGGCTGCATGTCGACATCTATGGCTGGACGCCGTCGGCGAAGCCGGCGCGGCCCGAAGGCGGCGAGTGCCAGGCCGCGCGCGCCATCTACGCACTCTTGAGCGAACGCTATGCATGACCTGCGGCTGACGCCGGCGCGGGGCGACATCGCCGCGAAATATCTCGAAGGCAAGGTTGAGGCGGATCGCTTCGTCACCGGCGAGGAATTCGAGCTGGTCGAGGCGATCGCGCCGGTGCGCGAGCAGCCATCGTCGAACGCGATGCTGATGACGGAGGCGCTGCGCGGCGAGCGCGTCACCATTTACGACCGCAACGGCGAAGGCTGGGCCTGGGGCCAGCTCAACGGCGACGGCTATGTGGGCTGGCTGCCGGATGCAGCGCTCATGAAGCCCGCGGCCGCCCCGACCCACGTGGTCAGCGCGCTGCGAACATTTGCCTTCCCCGGCCCCTCGATCAAATTGCCGCCGGCGGACACGCTGGTGCTGGGATCAAATCTCACGATCGTGCGCGAGGACGGGCCCTTCGCTGTGACGCGCGAAGGAACGTTCTTACCGAAAACGCATCTTGCCCCGCTCGATCATCGCGAGCCGGATTTCGTCGCCGTCGCCGAGCGCTTCGCCGGCACGCCCTATCTCTGGGGCGGCAAGAGCAGTTTTGGCATCGATTGCTCGGGCCTCGTCCAGGTCTCGCTCACTGCTGCCGGCATCGGCTGCCCGCGCGACAGCGACATGCAGCAGGCCGGCCTCGGCCGCGCGCTGGAGCCGCATGAGTGGGGTAGCTTGGTGCGCGGCGATCTGATCTTCTGGAAGGGCCATGTCGCCATCGTCCGCGACGCCAGCTCCATGGTTCACGCCAATGCGCACCACATGGCGACCGTGATCGAGCCGATCGAGCCGGCGCTCGCGCGGATCACGCAAGCCGGCAGCGAGGTCGCCGCGATCAAGCGGCTCTGACGAACGCTACGTCGCAACCGCCCCATTCCCGGCCGTCTCCAGCCGGAACGCCGCGGCGAACAGCGCGCGGGTGTAATCCGTCTTCGGGTTCTTGAAGAGCTCGGCCGCCTGTCCCTCCTCGACCACCTTGCCGCCGCGCATCACGATGAGATGGCTGGCGAGCGAGGCGACGACGCGCAAATCGTGCGAGATGAACATGTAGGTGAGGTCGCGCTTGCGCTGGAGCTCGCGCAACAGATCGACCATCTGCGCCTGGAACAGCATGTCGAGCGCGCTAGTCGGCTCGTCCAGCACGACGAAATCCGGCTCCAGCACGACCGCGCGCGCGATGCTGATGCGCTGGCGCTGGCCGCCGGAGAATTCATGCGGATAGCGGTAGCGGGTGTCCGGCTTCAGCCCGACATCCTCGAGTGCCTTGACCACGCGCGCCTCGCGCTCCTCGCGCGAGAGATTCGGCTGATGCACGGAGAGGCCTTCGGCGATGATGTCGGCGACCGACATGCGCGGTGAGAGCGAGCCGAACGGATCCTGGAACACGATCTGCATGTCGCGCCGGAAGGGCCGCATCTCCTTGAAGCGCAGGCCCTGGATGTCCTTGCCCAGAAACACGATGCGTCCGTTCGAGGAGATCAGCCGCAGCAGCGCGAGTCCCAGCGTGGTCTTGCCCGAGCCGGATTCGCCGACGACGCCGAGGGTCTCGCCCTTACGCACGGCGACGCTGACGCCGTCGACCGCCTTGATGTGGCCCACCGTCTTGCGCATCAAGCCGCGCTTGATCGGAAACCACACCTTCAGCTCATTGGCCGACATCACCACCGGCGCACCCGGCTGCGGCGGCGCTGGATCGGGCTTCGGCTCGGCCGCGAGCAGGTCGCGCGTATAGGGATGCTTCGGGCTCCTGAAGACCTGCTCGACCGGCCCCTGCTCGACGATCACACCGCCCTTCATGACGCAGACGGTGTCGGCGATGCGGCGCACGATGCCGAGATCGTGGGTGATGAAGAGCAGGCTCATGCCGAGCCGCGAACGGATCTCGGCGAGCAGCGCCAGGATCTGCGCCTGCACGGTGACATCGAGCGCCGTGGTCGGCTCGTCCGCGATCAAGAGGTCGGGCTCGTTGGCGAGCGCCATTGCGATCATCACGCGCTGGCGCTGACCGCCGGAGAGCTGGTGCGGATAGCTCTTCAGCCGCGTCTCGGGCTCGGGAATGCCGACCTGGGTCAATAGCTCCAGCGTCCGCCTGCGCGCCTCGGCATTGCTGGTCGGGTTGTGCAGCTGGATGATCTCACCGATCTGCGCCTCGATCGTGTGCAGCGGATTGAGCGAGGTCATCGGCTCCTGGAAGATGATGGAAATGTCGCTGCCGCGGACCTCCCTCATCTGCTGCTCGGACTGATCGATCAGCTCCTGGCCCTTGAAGCGGATGCTGCCCGAGGGATGCGAGGCGTTCGGATAGGGTAGGAGCTTGAGGATCGAGAGTGCGCTGACCGATTTTCCGGAGCCGGATTCGCCGACCAGCGCGACGCATTCGCCGCGCTTGATCTGGAACGAGATCTTGTCGACCGCGAGCGTGGTGGAGCCGCCCTGGTGGAAGGTCACCGAGAGATCGCGCACGGCAAGCAGGGGCTGGTTGATCGCGTCCATTGGTTTACCTGAACGTCTTGCGCGGATCGAAGGCGTCGCGCACGGCTTCGCCGATGAAGATCAAGAGCGACAGCATGATTGCGACCGAGAAGAAACCGGAGAAGCCGAGCCAAGGTGCTTGCACATTGGCCTTCGCCTGGGACAGCAATTCGCCCAGCGAAGGCGACCCCGGCGGCAGACCGAAGCCCAGGAAATCGAGCGCCGTCAGCGTCATCACCGAACTCGACACGATGAAGGGCAGGAACGTCATGGTCGCGACCATGGCGTTCGGCAGCAGATGGCGGAACATGATGACCGGATTGGAGACACCGAGCGCCCGCGCCGCCTGAATGTATTCGAAATTGCGCCCGCGCAGGAACTCGGCCCGCACGAGACCAACCAGCGAGACCCAGGAGAACAGCAACAGGATACCCAGCAGCACGAAGAAGCCGGGCACGAGGACCGAGGACAGGATCAGGAGAAGGTAGAGCGAGGGAATAGCTGTCCAGATCTCGATGAAGCGCTGGAAGATGAGATCGACCCGACCGCCGAAATAGCCCTGCACCGCCCCCGCCGCGATGCCGATGACGGATGAGATGATGGTAAGGCACAGGCCGAACAGCACCGAGATGCGGAATCCGTAGATCAGCCGCGCGACCACGTCGCGCCCCTGATCGTCGGTGCCAAGCCAGTTGTATTCGAGGTCGCGGCAGCTCTTCAGCCCCTTCTTCTCCACCACCGGCTTGCATTGCTTCTCGGTCAGCATCCAGGTCGGCGGCGACGGCGCCGGCGTCGGCAGATCGAGATTGTGGGTGTCGTAGGAATAGCGGATCAGCGGCCAGACGATGCTGCCGCCCTTGTCCTTGATCAGCTTCTGCAAATAGGGGTCGCGGTAGTCGGCCGCCGTCTCGAAATCGCCGCCAAAGGTGGTTTCCGAGTAAGTCACGAAGGCGGGCCAATAGAGCCGGCCGTCGAACTTGATCAGGAAAGGCCGGTCGTTGGCGATCAGCTCGGCGAACAGCGAGACCACGAACAAAATTATGAAGATCCAGAACGACCAGTAGCCGCGGCGGTTCGCCCTGAAGTTCTGCCAGCGCCGCTTGTTGAGCGGCGAAGGGGCGAACGACTTGCGCGTGATCGGAACGACCTCCCCCATTGGGGATTGAGTCGTGGTCTCGATGGGCGTCGGCGCGGTAATCGTCATCAGACCTCCCGCGCCTCGAAATCGATCCGGGGGTCGATCCACATATAGGTCAGGTCGGAGATCAGGTTGATCACGAGGCCGACCAACGAAAAGATGTAGAGCGTGCCGAACACAACGGGATAGTCGCGGTTAAGCACGCTCTCGAAACTGAGCAGCCCGAGCCCGTCCAGCGAGAAGATGGTTTCGATCAGCAGCGAGCCCGAGAAGAAGGCGTGGATGAAGGTCCCGGGAAAACCGGCGATCACGATCAGCATCGCATTGCGGAAGACATGGCCGTAAAGCACCCGGCCCTCGCCGCAGCCCTTGGCACGCGCGGTCATGACATATTGCTTGCGAATCTCGTCCAGGAACGAGTTCTTGGTCAGGAACGTCATGGTGGTGAACGCGCCGAGCCCCATGGCGATCAGCGGCAGCGTCAGATGCCAGAAATAATCGATGATCTTCCAGTACCAGGGGAACTGCGACCAGCCGTCGGAGGTCAGTCCGCGCAGGGGGAACCAGTTGAAGAAGGAGCCGCCGGCAAACAGGATGATGAGAAGGACAGCGAACAGGAAGCCGGGAATGGCATAGCCAAGCACGAGAACGGTCGACGTCCAGGTGTCGAAGCGCGTGCCGTCCTTGACCGCCTTGCGGATGCCGAGCGGGATCGAGATCAGATAGGTGATCAACGTAAGCCAGATCCCGAGCGAGATCGAGACCGGCAGCTTCTCCCTGATCAGCTGGATCACGCTGACGTCGCGGAAATAGCTCTTGCCGAAATCGAAGCGCGCGAAGTTCCACACCATCAGGAGGAAGCGTTCCGGCGCCGGCTTGTCGAAGCCGAACTGCGCTTCCAGCTTCTTGATGAAATCAGGATCGAGGCCCTGCGCTCCGCGATATTTCGAGTTGATGGCATCGCCGCCGCCCCCCAACTGCCCCGGGGCGCGTTGCGCGAAATCGCCGCCGCCCGAAATGCGCGAGCTGCCGCCGGTGTCCGCGCCCGAGAGCTGCGCGATCACGCGCTCGACCGGGCCGCCCGGCGCGAACTGCACGACGATGAAGGACACGAAGAGGATCCCCAGCAGCGTCGGGATCATCAAGAGGATGCGGCGGGCAATATAGGCGCTCATGATTATTTCGCCTGCTCGAGCTTGGCCGCCTTGGCGCCATCATGCCACCAGATGTCGGGAGCACCGACGCCGTTGGCGTAACGCGGCAGCTTCTGGGGATGGCTGAACTGATCCCAATACGCCAGCCGGTGCGTCTTGTTATACCATTGCGGCACCCAATAGCGGCCGGCGCGGAACAGGCGATCGAAGGCCCGACAGGCGATCGTCAATTCCTCGCGGCTGTCGGCCGCCATGATTTTCTCGATCATGGCATCGATCGCCGGGCTGGCGACGCCCGCGAGATTGTACGAGCCCTTGGTGTTGGCAACCTGCGACGAGAAGAACGCGCGCATGGCATCGCCCGGCGTCGCCGACATGCTGAAACGCTGGATCGTCATGTCGAAGTCGAAATCTTCCTGGCGCGCCTTGTGCTGCACGGCATCGACGACGCGCACGCTCGCCTCAATGCCGAGCGTCCCCAGGTTCTTGATGTAGGGCGCATGGTGCGGCTGGAAGGAGGGCTCGTCCAGCAGGAACTCGATCCTGAAGATCTCGCCATTCGGCAGCACCCGCTTGCCGTCCTTGATCGGTACGCCGGCCTCGTTCAGCAATTGCTGCGCCTTGCGCAACAGGCTGCGGTCCTGCCCGGAGCCGTCGGAGACTGGCGGCGTGAAGGGCGCCGCGAACACGTCGTCGGGAACCTGGCCGCGGAACGGCTCCAGCAGCTTCAGCTCTTCCGGCGACGGAGGCCCGTTGCCGGCCATGAGGTCCGAGTTCTGGAATGGCGACACCGTACGGGCATAGGCGCCGTACATGATGGTCTTGTTGGTCCACTCGAAATCGAAGGCGTTGATCAGGGCCTCGCGCACGCGAGGGTCCTTGAATTTCTCGCGTCGCGTGTTGATGAACCAGCCCTGCGCACCGGAGGGCGTGTCGTCAGGCACGACCTCGAGCTTGACGCGACCATCTTTGGCGGCCGGAAAGTCGTAGCGCGTCGCCCAGATGCGCGAGGTGAATTCTTCACGGTAGAGATAGTTCTTGCCGGTGAAACCTTCGAAGGCGACGTCGCGGTCGCGATAGAATTCATAGCGCACGACGTCGAAATTATAGCTGCCGCGGCAAACCGGCAGGTCGGCGGCCCACCAGTCCTTCACCCGCTCGAACTCGATGTAGCGATTGACCTCGAACCTGCCGACCTTGTACGGACCGGAGCCGAGCGGAATATCCAGCGTCGATTCATCGAACGGGCGGGACGAGTAGTACGCCTTCGAAAAGATCGGCAGTCCGGCGACATAGAGCGGCACGTCGCGGGCACGTCCCTTGGCAAAGGTCACGACGAGCGTCGCATCGTCGATCGCTTCAGCGCTCACCACGTCGCGCATCTGCACGATGATCAATGGATGCCCTTTGGTCTTCAGCGCGTTCAACGAGAACGCCGCATCGTGGGCGGTGAGCTTGCTGCCGTCATGGAATTTCGCCTCGGGCCGCATCGTGAAGCGATAGACCAGCCGGTCCGGCGATATCTGCACGGATTGAGCGGCGAGCCCGTACATCGCGTCCGGCTCGTCATTTGCCCGCACCATCAGCGGCGCAAACGTCATGTCCATGCCTTGCGCGCCGTCACCCTTGAGGATGAAGGCGTTGAGCGAGTTGAAGGTCTGGTAGGACTGATTATACGATTTCACCGACGGGATGAGCGAGAACGTGCCGCCCTTCGGCGCGCCCGGATTGACATAATCGAAATGGTGGAAATCGGCGGGATATTTGAGATCGCCGAATGCCGAGATGCCGTGGGCCTCGGTCGGCCTTTCCGACGCCGTTGTGCCGCGCTGCCAGGCGGCACCGAGTGCGCCGGCGACACCCAGGGCAAGCACCTGCCGGCGTGAAAGCTGCGCCATGCGCAAAGGCTCCCTCAAGCGCGTTTTCCGTTCCGCGCCGCTTTTTCGGCGTCATACCACCACAGCGTCGGCAGGCCGGACCGTCCATATTTCGGCATTGGCTCGGCGTGGCTGAAGCGATCCCAACGGGCATAGCGTGCGAACGGATAGGTGAACTGAGGCACCACGTAGAAATTCCAGAGCAGCACGCGATCGAGCGCATGGGTGGCGGCGACGAGACCAGCGCGATCCTTGGCGAAGATCACCTTCTCGATCAAGGCATCCACAGCAGGGTTCTTGATGCCGATGGTGTTGCGCGCACCAGGCATGTCGGCGGCCTGCGAGCCCCAGAACTCGCGCTGCTCGTTGCCCGGCGAGAGCGACTCGCCCCACTGATCGATGATCATGTCGAAGTCGAAGCTGCGCAACCGGTTCTGGTACTGCGCATCATCGACCGTACGAACCGACGCATTGACGCCGATCCGCTCCAGCGACGGCTTGTAGAACAGTGCGATTCGCTCGGATGAGGGATCCTGCACCAGGATTTCGACCGTCAGGACCTTGCCCGAGGCGTCCACCAGCTTGTGGTCGCGCACTTCGAAACCGGCCTCTTTCAGCAGCTTTGCCGCTTCGCGCAGATTGGCGCGCACGGCCTCCGAAGTGCCGCCGACTGGATTCTGGTAAGGCGTGGTGAAAACTTCCGGCGGCACCTTGTCCTTTACGGTTTCGAGGATCTGCAATTCCTCTCCCTGGGGCAGACCCGTCGCGGCAAGTTCCGTACCTTCGAAATAGCTGTTGATGCGCTTGTACTGACCGAAGAAGAGCTGCTTGTTCATCTCCTCGAAGTCGAAGGCATAGTTGAAGGCGCGCCGCACCCGCGCGTCCTTGAACTGGGGGCGCCTGATGTTGACGACGAAGGCCTGCATGCGGCCGGAATCGTTGATCGGAAATTCTTCCTTGATCACCCGCTTCTCCGCGACCGCGGGGAAGTCATAGGCCGTCGCCCACTGCTTGGCGGAGTTTTCCGCGATCCAGTCGGCCTGGTCGGCCTTGAAGGCTTCCAGCGCCACGATGTTGTCGCGGAAGAACTCGAAGCGCAGCTCGTCGAAATTGTTGATGCCGATCTGGCTGGGGAGATTGGCACCCCAATGATCTTTCACCCGCTCCAGCTTGATCGAGCGTCCCGCCACGAATTCCTTGATCCGGTACGGGCCGGAGCCCAGCGGGATCTCCAGCGTGGTCGCGCTGACATCGCGCTTGCGGCCCTGCGCGTCGGTGCCTTCCCACCAATGCTTCGGCAGCACGATCAATTCGCCGACGATGGTCGGCAATTCGCGGTTGCCCGGCCCGTCGAAGCTGAACTTGACGTCACGCTCGCCGACCTTCTCCGCCTTGGTCACATGGCGATAGTAGGACGCGTACATCGGGCTCTGCTGCTTGAATGTCTCCAGCGAGAAGATAACGTCGTCCGGCGTCACCGGCTTGCCGTCATGCCAGCGGGCTTCCTTGCGTAAACGATAGATCACCCAGGAAAAATCGTCCGGATGTTGTGCGGCCTCGGCAAGTTCGCCGTACTCGGTCGCCACCTCGTCCTGCGCCCGGGTCATCAGCGTTTCGTAGATCATCGCCGCGGCTGGAGCGAGGGAGCCCTTGATGCCGGCGACCGCGAGGTTGAAATTGTCGAAGGTGCCGATCGAGATCAGGCGGGCGACACCGCCCTTGGGCGCATCCGGATTGACGTAATCGAAGCGCTTGAAGTCGGCGGGATACTTGATGTCACCGAACAGCGACAGCGCATGGCGCCAGGGAAGCCCAGTCGAAGGCAGCTCACCCGATTGCGCCTGTGCCATGCCGATGACGGAAACGCTGCCCACGGAACCGAGGGCGGGGAGCGCTGCGGCCGCAGTGCCGGTGAGCAGGAGATCGCGTCGGGTGATGGCCAAATCAACATTCCTGTCTTGAAGGAGGCTACTCCTTTAAGTTCCCAATATAGGCGAGGTTTCGACCGAATATGTTGCTTTTTCCTCATCTTGGAAGCCCGGACTGCCTCTCAGATGCGGCCAAAAGCCCCGATAACGTCGCCGCGAGGCCCGGATACGGAAACGGCCAGGCTTTTCAGCCTGGCCGCGTATTCCAAGATAGGTTTTTGACGTCTTACTTCGACGCCGTCGGCAGCGGCTGCGGATGCTCCGACAGCGAATTCAGATAGGCAATGACGTCGGCGCGTTCGGAATCCTTCGGGATACCGGCGAAGCCCATCGCGGTGCCAGGGACGAAGCCCTTCGGATTGGCGATGAACTTGTTGAGGTCGTCGAACGTCCAAGTCCCGCCCTTGGCTTTCATGGCAGCCGAGAAGTTGAAGCCGCGGCCTTCGCCCTTCGGCTCGCCAACGACGCCATAGAGGTTCGGACCGACGCGATTCGGGCCGCCCTTCTCGAAGGTGTGGCAGGCGCCGCACTTCTTGGCGGCCGCCGCGCCCTTTTCGACGGAGGCGGCCTGGAGAAGCTTTTCGATCGGCTCGGACGGTGCGGCAGCGGCGCCGCCGCCTTCCTTGCCGTGGCTGGCATCTTCCTTTACTGCGATCTCGAAGCCCGGCTTTTCCGGCATCTTGGGGGAGAATAGCGCCTGGGCGGTGAAGCTCGTCACCAGCAGAACGAGACAGGTGCCGAGCACGGCACCGAGAATCTTATTGAGTTCGAAAGAGTCCATTTCCGGCCAGGCCCCACCGCAACAAGGAAACAGCGGCCCAAGCGGCCGCCAGGACGAGCCTCGGGAGAATCAAAACGTTCCTTATTGTTTCCCCGAGTTTTGCCATTGAGATATCGGTTTGCCCGGGGTCTGGCAACCCGTATAAGCGACCCGGCTTTCAGCCCGTCCCCACTCCATTTCTCGGCGCGGAAAACGCACCGTTTCCAGGCCCTTGACCCAATGATCGATCCCCGCATCCTGGTGCTGATCCCGGCCCGCATGGCCGCCACCCGCCTGCCCGGCAAGCCGCTCGCCGATATCGCGGGATTGCCGATGATCGTACATGTGCTGCGCCGCGCAGAAGCCGCTGCAATCGGCCGGGTCGCGGTCGCAACCGACACGCCGGAGATCGCGTCCGTGGTGACCGCCCATGGCGGTGAGGCGGTGATGACCCGCCCGGACCACCCCTCGGGCTCGGACCGCATCCACGAAGCCATGCAAAAGCTCGATCCGGACGGCAAGGCCGAGATCGTGATCAATCTCCAGGGCGACTTCCCGACCATCACGCCTCAGGCTATCCGCGAGGTGCTGCCACCCTTTGCCGAGCCTGCGGTCGATATCGTGACTTTGGCCTCGCAGATCCACACCGAGGAGGAGGATCTCGCCCCGAGCGTCGTGAAGGCTGTGGGCTCGCCGATCGGGCCGCGGCGGCTACGGGCACTCTATTTCACCCGCGCAACAGCCCCATACGGCAACGGACCGCGTTACCACCACATCGGCCTTTACGCCTACCGTCGCGCCGCGCTGGAACGGTTCGTGTCGCTGCCGCCATCGCCTCTGGAGCGCCAGGAGAGCCTGGAACAGCTCCGGGCGGTGGAAGCCGGCATGCGCATCGACATCATGATCGTCGACAGCGTGCCGCGTGGCGTGGACACGCCGCCCGATCTCGAAACCGCGCGTAGCATCCTTTCCAAATCCTGAGCCGCTGTTACAAGGCCGACCATGAGCAAGCTGAAAATCGCATTCCAGGGCGAGCCTGGGGCCAATTCCCACATCGCCATCGTCGAAGCCTATCCCGACGCCGAGCCGATGCCCTGCGCCACCTTCGAGGACGCGCTGTCGGCGATCTCGTCGGGCGATGCCGATCTCGGCATGATCCCGATCGAGAATTCGGTCGCCGGCCGCGTCGCCGACATCCATCACCTTCTGCCGGCCTCCGGCCTCTTCATCATCGGCGAATGGTTCCTGCCGGTCCGGCATCAGCTGATGGCGGTGAAGGGCACCAAGATAGAAGACATCAAGAGCGTGGAGAGCCATGTCCATGCGCTCGGACAGTGCCGGCGCATCATCCGCAAGCTCGGCATCAAGCCGATCGTGCACGCCGACACCGCCGGCAGCGCCCGCGACATTTCCGAGCGCAAGGACAAGACCGTCGCGGCGATCGCCTCGCGCCTCGCCGCGAAGGTCTATGGGCTCGACATCCTCGCCGAGGACGTCGAGGACGAGGCCCACAACACCACGCGCTTTGTGGTACTGGCGCGCGAGCCGAAATGGGCCGCGCAAGGCTCGGGCCCGCTGGTCACGACGTTCGTCTTCCGGGTGCGCAATTTGCCGGCCGCGCTCTACAAGGCGCTCGGCGGCTTTGCCACCAACGGCGTCAACATGACCAAGCTCGAAAGCTACATGGTCGACGGCAATTTCTTCGCCACGCAGTTCTACGCCGACGTCGACGGCCATCCCGATGACAAGGGCCTCGCCTTCGCGATCGAGGAGCTGAAATTCTTCTCGCGCGAATTCCGCATCGTCGGGGTGTATCCGGGGCACCCGTTCCGTGCGACGTTCAGCGAGGCGCAGGATTAGCTTCGTGTCCCGGACGCGCGAAGCGCGAGCCGGGACCCAGCCCCACGATACTCAGACGTGCGATGGGCCCCGGCTCAGCAGCGCATCATTTCATGCTGCGCTGCGTCCGAGGCACGATCTAAGCCGCACTTTTCGCCAGCCCGAACGCCTCCGCCAGCAGTGAATACGACTTCTTGCGTGCCTCGTGATCATACACGGCGGTGATCACCATCAGCTCGTCCGGCTTGCTCGCATAGATCAGCGGTTGAAGCTTCCTCTGCACGTTTGTCGGGCTGCCGACGAACAGGCGCGAGCGGTTGCGGAGGATCGAGATGCGCTCAGCATCCGTATAGGGATAGGCCAGCGCCTCCTCGACGCTCGGCAGCGGAAGATATTGGCCGCGGTCGCGGCGAAGGCGGTTGAGGTCGAAGGAGCTGGCGAGCCTTTCGGCCTCCTCATCGGTGTCGGCCGTGATGGCCGCGACCGCGAGGATTGCGTGCGGGCGGGCGCGCCAGGCCGAGGGCTGGAAGCGGTTGCGGTAATGCACCATCGCATCGATCGCATCGTGTGAGGCGAAGTGATGGGCGAAGGCGAAGCCCATGCCGACCTCTGCGGCGAGCTCGGAGGAATAATCGCTCGAGCCGAGCAGCCAGATCGGCGGCAGCCTGGTGTCGTCGGGCATGGCGACGACATTGTTGTAGGGGTGGCCCGAGGGGAATTCGCGGGTCTCCCACAAAATCAGCTCGTGCAGCCGCTCCAGGAAATCGTCGCCCTCGCGGCGATCGAGGCGGCTGCGCAGCGCGTAGGCGGTGGCGCCGTCGGTACCGGGGGCGCGGCCGAGACCGAGGTCGATACGACCAGGAAACAGCGCCTCCAGCATCTTGAAGCGCTCGGCCACCACCAGCGGCGCGTGGTTGGGCAGCATTACGCCGCCGGAGCCGACGCGGATGTGTTTCGTCACCGCCGCGATCTGCCCGATCATCACGTCGGGCGCGGGGCTCGCGACGGACGCGAGGTTGTGATGCTCGGCGAGCCAGTAGCGGACATAGCCAAGCCCATCGACGTGGCGCGCCAGATCGATGCTGTTGCGCAGCGCCGCGGCGGGCTTGGTGCCGGTGGTGACGACCGAGAGGTCGAGGACTGAGAGCGGGATCATGGCGCGTTAACGTAATGGAGTGCCGGGCAGCGGCAACGGCAGGCTGCGCAGGCCTGACGTGTACGGACCGGCGGACACGCTGAGACGTCGAGTTGGGATAATTATTGCTTCTGCATAACTAAATTCGATCTGCCCACCGACGAAATCGGGATCGCCGAAGAGTCAACTATTTAAAATAGTCATTTTATATCAAAATACTATGTTCTCTCGACCTATTTCCCACCAAGATCGCAAATAGCAACGAAATTCCTTATGTTCACCCCGTAGTGGGCAATTTCCCATCATCGATGGGCTGTCGATCAAACGGGCTTTGCCGTATTTTTAGGTCTCTCAAGACGGATCGCCGCCTGAAATTGGAGTGAGTGGTGCCATGACTGACGTGACGACGCCTGGCCAAGACAACAGGCAAGACGGGCACCTCAAGCGGCCTGCGATCTCGTTCGAGTTCTTTCCGCCCAAGACCGAGGAGATGGAGCGGAATCTTTGGGACGCCATCAACCGGCTGGCCCCGCTTGACCCGAAATTCGTCTCGGTGACCTACGGCGCCGGCGGCTCGACCCGCGAGCGCACCCATTCCACCATCGCCCGCATCCTGAAAGAGACCGCGCTGCTGCCGGCGGCGCATCTGACCTGCGTCGGCGCCTCGCGCGGCGAGATCGACGAGATCGTCGACCGCTATCACGAGGTCGGCGTGCGCCACATCGTGGCCTTGCGCGGTGATCCCGTTGGCGGCATCGGCACGCCCTACTTCAGCCATCCCGACGGCTACCAGAGCTCGGCCGAGCTCGTCGCGGGGATCAAGAAGCGGCACGGCGATATCGAAGTGAGCGTGTCGGCCTATCCCGAGAAGCACCCCGAGGCGCGCGACTTCGACGCCGATATCGACACGCTGAAGGCCAAGGTCGATGCGGGTGCGACGCGCGCGATCACCCAGGTGTTCTTCGATAACGACCTCTACTTCCGCTACCTCGACCGCGTCCGCGCCCGCGGCATCGACATCCCGATCGTGCCGGGCATCATGCCCATGCACAATTTCAAGCAGGCCCGTAATTTCGTCACCCGCGCTGGCACCACCGTGCCGGACTGGTTCGCCGCGAAATTCGAAGGCCTCGACGACGACGCCGAGACCCGCAAGCTGGTGGCCGCAACCGTTGCGGCCGGCCAGGTGCAGAAGCTGGCGAAGCACGGCGTCGACACCTTCCACTTCTACACCATGAACCGCGCCGATCTCGTGTTCGCGATCAGCCATTTGCTCGGCATTCGCGCCAAGAGCGCACAGAAAGCTGCGTAAGATCAGATGACCGTAGCCACCTCTCCCAAGCGAACTGCCCTGCTGAACGCCGCGCGCGAACGCATCCTCGTGCTCGACGGCGCCATGGGCACGATGATCCAGAATCTCCAGCTCGACGAGGCGGCCTTCCGCGGCGAGCGATTCAAGACTTTTCATCGCGACCTGCGCGGCAACAACGATTTGTTGATCCTGACCCAGCCGCAGGCGATCGAGGACATCCACGCCGCCTATTTGCGTGCCGGCGCCGACATCGTCGCGACCAACACTTTCTCCACGACCTCGATCGCGCAGGCCGATTACGACCTCACCGACATCGTCTACGAGATGGCGCGTGAAGGCGCCCGCCTCGCAGGCAACGCGGCACGCCGTGTCGAGGCCGAGGACGGCAAGCCGCGTTTCGTTGCGGGTGCCATCGGCCCGACCAACCGCACCGCCTCGATCTCACCCGACGTTTCCAATCCCGGCTACCGCGCCGTCACCTTCGATGATTTGCGCAAATCCTATGGCGAGCAGATCCGCGGCCTGATCGACGGCGGCGTCGATCTGCTGCTGGTCGAGACCATCTTCGATACGCTCAACGCCAAGGCGGCGCTCTATGCGATCGCCGAGATCACCGAAGAGCGCGGCATCGACATGCCGGTGATGGTGTCGGGCACCATCACCGACAAATCCGGCCGCCTGCTCTCGGGCCAGATGCCGGAAGCGTTCTGGAATTCGGTGCGGCACGCCAAGCCTGTTACCATCGGCTTCAACTGCGCGCTCGGCGCCGAGGACCTGCGCGCGCATATCGCCGATATCGGCCGTGTCGCCGACACGCTCGTGTGCGCCTATCCCAATGCCGGCCTGCCGAACGAGTTCGGCCAGTATGACGAGAGCCCGGAATACATGGCGCGCCTGATCGGCGAGTTCGCGCGGGACGGCCTCGTCAACATCGTCGGCGGCTGCTGCGGCACCACGCCGGATCACATCGCGGCGATTGCCGCCGCGGTGGCCCCGCACAAGCCGCGCATCGTGCCGGAGATCGCGCCGCGCTTGCGGCTCTCCGGCCTCGAGCCGTTCGTGCTGACGGATGCCATTCCCTTCGTCAATGTCGGCGAGCGCACCAACGTCACCGGCTCGGCCCGCTTCCGCAAGCTGATCACCGCCGGCGACTACACCGCCGCGCTGCAGGTCGCGCGCGACCAGGTCGAGAACGGCGCACAAATCATCGACGTCAACATGGACGAGGGCCTGCTCGATTCCGAAGCGGCGATGGTGACCTTCCTCAACCTCGTCGCCGCCGAGCCCGACATCGCCCGCGTCCCCGTGATGGTCGATTCCTCGAAATTCTCGGTGATCGAGGCCGGCCTGAAATGCGTGCAGGGCAAGCCGGTCGTCAATTCGATCTCGATGAAGGAAGGCAAGGACAAGTTCATTCACGAGGCGAAGATCGCCCGCCGCCATGGCGCAGCCGTCGTGGTGATGGCATTCGACGAGGTCGGCCAGGCCGACACGTTCGCGCGCAAGACCGAGATCTGCAAGCGCGCCTACGACATCCTGGTGAACCGCGTCGGCTTCCCGCCCGAGGACATCATCTTCGATCCCAACATTTTTGCGATCGCGACCGGCATCGAGGAGCACAACAATTACGGCGTCGACTTCATCGAGGCGACGCGCTGGATCCGCCAGAACCTGCCGGGCGCGCATGTCTCGGGCGGCGTCTCCAACCTGTCGTTCTCGTTCCGCGGCAACGAGCCGGTGCGCGAGGCCATGCACTCGGTGTTCCTGTATCATGCCATCAAGGCGGGCATGGACATGGGCATCGTCAATGCCGGGCAGATGATCGTCTATGACGACATCGACCCCGAGCTGCGCCAGACCTGCGAGGACGTCGTCCTCAATCGCGATGCCGGCGCATCCGAGCGCCTGCTGGCGCTTGCGGAAAAATTCCGCGGCAAGAAGACGGAAGCCAAGGAAGCCGATCTCGCCTGGCGCGAATGGCCGGTGGAGAAGCGGCTGAGCCACGCGCTGGTCCATGGCATCACCGAATTCATCGAACAGGACACCGAAGAGGCCCGCAAACTGTCCTCGCGTCCGCTCGACGTGATCGAGGGGCCGCTGATGGCGGGCATGAACGTGGTCGGCGATCTCTTCGGCGACGGCAAGATGTTCCTGCCGCAGGTGGTGAAGTCCGCGCGCGTGATGAAGCAGGCCGTCGCTTACCTCATGCCGTTCATGGAGGAGGAGAAGGCGCGCAACCTCGCCAGCGGCATCGGCACCGAAGGCTCCTCGTCCGCCGGCAAGATCGTGCTCGCGACCGTCAAGGGCGACGTCCACGACATCGGCAAGAACATCGTCGGCATCGTGCTCCAGTGCAACAATTTCGAGGTGATCGACCTCGGCGTGATGGTGCCGGCGGCCAAGATCGTCGAGACCGTGAAGGCGGAGAAGGCCGACATCGTCGGGCTATCAGGCCTGATCACGCCTTCGCTCGACGAGATGGCGTTCTTCGCCGGCGAATTGCAGCGCGAAGGCCTCAAGCTGCCGCTCTTGATCGGCGGCGCCACCACGAGCCGCGTGCATACGGCGGTGAAGATCGACCCGAGCTATCGCGCCGGCCCGGTCGTGCATGTCAACGACGCCAGCCGCGCCGTCGGCGTGGCCTCGGCGCTGCTCTCGCCGGAGAAGCGCGAGGCCTATGCCGCCGAGGTGCGCGCCGAATACGCGAAGATTTCAGAGGCGCATCTGCGCGCGCAGGCCGACAAGAAGCGGCTGAAGCTGGCCGATGCCCGCGCCAACCGCGTGCCGGTCGATTTTGCCGCGAACAAGCCGGTGAAGCCGACTTTCCTCGGCATCAGGAGCTTCGACGACTACGACATCGCCGAGCTCGTGCCTTACATCGACTGGACGCCGTTCTTCCAGACCTGGGAGCTCGCCGGACGCTTCCCCGCCATCCTCGACGACGCCAAGGTCGGCGAGGTCGCGCGCTCGCTCTATGACGACGCGCGCAAGATGCTCGACACCATCGTGAAGGAGAAGTGGTTCCGAGCGCGTGCGACCATCGGATTCTGGCCGGCGAATACTGAAGGTGACGACATCGTGCTCTATGCCGATGAAAGCCGGACCAAGAGCATTGCGACGCTGCACACGCTGCGCCAGCAGCTCGAGAAGCGCGAGGGCCGCTTCAACGCGGCGCTCGCCGACTTCGTCGCGCCCGTCGGCACCGGAGTGCCCGACTATGTCGGCGGCTTCGTCGTCACCGCCGGCATCGGCGAGGATGTGGTCGCCGACCGCTTCAGAAAAGCCAATGACGACTACTCCTCGATCCTGTGCAAGGCGCTGGCCGATCGCCTCGCCGAAGCTTTCGCCGAGCGCATGCATGCCCGCGTGCGCCGCGAGTTCTGGGCCTATGCACCTAGCGAGGCGCTCACCAACGAGGAGCTGATCCTGGAGAAGTATCAGGGCATCCGCCCCGCGCCCGGTTATCCCGCGCAGCCCGATCACACCGAGAAGGCGACGCTGTTCGCGCTGCTCGATGCAGAAGCGACCGCCGGCGTGAAGCTGACCGAGAGCTTTGCGATGTGGCCGGGCTCATCCGTGTCCGGGCTCTATTTCGCCAGTCCCCAGAGCTATTATTTCGGCGTCGGCAAGATCGAGCGCGACCAGGTCGAGGACTACGCCGCGCGCAAGGGGATGAGCGTGGCGGAGACCGAGCGCTGGCTGGCGCCGGTGCTGAACTACATTCCGTCGCAGCAAGACAAGGCCTTCGCGGCAACGCCGGCCAACGACGAGATGCCGAAAGACCTCGCCTCGCATCCGCCGGGCTGCACCTGCGCGGTGCACCTCGTCTGGCAGAAGAAACGCGCGGGGGCGGGATAGGTCCGCTCAAGAACAAAAAGTGAGAAAACAACCCCATGCACAGTAGCGATGGGGTTGAAAAGGCTGGACAATTTCGGTATTGCCGAAAACGAGTTGCGGCGTCGGGCAAAACAGGGGTAATATTCCATCATCGGCTGCTGTGCCCGGTGACGCAACGCCAGCGGATATGTCCTTTCACTCTTCCTGCACCCCCGGTCCCCATCCTCCCCTGGAGGGGGAGGATCGGTTCGCATGCAGCGAAGCGGAATGCGGACCGAGGTGGGGTGACGGTCTGTCCGCGCACGCACTGCCAGTGGTGAGAGACCACCCCACCCCGCTCGCGCTGCGCGCGATCGACCCTCCTCCTCCAGGGGAGGGTAAGAAACTCACCCCTTCGGCGGGGCCAGCGGCTGCACGATCTCCTTGAACGGCGCCAAGGCCTCGCAACGCTCGCTATGCGCCGCGAGCGCCGGATAGCGCGAAGCATCGAACAGCTGCGGGTGCGCCTCGCGGGTGAAGCGGACGACGCAGGCCACTGCGATATCGGCGTGGCCGATGCGCGTCCCGAGCCAGTACGGCGTCGTCACCTTGGCGCGCTCGGCCTCCAGCAAGGCGAGCACATCCGCGATCTGCGCCTGGCAGCGCTCGACCCACAGCGCGAGCTGCTCCTTCCGCAGCACGCGCTCATAGAGCAGGCTCACCGCCTTGTCGCCGAGGCCGGAGGCGAGCGCGCAGATGCGCAAATGCTTGCGCCGCTCGGCGCCGCTGCGCGGCAGCATCGCCTTGTCGGGACCAACGAGCTCGTCGAGATAATCGAGGATGATCGTGCTCTCGATCAGCGCCTCGCCGTCATCGAGCACCAGGGTGGGCACGCGGCGCAGCGGATTGTACGGCGCGATTCTGTCGGCATCGCCGAAGGTCGACCACGGCTTGTGCTCGAAGGCGAGGCCATAGAGCTTCAGCGCGA
Source organism: Bradyrhizobium zhanjiangense (assembly GCF_004114935.1). Lineage (NCBI taxonomy): Bacteria > Pseudomonadati > Pseudomonadota > Alphaproteobacteria > Hyphomicrobiales > Nitrobacteraceae > Bradyrhizobium > Bradyrhizobium zhanjiangense. The sequence goes on from NZ_CP022221.1 coordinate 8,859,724, forward strand.
TGGCGGCGCGGCGGACGAAGGGGGAATCATATTGGCCGATCAGGAACATGGGGCTTGCTCTTCCCAGTGGTTGGACACGGCAGGGCCGATCAGTGTCGACGACAAGACCGCTGCCGCGCAAGGAAGATCTTGGAAATGGAGCATTGCGCCGGCTGCAATAGCACCCGCGGCAGCACCATTCGCAAAGGCACGCGCCGCGCGCTCAAAGGCCGTCCTGGATCGAGCGCTTGATGGCGGCGATCGCGGCCTCGTTGCGCTTGTACATCGTCCACTGCTTGACGCGCTTGGCGCGCACCAGCTTTGCGGCCGTCAGCACCCGCATGTGCTCGCTCACCGTCGGCGCGCTGACGCCGAGCTTCTCGGCGATCAGCAATCCGCAGACGCCGTCCTCGACCAGGTCGCCATCGGCCTGCTCGCGAAAATGCTTCCTGGGATCGCGCAGCCAGTCCAGGATTTGCAGGCGGCGCTCGTTGGCGAGCGCGCGCAAGGCGACGGCAAATTTCATTTAGCCATTTTGCTAATTACCTAATTGATGTCAACCCTCCGATGCGCTATCAAGGACAGCATCATGACAGCGACAACGAACATCACACGGGAGCGAATTGCGGCGACCGAGGCCGTGATCCGCCCGCATATCAGGCGCACGCCACTCGTTCAGGCGGATCTTGCGGATTTCGGCCTGGCGGCCTTACCAGTCACGTTCAAGCTGGAGATGCTGCAGCATTCCGGATCGTTCAAGGCGCGGGGCGCCTTCGCCAACCTGCTGCTGCGGCAGGTGCCCGAGACGGGCGTCGTCGCCGCATCCGGCGGCAATCACGGTGCGGCGGTGGCCTATGCGGCGCAGCGGCTCGGCATTCCCGCCACGATCTTCGTGCCCGACATCACCTCGCCGGCCAAGGCCGAGCGGATCAGGGGCTATGGCGCCAAGCTCGTGATCGCAGGCAGCCGCTATGCCGATGCGCTCGCCGCAAGCGAAGCCCATGTCGCGCAGACCGGCGCGCTGGCCGTCCACGCCTACGACCAGGCCGAGACCCTGCTCGGCCAGGGCAGCGTCGGCCTGGAGCTGGAGCAGGATGCTCCCGGCATCGACACGCCGCTGGTAGCGGTCGGTGGCGGCGGGCTGATCGGCGGCATTGCGGCGTGGTATGCCGGCAGGACGCGCATCGTCGCGGTCGAGCCGGAGCAATCGCCGACCCTGCACGCCGCCTTCGAAGCGGGAGCCCCGGTCGATGCACCGGCGGGCGGTCTCGCTGCTGATAGCCTTGCGCCGCGACGCGTCGGCGAATTGATGTTTCCGATCGCGCGCGCTCATGTCGAGCGCGTCATCCTGGTCAGCGATGATGCGATCCGGCAAGCACAGGCCGCCCTGTGGTCGCACCTGCGCCTGGTGGCCGAACCCGGCGGCGCAGCCGCCTTTGCCGCGCTGCTCTCCGGTCGCTACCGTCCCTCGCCCGGTGAGCGCGTCGCGGTCCTGGTCTGCGGCGCCAACACCACGGCGGTGAGTTTCGACGGCTAGCTTCAGGGTGACATCATCGGGCCGCGCGCATTGATCTGCCAATTGCAAAAGCGGACGGCGGCGCTCACACTCCGTCATTGCGAGCGCAGCGAAGCAATCCAGTATCTTTCCGCGGAGACAGTCTGGATTGCTTCGTCGCAAGGGCTCCTCGCAATGACTGTGTGGAGGCAATCGATTGCGCTCCGCTCCATGCGAGTAGGGGGACGTGCCTACCCTTCCCCCTCGTCGCTCGCCAGCACGCCCTTGACCGCCCTTGCCCATCCCGCGAGCTTCCGCTCCCGCGTCGCCTCGCTCATGTTCGGCTTGAAGCGGTGCTCGAGGCGCCAATTGTCGGCGAACTTTGTCGGCTCGGGATAGACGCTCGCCTGGAGGCCGGCGAGATAGGCAGCACCCAGCGCCGTGGTCTCCTGGATCACAGGGCGATCGACCGGCGCGTCGAGCAGATCGGCGAGGCGCTGCATGGTCCAATCCGACGCTGTCATGCCGCCGTCGACGCGGAGCACGACGCTGGCGGTTTCCGAGCTCGGCCAGTCCGCGCGCATCGCCGCCCAGAGGTCGAAAGTCTGGTAGCAGACGCTTTCCAGCGCGGCGTGGGCGAGCTCGGCGGGGCCGGTGTTGCGGGTGAGGCCGAACAGCGCGCCGCGCACGCGCGGATTCCAATAGGGCGCGCCCATGCCGACGAAGGCGGGGACGAGATAGACGCTCTGCATCGAGTCCGACTGATCGGCAAGAGGTCCGGTCTCGGCGGCATGCTTGATGATGCCGAGGCCATCGCGCAGCCACTGCACCGCTGAGCCTGCGACGAAGATCGAGCCTTCCAGCGCGTAGGTGCGTTTTCCTCCGAGCTGATAGGCGACGGTGGTGAGCAGCTTGTTCTTCGACACCACAGGCGTGGTGCCGGTGTTGAGCAGCGCGAAGCAGCCGGTGCCGTAGGTCGACTTCATCATGCCCGGGCGGAAGCAGGCCTGGCCGATGGTCGCGGCCTGCTGGTCGCCGGCGATGCCGGAGATTGCGATGGCACCGCCGAACAGGTCCGGCGTGCTCTCGCCGAAGCGCGCGGAAGAATCCTTCACCTCCGGCAGCATCGAGCGCGGCACGCCGATGATCTCCAGCAGCTCGTCGTCCCACTGGCCGGTGTGGATGTTGAACAGCAGCGTGCGCGAGGCGTTGGTGGCGTCGGTGACGTGCACCTTGCCGCCGGTGAGGCGCCAGAGCAGATAGCAATCGACGGTACCGAACATCAATTCGCCGCGGGCAGCGCGCGCCCGCGCGCCGGGGACGTGGTCGAGGATCCAGGCCACCTTGGTGCCGGAAAAATAGGGATCGATGATCAGGCCGGTCTTCTGCGAGATCACGGGCTCGCGGCCATCGGCTTTCAATTTGGCACAGATGTCGGCGGTGCGGCGATCCTGCCAGACGATGGCGCGGTGCACGGCCTGCCCGGTGGCGCGGTCCCACACCACGGTGGTCTCGCGCTGATTGGTGATGCCGATCGCAGCGATGTCCTTTGCGGTGATGCCGGCCTGCTCGATCGCCTCGCGGCACACCATCACGGTCGAGGTCCAGATGTCCTCGGGCTCGTGCTCGACCCAGCCCGAGGCCGGAAAATGCTGCGGAAACTCTTGCTGCGCTTTCGCCGCGATGGAAATGTCGCCGCGAAACACGATCGCGCGCGAAGAGGTGGTGCCCTGGTCGATGGCGAGGACGAAAGACATGGCGGCTTACCCTGGCGTTATCCCGGAGGGGATCATTGTGTCGCGCCAAAGGGAGCGGATTAGGGCGGCAAGGTCAAGGCGGCTCTCCTTACCCTCCCCTGGAGGGGGAGGGTCGACCGCGCGCAGCGCGGGCGGGGTGGGGTGAAGCCACAAAGGCGGTCTCACATTCGTTTCAGAAGGATCTTTGACACGCGTTCAGAAGCACCGCATTCGCGGATGGTCTGTCACCCCACCCCGCTGCGCATTACATGCGCAGCGACCCTCCCCCTCCAGGGGAGGGTAAGAGAAGCGCCCCCTTGAAGCTTCAGGTTCGACGGTGCTTGAAGGGTGTCGTTTCCGCCTCGCGCGATCGATACAGCTCTACATAGATCCGTTCGAGCACGGCGGTCAGGTCGGCAGTAATCTTGAATTCCAGAATCGGATGACGCGGTAACCTTCGTTCTCGAGCCAGCGTTGGCGATCGAGGTCACGTGCTGCCGTATCATCTTCGTTGTGGTGTCCGCCGTCGAGCTCGATGATGAGGCGCTTGGCCGGACAGAAGAAGTCGACGACGTAGGGACCGATCGGCGCCTGCCGGCGGAAGTGCGAGCCGTCCATCGGAAGTTCTTTGAGGGCACGCCACAAGATCCGTTCATGCGGTGTCGTGTTAGCCCGGAGCTTCTTCGCGGCGGCGCGTCGGATCGATGTTGAGACCATTTGCGTGGCTTCACCCCACCCCGCTCGCGCTTCGCGCGAACGACCCTCCCCCTCCAGGGGAGGGTAAGGGAAGCGCAGCGTCGATGCAATTGTAAGTCGTGAGAACCCTACACCGCCGCCGTGGTCACGCCGCCGTCGATGACGATGGTCTGGCCGGTCATGAAGCTCGATGCGTCCGAGGCGAGGTAGGCGACGGCACCGGCGATTTCGTCGGGTTCGCCGATGCGGCGGAGCGGCGTGGTGGCGGTGCGGCGCTTGAGCATGGCTTCGTCTTCCCACAGCGCGCGGGCGAAATCGGTCTTGACGAGGCCTGGGGCGATGCAGTTGACACGGACGCCTTTCGGGCCCCATTCGCCGGCAAGCGAGCGGCACAGCGCGAAGTCGGCAGCTTTCGAGATGCCGTAGGCGCCGATCACGGTGGAGCCGCGCAAGCCGCCGATCGAGGAGATGATGATGACGGAGCCGCCTCCACGCTCGGCCATTTGCGGGATCGCAAGCGCGGAGAGCCAGATGTTGCTCTTGACGTTGCTGCCCATGATCTTGTCGAAGGCTTCGTCCGTGATGTCAAGCAACGGGCCGTAATACGGGTTCACCGCGGCGTTGCAGACGAGGATGTCGATCTTGCCGTAATGCTTGGTCGCACCCGCGATCAACGCCTCGACCTCGGTCTTGCGTGCGATGTTGCAGGGAATGACGATGGCATCGCCGCCGGCCGCAATGATGCCGTCGGCGACCTCCTTGCAGGCGTCGGCCTTGCGCGAGGACACCACGACTTTTGCCCCGAGCTTTGCCAGGAGTTCAGCTGAGGAGCGGCCGATGCCGCGGCTGGAGCCGGTGACCACGGCGACCTTGCCGGTGAGATCGAACGGGGTGTTTTTCATTGTTGGGCTCCGCTATGGCCGCACACTCGGTGTCATCGCCCGACTTGATGTTCAGCCCGGGGACATGACCGACGGGTGTTCGGGGACATAGCCGACACTTTCTCCGCTCGCCAAGTCGATGATAGCGATTTGGTGGGCGGCAAAGAAGATCCCGTATTGCGCATCGTTTGCCGAGGGGCGGATGGCGAGGCGCTCGCCACGGAAGGCCTGTGGCACTTTCCACAGACGTCCCTTGAAGCTGACATAGGCCTTGGTCGTGGAGACGCGGCGCACGATCTCATGGCTGTCGTATTCGACCTGTGGCAAGCGATCGGGCATTGGTCGCTGGCTGGGCCGATATCGACTGGCCGGGACCTGTTGTCCGAGCGCCTCGTGTGGCCGTTCGAAGTTGTAGACTTCCCGCCAGGCGTCGAAGGCACGCTGCGTCTCTGCGAGATCGCGGAACTGTCGCAGTGCGAACACCTCAGCCGCGAGGGTGCGGTGGAATCGTTCATTCTTGCCGCGGCTTTGCGGGTGATATGGGCGGCTGCGGATGACGGCGACGCCAAGCTTGAGCAGCCACACCGAGAACCGTGTCCATCGCTCGCCGGAAGGATCACCCCAGGGCGAACCATTGTCGACGAAGAAGGCCTCCGGGAGCCCGTAGTGGCGAAAGGTCTTCTCCAGGCGGCTGCGCACGGTATCTGTGCGTTGATCGGCACAGGCCTGCAGACACAGATCATAGCGGGAGTGGTCATCCACCACCGTCAGAGGATGGCACTGGGTATCATTGCCGAGCCGAACCCAGCCTTTGAAGTCCATCTGCCACAACAGATTGGGGGCCGGCATCTCGAAACGCTGGCTTGCCATCGGGCCGCCGATCGGAGGCTTGATGCGGCCAGACCGACGCAAGATCTGATGAACTGTTGAGACTGCTGGCGAACGCAAACCATTGCGCTCCAGGCAGTGAGCTATCTTGCGAGCTCCCCATGCCGGATGGGCATCGCGCACCGCGAGAATACGTGCCTCGAGCTCGCAATCGGTCTGTCCCGGGCTCGCATGCGGTCGGCGCGAGCGGTCGTTGACATTCTGATCCGCTTGCCATCGTGCAAGCCACTTGTAGCCCGTGTCGGGATGGATATTGAACCGCCGGCAGAGCTCCCGCCGGTTCGCTCCCTCCTGCATCGCCAGCCGCACGAACTCCCGCCGCTGATCCATCACCGACACCTCTCGCCAGGGCATGGACTTGGCCTCCTTTACCGCCAAATCCCTGCACTATGATGTGTCGGCTATGTCCCCGAACACCCGTCGGTCATGTCCCCGGGCTGAACACTTGATCGGGCGATCCAGTACTCTGCGGCTGAAGTTGCGTAAACGAATTGCCGCCGCGGAGTACTGGATGCCCCGGTCGAGCCGGGGCATGACAGTCTTCGTGTGGTCTAAATCAGTCAGATCAACCCGCCCGCGTCGGCGACGCGGCGCTGGTGGTAGTCGGTGTCGCCAAAGCTGTTCTCGATCATGGTGAGGCGCTTGAAGTAGTGGCCGATCTTCGCCTCCATGGTCATGCCGATGCCGCCATGGAGCTGGATCGACTGCTGGCCGACGAATTTCAGCGACTTGCCGATCTGCACCTTGGCGGCGGCGATCGCATTGCTGCGCTCCCTAGCGTTCTCGAAATCGTTCGCCATGGTCGCGAACATCGACATCGAGCGCGCCTGTTCGGCGGCGACGAACATGTCGGAGGCGCGGTGCTGCAGCGATTGGAACGAGCCGATCGCGACGCCGAACTGTTTTCGCGTCTTGATGTACTCGACGGTGGTCTTGAGCGATTCGTCCATCAGCCCGACCGCCTCGGCGCAGAGCGCGACACGGGCCTCATCGACGACGCGCTCGATCAGTGCGAGCGAATCCTCGGGATTGCCGAGCACGGCCTCGGGGCCGACCTCGACGCCGGTGAACGTGATGTCGGCAGCATGCAGGCCGTCCTGGGTCGGGTAGCCCTTCTTAGCTACGCCCTTTGCATTGGCGGGGACCAGGAACACGCCGATGCCGCCATGATCGCGGCGCTCGCCCTTGGTGCGCGCGGTGACGATCAGGGTATCGGCATTCTCGCCGTTGAGCACGACGAACTTCTCGCCGTCGATCACGTAAGCGTCGCCCTTCTTCTTCGCGGTCGTCGAGACGTCGAACAGATCGTAGCGCGAGTTCTTCTCAAGCTGGGCAAACGCCAGCGTCTTGCTGCCGTCGATAAGCGAAGGTACGTGCGCTGCCTTCTGCGCGTCGGTGGCGGCGTGGCGCAGGAAGCCGCCGCCGATCACCACCGTTGCCAGATAAGGCTCGAGCACCAGCGCCTTGCCGAGCGCCTCCATCACGATCATGGTCTCGACGCCGCCGCCGCCGAAGCCGCCATCGGCCTCGCTGAAGGGCAGGCCGAGCAGACCCTGCTCGGCGAGCTTGAGCCAGACGGCTTTGCTCCAGCCGCCCTTCTCCTTCATGTACTTCTTGCGGCTCTCGAAATCGTAGGAATCGGTCAAGAGGCCGTCGATGCTTTCCTTGAGAAGCCGCTGCTCCTCGGACAGATCAAAATCCATTTCTGTTTCCTCAAGTAACGAGTGTGTGCGTTGCGTGGGGCCCTTCTTCACCTCTCCCCGCCTGCGGGGGAGAGGTCGGATCGCCTCGGCGATGCGAAGCATCGTCCGGTGCGATCCGGGTGAGGGGGTACCGCTCTCTCGACGATCTCAAGCTCGGAGAGAGGCACTCACCCCGACCCTCTCCCCGCAAGAGCGGGGCGAGGGAGAAGGGAGATCACAGCCCCAGCACCGCCTTGGCGATGATGTTGCGCTGGATCTCGTTGGAGCCGCCGTAGATCGAGACCTTGCGGTTGTTGAAGTAGCTCGGCGCGATCTGGGCGGTCCAGTCCATGGCTTCGTTCGAGCCGTCGTCGCCGTGCACGTCGTAGGGCGCGGCGAACGGGCCGATCACTTCCATCAAGAGCTCGGTGGTGGTCTGCTGGATCTCGGAGCCCTTGATCTTCAGCACGGACGAAGCCGGATTGGGCTTGCCCTTGCCATGCTTGCCCTCGTCGGCGACGACACGGAGCTGGGTCAGCTCGAGCGCCTTCAGCTCGATCTCGCAGGCGGCGAGCTTCTCGCGGAAGGCGGGGTCCTGGATGATCGGCTTCCCAGCGGATTCCACCTTGGAGGCGAGATCCCTGATGCGGCGGATGCGTTCCTTGGAGACGCCGACGCGGGCGATGCCGGTGCGCTCATTGCCGAGCAGGAATTTTGCGTAATCCCAGCCCTTGTTCTCCTCGCCGATCAAATTCTCGATGGGCACCTCGACGTCGTCGAAGAACACCTCGTTGACCTCATGGCCGCCGTCGATGGTCTGGATCGGGCGCACGGTGACGCCTTTCGACTTCATCGAGAACACGATGAAGGAGATGCCCATCTGCTTCTTGGCGTTGTTGTCGGTGCGGCAGAGGCAGAAGATCATGTCGGCGTGCTGGGCCAGCGTGGTCCAGGTCTTCTGGCCGTTGATGATCCATTTGTCGCCCTTGCGCTCGGCCTTGGTCTTGAGCGAGGCGAGGTCGGAGCCGGAGCCGGGCTCGGAGAAGCCCTGGCACCACCAATCGTCGACATTGGCGATGCGTGGCAGGTACTTCTTCTTCTGCTCCTCGTTGCCGAAGGTGTAGATGACCGGGCCGACCATGCTGACGCCGAAGGCGAGCGGCTGCGGCGCCGGATAGGACTGCAGCTCCTCGTTGAAGATGTAGTGCTGCACGCTGGTCCAGCCGGTGCCGCCATATTGCTTGGGCCAGTGGCTGACGCCCCAACCCTTCTTGTTGAGGATGCGCCACCACGTCACCATCTCGTCCTTGCTGAGGTGACGGCCCTCGACCAGCTTGCGCCGCGTATCCGGCGGCACGTTGTCGCGGAAGAACTGCCGCACTTCCTCGCGAAACGCCTGCTCTTCTTTCGTGAATGCGAGATCCATCGGATCCTCCTGTGAGCGATTTTATGTTGTCGTGACGGCAGCTACTGCAGCACCTCGAACAGCCCGGCAGCGCCCATGCCGCCACCGACGCACATGGTGACGACCACATATTTGGCCTTGCGGCGGCGGCCTTCGATCAGGGCATGGCCGGTGAGGCGCGCGCCCGACATGCCGTAGGGATGGCCAACCGCGATCGCGCCGCCATCGACGTTGATCTTGTCGGGGTCGATGCCGAGCTTGTCGCGGCAATACAGCACCTGCACGGCGAAGGCCTCATTGAGTTCCCAGAGGCCGATGTCGTCAACGGTGAGGCCGTGACGCTTGAGTAGGCGCGGCACGGCGAAGACCGGGCCGATGCCCATCTCGTCCGGCTCGCAGCCGGCGGAGACGAAGCCGCGGAAGATGCCGAGCGGCGCAAGGCCGCGCTTGGCGGCTTCCTTGTCGCTCATGATGACGGAGGCGCTGGCGCCGTCGGAGAGCTGGCTGGCATTGCCGGCGGTGATGGTGAAACCTTCGCCGCGCACGGCCTTGAGGCCGGCAAGGCCTTCGGCCGTGGTCTCGGGGCGCGGACCCTCGTCTTGCGACAGCGTGACCTCTTTCATCGACACGGCACCGGTGGCCTTGTCGATCACCGCCATCTGCGTGGTGATCGGCGCGAGCTCGTCCTTGAATTTGCCACCCTGTTGGGCTGCGGCAGTGCGGCGCTGGCTCTCCAGCGAATACTCGTCCTGCTTCTCGCGCGAGATGCCGTAGCGCTTGGCGACGACCTCGGCGGTGTCGATCATGGGCATGTAGACCTCGCCCTTGATCTTGAGCAGCGCCGGATCTTGCGCGTGGAAGCCGTTCATCTTGTCGTTCTGCACGAGGCTGATCGACTCGCCGCCGCCGCCGACCGCGATCTCGACGCCATCGAAGATCACCGAGCGTGCGGCGAGCGCGATCGCCTGCAGGCCCGAGGCACATTGCCGGTCGATGGTGGTGCCGGCGACGGTGACGGGCAGGCCGGCGCGCAGCAGCGCCTTGCGCGCGATGTTGCCGCCGGTCGCGCCCTGCTGAAGGGCTGCGCCCATCACAACGTCCTCGATCTCCTTGGGGTCGACCTTGGCGCGGGCGACGGCCTCTCGAATCGCGTGGCCGAGCAGGGTTGCGCCCTCGGTGGCGTTGAGCGCGCCGCGATAGGCCTTGCCGATCGGAGTGCGGGCGGTGGAAACGATGACGGCGTCGGTCAAGAGCGACCTCCTGATGCGGTTTTGGTGGATTGTGACGATTTCTGCTGCTGGCGCAATTCGTGGCGCGACAGCTTTCCGACCGGCGTGCGCGGCAGATCGTCGACGAATGCGACCGCGGCCGGCAGTTCATGCTTGCCGAGCTTCCCGGTGAGCTGGGTGCGGAGCTCGTCGAGCGAGAACGGTTTTGCGTCGGGCCTCAGCTTGATGAAGGCTTTTGCGGCCTCACCGCGATACTGGTCGGGGATGCCGAGCACGATCACCTCGTGCACGCCCGGAATGGTGTAGATCGCCTGCTCGATCATCTGCGGATAGACGTTGAAGCCGCCGGAGATGATCATGTCCTTCTTGCGATCGACCAGGAAGAAATAGCCGTCGGCATCCATGTAGCCGATGTCGCCGGTGAGGAAGCGGCCGTCGACGAAGGCATCAGTCGATCCCTCCGGCTTGTTCCAGTAGCCCTTGGTGACGTTCGGGCCCTTGATGCGGATCTCGCCGACGTCGCCCGGCGGCAGCACGCGTCTCGGATCGTCCAGCGCGACGACGTCGAGCTCGATACCGGGCAGCATCAGGCCAATCGAGCCGGGCTTGTCCGGGCCCGTGGGCGGATGGCCGGTGCCGGGCGAGCAGGTCTCGGTCATGCCCCAGCCGCTGCGCAGCTTCTTGCCGACCTTGCGCTCGAAGAAATTCGCGATCTCCACCGGCAACGGCGCACCGCCGGAGCCGATGGTGACGAGCGAGGAGAAGTCGCGCTTGTCGAGATCGGGCAGCGCGGCGATCGCAATCCACATCGTCGGCACACCCGGAAAATATGTCGCGCGCTTGACCTCGATGTCGCGCATCACGGCTTCGACGTCGAAGCGCTGATGCAGCGAGATCAGATTGCCGCGGCGGAGCGAGGACAAGAGCACGACGGTGAGCGCATAGATGTGGAACAGCGGCAGCACGCAGATCACGCGCTCGACGACATCGCCGCGCGCGGCGCGCGCCGGCTTGCCCCAGACGTCGTAGATCGACACCGCGGAGGTGAGATTGCCGTGGGTCAGCATCGCGCCCTTGGGCAGCCCGGTGGTGCCGCCGGTATATTGCAGCAGCGCGACGTCGTCGGCCGTGACGGATGGCCACTCTGCCGGTGCGGCCGCGCCCTCGACGAAGGCTTTGAACGTGACGATGCGGGGATCCCTGGAGATCGCGGCCTGCGGCGTACCGACCTTGCCCCAATCATCGTCCTCGCAGACGACCAGGCGATCGATCAACCCCTTCTCCAAAAATTTCAGCGCCGTCGGCAGCAGCGCTGCGAGGTTGGAGGTGACCAGCAGGCGCGAGCCTGAGTCTGACACCTTGTGCGTCAGCGCGATCTCGCCGTCGAGCGGGGACAGATGCGCGACGCGGGCGCCGGCCTTGAGCGCGCCGAAGAAATTGATGGGATGATCGGGCGTGTTGCCGAGGAACAGCGCGACGGAAGAGTTCTTGCCACAGCCGGCGCGCAGGAACGCCGCGGCAGCGCGCTCGGCCATCGCGGCGAGCTCGGTGTAACTGATCGGACGGTCTCGGAACTCCAACGCGGTGCGCGGACCGTAGTCAGCGGCGGCCTTTGCGAGCAAGTCCGGAAGCGTGCCCTGGACGATGGTGTCGTCCCACCGCACGCCATCGGGATAAAACTGTTCGCCGGGATGGGTCATTGCTTCCTTGAAACCACATGAACCGTCATTCCGGGACGCCTGAAGGGCGAGCCCGGAATCCATTTGGCAGCGCACTCAGCGGCGAGATGGATTCCGGGCCTGGCCCTGCGGGCCATCTAGGTTGCGCAATTGCGCAACGGAGAATGACGCCGAGAGTGCAAGCCTCCATCACGCCGCTTTCGACGCCGCCGCCAGTGACGCGAACGTCTTGCCCTCCGCGGCGAGCTTCTTCAGCAGCGGTGCGGGCTCGAGGCTGGGGTCGTTGGTCTCCTTGGCGTAGAAGGCCAGACGATCGGCGATGTGCTTGAGGCCGACGCTGTCGGCCCAGAACATCGGGCCGCCGCGGTAGATCGGCCAGCCATAGCCGTAGAGCCAAACCACGTCGATGTCGGAGGGACGCGCCGCGATGCCCTCCTCGAGGATCTTCGCGCCCTCGTTGATCATCGGATACATCATGCGCTCAAGGATCTCCTCGTCGCTGACGGCGCGCTTCTTGCGACCGAGCCGGGCAAGCGTCTCGTCGATCAGCTTCTCGACCTCGGGATCCGGCAGCGGCGCGCGCGAGCCTGCCTCGTATTTGTAGTAGCCCTTGCCGGTCTTCTGGCCGAAGCGGCCGGCTTCGCACAGCGCGTCCGCGATCTCCGACTTGATGCCGCGATCTTTCCGCGAGCGCCAGCCGATGTCGAGGCCGGCGAGGTCGCCCATCGCGAACGGCCCCATCGGCATGCCGAACTTGGTCACGACGGCGTCGACCTGCTGCGGCAGCGCGCCTTCAAACAGCAGCTTCTCGGACTGCTTGCCGCGCTGGGCGAGCATGCGGTTACCCACAAAACCGTCGCAGACGCCGACCACGGCCGGCACCTTGGCGATCTTGCGCGCGATGGTGACGGCCGTCACCAGCGCGTCCGGCGCGGTCTTGTCGGCACGCACGATCTCGCAGAGCTTCATGACGTTGGCCGGCGAGAAGAAGTGCATGCCCAAAACATCCTGCGGACGCTTGGTCGACTTGGCGATCTCGTCGATGTTGAGATACGAGGTGTTGGAGGCGAGCACCGCGCCCGGCTTGGCGTACTGGTCAAGCTTGCCGAACACTTCCTTCTTCACCGCCATGGTCTCGAACACGGCCTCGATGATGAGGTCGGCATCGCCGACATTCTCGATGCCGACGACGCCGTTGATCAAAGCCATGCGCTTGGCGGGTGCATCGGCCGGGATGCCGCCGCGCGCCGCGGTCGCTTCCCAGTTCTTCTGCATGACGCCCATGCCACGCTTGAGCTGCTCCTCGCCAGTCTCGATCAGGGTGACGGGGATGCCGGCATTGGCAAACGACATAGCAATGCCGCCGCCCATGGTGCCGGCGCCGAGAATGGCAACACGGTTGACCGAGCGCGACTTGGTCCCGTCGGGGACACCCGCGATCTTGGCAGCCTCGCGCTCGGCGAAGAAGGCATAGCGCTGCGCCTTGGACTGGTCGCTGGCGACGAGCTTGAGGAAGCCCTCGCGCTCCTTCTTCAGACCTTCGTCGAACGGTAGGTCAATGGCGTAGCCGACGGCGTCGGCCGCCGCGAACGGAGCCTCCAGGCCGCGCGACTTCTTGGTCATGGCCGCAACGGCATTGGTGAAGATCGAACGGTCGGCCTTGGCCGCCGCGAGCTTGGAATCGTCGTCGCGCAGGCGGCGCAGCGGGCGCTTCTCGGCCAGCAGCTTGCGCACGAAGGCCTCGCCGCCCGAGGCCGGCCCTTCGATGATCTCCTCGATCAGTCCGTTCTTGAGCGCTTCCGCAGCACCAATGGGATCACCGCCGACGATCATCTTGACCGCGAGTTCCGGTCCTACCGCGCGCGGCAGGCGCTGGGTGCCGCCGGCGCCCGGCAACAGGCCAAGCTTCACCTCGGGCAGGCCGAGCTTGGCCTCTTTCACCGCAACGCGGTAATGACAGGCGAGCGCGACCTCGAGGCCGCCGCCGAGCGCGGTGCCGTGGATCGCGGCGACCACCGGCTTCGGCGAATTCTCGATCTCGGACAGCACGTCGTTCAGCGCGGGCGGCTTCGGCGGCTTGCCGAATTCGGTGATGTCGGCGCCCGCAATGAAGGTGCGGCCGGCGCAGGTCAGAACGATGCCCTTGATCGCGGGATCGGCGACCGCGGCCTTGACGCACTCCAAGATGCCGCCGCGGACCGCGGCACTCAGCGCATTGACCGGAGGGCTGTCGACCGTAACGATCCCGACTTCATCATGACGCTCAAGCTTGACCACTTCGCTCACGGTGTCCCTCCTTGGTGAGGATTTAATTTTGTTCGATTTCGCGGTGCGGAATTTAATTCCGCATCTTGACGGCAGGGTTATTTTGAAGCACGGACGTTGTCAACGACTCCGCGCAAGAAGCAGATCAGGGATGAAGCGTACAGGAAAGAAGACCGCGACTGATCGGAATTTCGTCGTCGCGCTTTCCCGCGGACTGGACGTATTGCGCGCATTCCAACCCAATGACGGCCTTCTCGGCAATCAGGAGATCGCGGCGCGGACAAATCTGCCCAAGCCGACCGTGTCGCGGCTGACTTATACGCTGACGAAGCTCGGTTATCTGACGCCGGTTCCCCGTTTCGAGAAGTACCAGCTCGCACCCGCGGCGATGTCGCTTGGTTACGCCGCGCTCGCCAATCTCGGCGTTCGGCATTTGTCCGAGCCGTTCCGCGAGGAAGTGATGCGCGCGACCGGCGGGGCGGTTGCCGTCGGCGGCCGCGACCGTCACAGCATGATCTATTTCGGGCAGAGCCGCGGCAGCGAGACGGTCGGCGTTCAACTTGACGTCGGCTCGCGCGTGCCGATTGCAACCAGTGCGATGGGTCGCGCCTATTTCTGGGCGCTCGACGCCGACGATCGCGCAGAGCTCTCGCGTCTCTTACGCGAGCATTACGGCAGCCGCTGGCCAAAGATGCGCGATGGATTGGAACGCTCCGGCGAGACCGTGGCGAAATACGGCTTTGCGATTTCCGTCGGCGACTGGCACGACGACATCGGCGCCGCCGGTGTCGCGCTCAAGCTCAACGACGGAACCGGACCCTACGCATTCAATTGCGGCGCGCCCGCATTCCGCTTCACGGAAGAGCGTTTGATCAACGACATTGGACCGCGTCTGCTTGCGATGGTAAGGAACATCGAAGCGGCACTCGGGGGTCTGATGCCGCATTCAAAAAAAGACGTCAGCAAAAAGCTGAAATCAGGAGGAAAAGTTGCGCGTGTGGCCGAGGGATTCAGATAGCCTTTGTCATCATCGGGAGCGGTCCGCATCGCCCCTGCGCCCACTGCTCAGTGTGGGCGAGACGAGATGACGCAGGCACAGCTCGCGCGGGGGACATCGCCCCTGCTCGCGGTTCGCGACGTCAGCGTCGTGTTCGGCGGCATCATCGCGCTCAACGGCGTGTCCTTCGACATGCACAAGGGACAGATCCTCGGATTGATCGGCCCCAACGGCGCCGGCAAGACCACGCTCTTCAACTGCCTGTCGCGGCTCTACCAGCCGTCGTCCGGCGACATCCTGATGGAGGGCGTGAGCATCCTGTCGCGGCCGCCGCACCGGATCGCCGAGATCGGCATCGGCCGCACCTTCCAGAACGTGGCGCTGTTTCCGAATTTGTCGGTGATGGACAATGTCCGTGTCGGCGCCCATTCGAAGACCTCCAGCGACATCGTCAGCGACTCCCTGAAATTGGCCTGGGTCCGGCGCAGCGAAACCAGCGTCAACAAGAAGGTGCACGAGATCCTTGCCTATCTCGACCTCGAGAATGTCGCCCACACTGTCGTCTCCGGCCTGCCTTTCGGCACACAGAAGCGCGTCGAGCTGGCCCGTGCGCTGGCGGCCGATCCGAAGATCCTGCTGCTCGACGAGCCGGCTGGCGGCCTCAATCACGAAGAGGTCTATGTGCTCGGCGATCTCATTCGCCGCATTCGCGACGATCGCCACATGACCGTGCTGCTGGTCGAGCACCACATGGGCCTCGTGATGTCGATCGCCGACCACGTTGTCGCGCTCAATTTCGGCAAGAAGCTCGCGGAAGGCACGCCTGCCCAGGTGCAGGCGGACCCGGACGTCATCAAGGCCTATCTCGGGAGCAAGGACCAATGACGACGCTGCTCAACGTCAAGGACCTGCGCGCCTATTACGGCCAGGTCCAGGCGCTCCATGGCCTGTCCTTCTCGCTCAACGAGGGCTCGCTGACGACGCTGCTGGGTGCCAACGGCGCCGGTAAGACCACGACGCTGCGCGCGATCTGCAACATGGTGCGCTCGACCGGCGGCATCGAGTTCGACGGCAAGCCGCTGAACAACCGCTCGACCGAGAACATCGTGCGGTTCGGCATCGCCCATGTGCCGCAGGGCCGCGGCACCTTCACCAACATGACGGTGGAGGAGAACCTCCAGCTCGGGGCCATTACCCGCAAGGACAGTGCCGGCATCGTCTCCGACATCGAGCGCATGTATGCGCATTTCCCTGTGCTGAAGCAGCGGCACACCCAGCAGGCCGGCACGCTGTCCGGCGGCGAGCAGCAGATGCTCGCGGTGGCCCGCGCGCTGATGCTGAGGCCACGGCTGATGCTGCTCGACGAGCCCTCCTTCGGCCTTGCGCCGCTGGTGGTCCGCGACCTCTTCGGCATCCTCGGCAAGATCAACCGCGAGGACAAGGTCACGATCCTGGTGGTCGAGCAGAACGCCCAGCTCGCGCTCGAACTCGCCGACCATGCCTATGTGATCGAGACCGGCCGCATCGTGATGTCGGGCAAAGCCAAGGACATCGCGAACAACGAAGAAATCCGCAAATCCTATCTGGGTTACTGAGGGAGCGGATGATGGCAATGAATTATCCGCGCTCTCCGCATATCTCTCCCCGCAGGGGAGAGGTCGATTTGCGCAGCAAATCGGGTGAGGGGCCGCAGCTTCACCGTGAGACCAAGACCCCTCACCCGCGCCTTCGGCGCGACCTCTCCCTAAGGGAGAGGTGGACCTACGACGCCGTCGCAGTTCACATCACATCGGGCAAGTTTTAGGGAGCCAGGACAATGGAGCTGTTCACCAACCAGGTCCTGGCCGGGATTGCCACCGGCGCGATCTATGCCTGCATGGCGCTCGCCGTGGTCATGATCTACCAGGCGATCGACCATCTCAACTTCGCGCAAGGCGAGATGGCGATGTTCTCGACCTTCATCTCCTGGCAGTTGATGCAATGGGGCGTGCCCTATTGGGTCGCTTTCGTCCTTACGTTGGCTTTCGCGTTCGCAGGCGGCATCGCCATCGAGCGCATCCTGTTCAAGCCGCTCGCCAAGGCGCCGATCCTGACCAATGTCGCCGGCTTCATCGCGCTGTTCGCCATCATCAACTCCTCGGCCGGCCTGATCTGGGATTTTACCATCAAGCAGTACCCGACCCCGTTCGGCTCCTCGCCGTTCCTGGGTAGTCAGCTGATCTCGACCCACCAGGCCGGCATGATCGGTGTCACCCTGCTGCTCCTGGTCGCGCTCTACTTCTTCTTTCAGTACACGCGGATCGGGCTCGCAATGCGGGCGGCCGCCTCGCTACCTGAATCGGCGCGGCTCGTCGGCATCAACACGAGCTGGATGATCGCGCTCGGCTGGGGCATGGCTTCTGCCATCGGCGCGATTGCCGGCATGCTGATCGCGCCGGTCGTGTTCCTGGAGCCCAACATGATGGTCGGCGTCCTGCTTTACGGCTTTGCTGCGGCGGTACTGGGCGGTCTGTCGAGCCCGTTCGGCGCTGTGGTCGGCGGCTTCCTGATGGGGATCTTCGAAAACCTCGTCGGCACCTACATTCCCGGCGTCGGCAATGAACTAAAACTTCCGATCGCGCTTGCGCTGATCATTTCCGTCCTGGTCGTCAAACCCGCTGGCCTGTTCGGCCGGCACATCGTCAAGCGAGTTTGATCATGAGCGCAGCAGAAGAAGTCGTCGCGGAAGGCCACGAGACGGTCGAAGCCGTTCCGAAGCGGGCCATGACGCTGGGCACGACCACCTCGCTGGTGGTGGTCGCGGCGCTGCTAATCGCACCCGTCTTCGTCAAGAACTTCATCATCTTCCAGATGACGATGCTGCTGATCTACGGGCTTGCGGTGCTGGCGCTGAACATCCTGACCGGCGGCTCCGGCCAGTTCTCGCTCGGCCAGAGCGCCTTCTATGCCGTCGGCGCCTATACGACCGCGGTGTTGATGGAGTACTTCAACGTCAACTACGCGCTCACGCTGCCGATCGCCGGAGTAGTCTGCTTCGGCTTCGGCTTCCTGTTCGGGCAGCCGGCGCTGCGGCTTTCCGGCGTTTACCTCGCGCTCGCGACCTTCGCGCTCGCCACAGCTATGCCGCAACTGCTCAAGCTTAACTTCCTCGAGCATTGGACCGGCGGCGTGCAGGGCCTCGTCGTCACCAAGCCGGACGCGCCGTTCGGGCTGCCAATGTCGCAGGACATGTGGCTCTATTACTTCACGCTTGCGGTCACGCTCGCGATCTACGTCTTCTCGGTGAACCTGCTGCGCTCCCGCTCGGGACGCGCCTTCATGGCGATCCGCGACAACGAGATCGCGGCGTCCTCGATGGGCGTCAACGTCGCGCTCTACAAGACGCTGGCGTTTGGCGTGTCCGCCGGCATCACCGGCATCGCCGGCGCCTTGGGGGCGATCGCGGTGCAGTTTGTGGCGCCGGACAGCTTCACGATCAACCTCGCGATCTCGCTGTTCCTCGGCATGGTCGTCGGCGGCGTGGGCTGGCTGCCCGGCTCCTTCGTCGGCGCGGCCTTCATCATCTTCGTGCCGAACATCGCGGAGGGCATCTCCAAAGGCCTCTCCGGCGCTGTGTTCGGCGTGCTCCTGTTCCTCGTCATCTACCTCGTGCCGCATGGCGCAAGGCAGCTCGCGATCCTGGGCCAGCAACTTTCCGGCAAGCTCAGAAAGACCTGAATACCTCTCATCACGACAGTCGTTTAACGAAGGAGACCGAATTGCTTTTTGGAAGAACACTGCGAGCCGCCGCGCTGGTCACGGCAACGGCGGCCATTGCCCTCACCTCCGGCGCTGCACTCGCCCAAAAGAAATACGACGCCGGCGCGTCCGATACCGAGATCAAGATCGGCAACATCATGCCGTACAGCGGTCCGGCGTCGGCCTATGGCATCATCGGCAAGACCGAAGAAGCCTATTTCAAGATGATCAACGACAAGGGCGGCATCAACGGCCGCAAGATCAACTTCGTCACCTATGACGATGCCTATTCGCCGCCGAAGGCGGTCGAGCAGGTCCGCAAGCTCGTCGAGAGCGACGAGGTGCTGGCCGTGTTCAACCCGCTCGGTACGCCGTCGAACAGCGCGATCCAGAAATACCTGAACGCCAAAAAGATCCCGCAGCTCTTCGTCGCCACCGGCGCCACCAAGTGGAACGACCCGAAGAACTTCCCCTGGACCATGGGCTGGCAGCCCTCCTACCAGAGCGAAGCGCAGATCTATGCGAAATGGCTAATGAAGGAAAAGCCGGACGCCAAGATCGCGATCCTCTACCAGAATGACGATTTCGGCAAAGACTACCTCAAGGGCACCAAGGACGGCCTCGGTGCCAAGGCCTCGTCCATGATCATCATGGAAGAGAGCTATGAGGTGTCCGAGCCGTCGATCGACGGCCATATCGTCAAGATCAAGGCCGCCAATCCCGACGTGCTGCTGATCTATGCGACGCCGAAGTTCGCGGCCCAGACCATCAAGAAGACCGCCGAGCTCAGCTGGAAACCGCTCCAGATCCTCACCAACGTGTCGATCTCGGTCGGCAGCGTGATGAAGCCGGCTGGCTTCGAGAACGCTCAGGGCGTGCTGTCGGCTGCCTATGCCAAGGACTCGACGGATCCGCAGTGGAACAACGACCCCGGCATGAAGAAGTGGAACGAGTTCGTCGACAAGTACATGCCGGGTGCCGACAAGACCGACACCGCCATGGTCTACGGCTATGGCGCAGCGTCGACTCTGGCCAAGGTCCTGGAACTGTGCGGTGACGATCTGACCCGCGCCAACCTTATGAAGCAGGCGGCGTCGTTGAAGGACTTTGCTCCGGACACGTTGCTGCCGGGCGTCAAGATCAACACCAGCACCACCGACTTTGCTCCGATTGCGCAGCTCCAGATGCAGCGCTTCAAGGGCGAGAAGTGGGAACTTTTCGGCGAGATCATCAGCGGCGACGTCGCCTCCGAATGACACGCTGACGCAATAATTCAAGTCGATAAGCCCCCGCGGGCGACCGCGGGGGCTTTTTGTTGACGCCGAGCGCCAATCTTGTTCAATGCGGCGCCGATCCAGCTCGGGGTAGGAGAACAATGACTGCCGTTCGTTTTCAGGTTGCGGCCTTTTTTGCCGCACTCGCGTTGTGCACTGCAATGAGCAGCGAGGCGCTGGCGCAAAAGAAATACGACATCGGCGCGTCCGATACCGAGATCAAGATCGGCAACATCATGCCCTATAGCGGCCCCGCCTCCGCCTATGCCGCGATCGGCAAGACCGAGGAGGCCTATTTCAACAAGATCAATGCCGAGGGCGGCATCAACGGCCGCAAGATCAAGTTCATCTCCTATGACGACGCCTATTCGCCGCCGAAGACGGTGGAGCAGGCACGCAAGCTGGTCGAGAACGACGGGGTGCTGCTGATCTTCGGCTCGCTCGGCACCTCCACCAACAGCGCAATCCGCAAGTACATGAACGAGAAGAAGGTGCCGCAATTGTTCGTGGCGAGCGGCGCCTCCAAGTGGAACGATCCCAAGCAATATCCCTGGACCATGGGCTGGCAGCCGAGCTACGTCAGCGAGGCGCGGATCTACGCCAAATACATCATGAAGGAGAAGCCGGACGGAAAGATCGGCGTGCTCTATCAGAACGACGATTTCGGCAAGGACTATCTGAACGGATTGAGGGACGGCTTGGGGTCCAGGGCCTCGATGATCGTGCTGGAAGAAGCCTA
Organism: Bradyrhizobium zhanjiangense; assembly: GCF_004114935.1. Taxonomy (NCBI): domain Bacteria; kingdom Pseudomonadati; phylum Pseudomonadota; class Alphaproteobacteria; order Hyphomicrobiales; family Nitrobacteraceae; genus Bradyrhizobium; species Bradyrhizobium zhanjiangense. The sequence goes on from NZ_CP022221.1 coordinate 8,880,407, forward strand.
CGATACCTCCGAGCCGGCGATCGACGAGCACGTCGTAAAGCTGAAGGCGGCTGGCGCCGACATCTTCATCAGCATCACCAGCCCGAAATTTGCCGCGCAAGGCATTAAGAAGGCGGCGGAGATCAATTGGCATCCGATGCACATCATCTCCAACGTCTCGGCTTCGGTCGGCGGCGTGATCGAGCCGGCGGGCCTCGAGATCTCGCAAGGCATCCTGTCGGCGAGCTATACCAAGGACGGCTCCGACCCGCAGTGGAACGTCGATGACGGCATGAAGAAGTTTTATAACTTCCTCGCCCAGTACGCGCCCAAGGCGAACAAGCTCGATGCCGGTGTGGTGTTCGGCTATGCCGCCGCGCAGACCATGGTGAAGGTGCTGCAAATGTGCGGCGACGACCTCACCCGCGAGAACGTCATGAAGCAGGCCGCGAGCCTGAAGGATTTCGAACCCGATACGCTGCTGCCCGGGATCAAGATCAACACCGCGCCGGACAATTTCGCTCCGATCGAGCAGCTCCAGATGATGCGCTTCAAGGGCAAGAAGTGGGAGCTGTTCGGCGACATCATCTCCAGCGAGATCGGACACTGAGCGTCGCAAACGCGCAATTCAAAATAGCCTACATTTAACAAGACAACTTCCGCGCAGCTGGTTAACAGCGCATCCCATCTCAAGCGCCGGAATATTCCACGTCCTCTCAAAAAAGATCGCCTCGCGGCGGCAGCTCCGGCGGGGCGTTCTCCTTGCTGGCCGCCCGGGAAGGGTATTGAATGCTTACCAGAGCGACGCGCAACGATCGCTTCCGATCAAGAACACGGCACATTCAAACCTACCTAGGGAGATCAAGATGCCTGCAATGCATGTGCGATTGGGGGCCTTCTCGGCTGCCCTCGTGCTGGCTGCCACCCTGTCCACGACAGCCCTGGCGCAGAAGAAATACGACACCGGCGCATCCGACACCGAAATCAAGATCGGCAACATCATGCCCTATAGCGGGCCAGCCTCCGCTTACGGCGTGATCGGCAAGACCGAGGAGGCCTATTTCCGCAAGATCAACGCCGAGGGCGGCATCAACGGCCGCAAGATCAATTTCGTCACCTATGACGACGCCTACTCGCCGCCGAAGACGGTGGAGCAGGCGCGCAAGCTCGTCGAGAGCGACGAGGTGCTGCTGATCTTCAACTCGCTCGGCACACCGCCGAACACCGCGATCCAGAAATACATGAACCAGAAGAAGGTGCCGCAGCTGTTCGTCGCCACTGGCGCCACCAAATGGAACGATCCGAAGGACTTCCCCTGGACCATGGGCTGGCAGCCCAACTACCAGAGCGAGTCGATCATCTACGCCAAGTACATCCTGAAGAACCATCCGAACGCCAAGATCGCCGTGCTCTACCAGAACGACGATTACGGCAAGGACTATCTGAAGGGCTTCAAGGACGGGCTCGGCGCCAAGGCCTCGATGATCGTGGTGGAGGAAAGCTACGAGGTATCGGAGCCGACCATCGACTCCCACATCGTCAAGATGAAGGCGACTGGCGCCGACGTGTTTTTCAACATCACGACGCCGAAATTCGCGGCACAGGCAATCAAGAAGAATGCCGAGATCGGCTGGAAGCCGCTGCACTTCCTCAACAACGTATCGGGTTCGATCGGCAGCGTGATCAAGCCGGCCGGCTTCGAGAACGCCCAGGACATCATCTCCTCGCAATATTTCAAGGACCCGACCGACGCACAATGGAAGAGCGATCCGGCGATGATCGCCTGGAACGAATTCCTGGATAAGTACTATCCGGAAGCCAACCGCGCCGACGCCTCGGTGATGTACGGCTACATCGTCGCGCAAGGCCTGGTGCACGTGTTGAAATCCTGCGGCGACAATCTGACCCGCGAAAACATCATGAAGCAGGCCGCCAATATCAAGGACTACGAGCCGGCCGGCCTGTTGCCGGGCATCAAGGTCAACACCTCGGCCACCGATTTCGCGCCCCTCTCGCAGCTGCAACTGATCCGCTTCAAGGGCGAGCATTGGGAGCGATTTGGTGACATCTTGAGCGGCGACGTCGGCGGCTGACCTTAACCAATCGCTAAAGGCGTACCCCGATCGACTAAAGACGAAGCCCCTGCGGCCTTGCCGCAGGGGCTTTTCCTTGAAGCTCTTGGGCAAATCGTATTGAATTGCGGGCTGCGTCACCAAAAACGATCAAGCCAAGAAGAAGGACGCACACATCAAGAAAATAGGGAGATTGGAATGCCTGCTGTCACCGGCAAACTTGCGGCCGCGTCACTGGCGCTCGCGCTCATTGCGGCCTCGGCCTCCACTGCATCGGCCCAGAAAAAGTACGATACCGGCGCGACCGACACCGAGATCAAGATCGGCAACATCATGCCCTATAGCGGACCGGCCTCCGCCTACGGCATCATCGGGCGGACCGAAGCCGCCTATTTCAAGAAGATCAACGACGAGGGCGGCATCAACGGCCGCAAGATCAATTTCGTTTCCTACGATGACGCATATTCGCCGCCGAAGACGGTTGAGCAGGCGCGTAAGCTGGTCGAGAGCGACGAGGTGCTGTTCATCTTCAACTCGCTCGGCACGCCGCCGAACACGGCGATCCAGAAATACATGAACTCGAAGAAGGTACCGCAGCTGTTCGTCGCCACCGGCGCCACCAAATGGAACGATCCGCAGAACTTCCCCTGGACCATGGGCTGGCAGCCCAATTACCAGAGCGAGACGCAGATCTACGCGAAGTGGCTGCTCAAGAACAAGCCGGATGCCAAGATCGCCGTGCTCTACCAGAACGACGACTACGGCAAGGACTATCTGAAGGGCCTCAAGGACGGCCTAGGGGCGAAAGCCGCCTCGATGATCGTCATCGAGGAGAGCTACGAGACCTCCGAGCCGACCATCGACAGCCACATCGTCAAGATGAAGTCGACCGGTGCCGACGTCTTCATGAACATCACCACGCCGAAATTCGCCGCGCAAGCGATCAAGAAGAACGCCGAGATCGGCTGGAAGCCGCTGCACTTCCTCAACAACGTCTCGGCCTCCGTCGGCAGCGTAATGAAGCCCGCTGGCTTCGAGAACGGCCAGGACATCATCTCGGCCGATTATCTGAAGGACGTGTCGGATCCGGAATGGAGCAACGATGCCGGCATGAAGGAGTTTCTGGCCTTCATGACCAAGTACTTCCCCGACGGCGACAAGCTCGACAAGGGCACCATCGTCGGCTACGCGGTGGCGCAGACGCTGGTTCAGGTGCTGAAGCAGTGCGGCGATAATCTCACGCGCGAGAACCTCATGAAGCAGGCCGCCAGCCTGAAGAACTTCCGCACGGAGGCACTGCTGCCGGGCATCCAGATCAACACCGGATCGAACGACTTTGCGCCAATCAGCCAGCTCCGCCTCGAGAAGTTCAAGGGCGAGCGCTGGGAACTGTTCGGCGAGGTGATCAGCGCCGACGCCGGCGGCTAGCAGCCTGACGCAACGACAACAGCCCCCCGCGAACCATCGCAGGGGGTTTTTGCTTGCGCGCCGATTGTGATTACGCGATTGCATAATCGAATGATCGCAAAGCCTGCTTACGCTTTTGCACCTGATGCGGTAGGCATGTAACTGGCGGCGCATGCCGCCGATCTCCCCTGTCTGCCCAAGGCCTTCGTCATGATCGACCGACGTCCCCTGCTCCGCGCGCTCTACGACGCCGCCGTTGCCGCCGCCCATCCGAGCACAATTCTGGCGCCGCACTTAAGGCCCGCGCCCAAAGGACGCGTGATCTGCCTCGCCGCCGGCAAGGGCGCGGGCGCCATGGCCGCGGCCGCCGAACGGCATTATCTCGACACCTTGAAGCTGGCGCCGGAGCGGCTGCTCGGCGTCGCCACCACGCGCCACGGCTACGGCGTGCCGACGCGCCGCATTCGCGTGGTCGAGGCCGGCCATCCCGTGCCTGACGAGGCCGGCCTGAAGGGCGCGGCCGACACGCTCGCGCTCGCAGGCGAGGCCGGCCCTGACGATCTCCTCCTGGTGCTGCTCACCGGCGGCGGTTCGGCGAACTGGATCGCGCCGGTCGACGGCATCAGCTTCGCGCAGAAGCAGGCGGTCAACAAGGCGCTGCTCCGCTCCGGCGCGCCGATCGGCGAGATGAACACGGTCAGAAAGCATCTGTCGCGGATCAAGGGCGGCCGGCTGGCGCGCGCCGGCAAAAACGCCGCCGAGATCGTGACGCTGGCGATCTCCGACGTGCCGCATGACGACCCTTCCGCGATTGCCTCCGGCCCCACCGTGCCGGATCCGACCACACTGGCCGATGCGCGTGCGATCGTGGCGAAATACAAGCTCGCCATCGACGAAGCCGTGCGCCGCGCGCTCGACGATCCCGCCAATGAAAGCTGCAAGCCTGCCGACGCCGCTTTCGCGCGCGCGCATTTCGAGCTGATCGCGCGGCCCAAGCAGTCGCTCGAGGCGGCGGTGAAGCTCGCGCGCGAGTCCGGTTACGAGACCATCGACCTCGGCGCCGATCTCGAAGGCGAGGCCCGCGAGGTCGCCGCCGATCATGCCAAGCTCGCGCTGCAAGCGCGCGCGCAAGGCAAGCGCGTCGCGATCCTGTCCGGCGGCGAGCTCACGGTCACGGTGCGCGGCAATGGGCGCGGCGGACCGAACCAGGAATACGCACTGGCGCTCGCCAGCCTCTTGAAGGACACGGCTGGCATCTCGGCGCTGGCCGGCGACACCGACGGCGCCGATGGCGGCGCCGGCCATCCCACCGACCCCGCCGGCGCGCTGATCGACGCGGCCACCTTCGCCAAGGTGAAGGCGCAGGGGCTTAAGCCGCAGGCCTATCTCGACAACAACGACGCGACCACCTTCTTCGAGGCGACCGGCGATCTGCTCATGCCGGGACCGACGCTGACCAACGTGAACGATATCAGAGTGATCTTGGTGGATTAGCGCTCGCCCTGCTCGACACCATCGCAGCTTGGCCTGACCATGACCGCCTCGGGGGAGTGTGTGGGTGCGGCTTAGCGCTTGCCGCTGACGTGCTCCAGCAGCGCGAGCAGGCCCTTCAACAAGTCCGTCGGCGACGGCGGGCAGCCCTTGATGTGCAAATCCACCGGAATTGTCTCGGACACGCCGCCAACGCAGGCGTAGCTGCCCCTGAAAATACCGCCATCGATCGCGCAGCCGCCGACCGCGACGACCCATTTCGGATCGGGCGTCGCGTTGTAGGTCCGCTCCAGCGCCTGTCGCATGTTCTTCGTCACCGGACCCGTGACCAGCAGCACGTCGGCGTGGCGCGGCGAGGCGACGAAGCGCAGGCCGAAACGTTCGATGTCGTAGAAGGCGTTGGACAGCGCGTGGATCTCCAGCTCGCAGCCGTTGCAGGACCCGGCATCGACCTCGCGAATGGCGAGAGAACGCCCAAGCCTGGCCTGGGCAGCGCGGTTGACTTTCGTTGCAAGCTCCGCCAGCGCCGACTCGTCCGGCGCCGGCGCGGGCTCCGTCAGCGAACCATGAGTGAGACTTTCGAGCAGGGTCTTGCGCATGGTTTAGAGGTCCGCACCCGAATAGGAACAGTTGAACGACTTATTGCAGAGCGGAAAGTCGGCAATGATGTTGCCCTCGATCGCGGTTTCCAGCAGCGGCCACTGGAACCACGACGCGTCGCGCAGGTGGCAGCGTTCGACGCGCAACTCGTCATCGAGCCGCAGCCACACCAGAACGTCGCCGCGGAAGGCCTCGGTGAGCGCCATGCCTTCACAGGCACCGTGGCCGATCCTGGGAGGCAGCGCGGTTGCGAGCTCTCCCGGCCCAAGTCGGTCGAGGATCTGCTCGATCAACCCGACGCTCTGCTCGACCTCGCGGATTCGGATCCAGACCCGCGCGTTCACGTCACCGGCCTGTAGTACCGGCACCTCGAACGATAACGCGTCGTAAGGCGGGTAGGCCATCGCCCGCCGCGCATCGAAATCGCGGCCCGAGGCGCGGCCGACATAACCGCCGGCGCCAAACTGGCGCGCATATTCCGCCTTCACGATGCCCGTGGTGACGGTGCGATCCTGCAAGGACGCCGTGTTGTCATAGAGCTCGATCAAGCGCGGAAAGACCTTTCGTAGCTCCGCGAGCAGCGCGCGCAGCGCGGCAACGCCGTCCGGCGCGATGTCACGCGTCACACCACCGGGCACGATGACGTCCATCATCAGGCGATGGCCGAACGCGACATTCGCAGCGCGCAAGCAGCGCTCACGCAAAATGCCGGTCTGGGCATGCATCAGCGCGAACGAAGCGTCGTTGCAGATGGCCCCGATGTCGCCCAAATGATTGGCGAGGCGCTCCAGTTCCGCCATCAGCGCCCGCAAGAGCGTCGCTCGCCGAGGCGCCTCGATCTGCAGCGCCGCTTCCACGGCACACGCAAAGGCGAAGGCATAGGCGACGGCGCTGTCGCCGGAGGTGCGGTTGGCGAGCTTTGCCGCGGCCTCGAGGCTCGCGCCCTGCATCAGCGACTCGATACCCTTGTGGGTGTAGCCGAGCCACTGCTCCAGCCGCACCACATGCTCGCCATTGGCGGTGAAGCGGAAATGGCCGGGCTCGATGGTCCCGGCATGGACGGGGCCGACCGCCACCTGGTGCAACGCCTCGCCCTCGGCCGGTAGGAACTGGTATGGCCGCACGTCGCGCGATGCGTTGCGGCCCGAGAGTGGATAGGATTTTCCCCAGACATAGTGATCGAGCCATGGCCGCAGATCGTCAGCGACGGTTGGAACAAGCCCGAACAGATCATGAATAGTCCGCTCCAGCCGAAGCGCCGGCCGATGACGGCTGGCGACGCTTGGAAACGTGCCGGCCGTACACTCGTAGGTCACGACCGCGATCTCGGCCGAGCCGCCATCGAGCATCGCCATATGCACCGCGGTCGGCTCGCCCCAGAAGCCAAGCAGTGTGAGGCTTCCCTCGACCAGTCGATCGATCGCCGCCTGCCAGCCTGCCTCCGTCACGACCGCGCGCGGCCAGGGCCGATGCGACGACACCGTATGGATATGGGAGATGCTGTCGAGGATGCCCATGGCTTACCCCAGGAGCTTCGCGACGTTCTGGAAGCCGGTGACCAGCACCGGCGGCAGATAGATGCCGGCCATCAGCACCAATCCGAGGTGCGTGAACATCGGCACGTAGGAGGCTTCCGCGGGCGCGGTCTTGCCTTTGGGCTCGCCGAACATCACCGCGCCGATCCGCAACCAAAGCCCGCCGAGCGCGATGATGATGCCGAGCACCAGGATTACCGTCAGCCAGGGCGCGCGGGCGAAAGTCGAGCTCACCACTAGAAACTCGCTCATGAAGATGCCGAGCGGCGGCAGCCCGACGATGGCGATGACGCCGAGCATCAGGCCCCAGCCGAGCGCGGGGTTGGTCACCGTGAGCCCGCCGATATCGGCGATTTTCTGTGTGCCCTTGACCTGTGCGATATGGCCGACCGCGAAGAAGATCGCCGACTTGGTCAGCGAATGCATGGTCATATGCAACAGCCCTGCGAAATTCGCGAGCGGCCCGCCCATGCCGAAGGCGAAGACGATGATGCCCATATGCTCGATCGAGGAATAGGCGAACATCCGCTTGATGTCACGGCGCCGGTACAGCATCAGCGCGGCGAAGATCACCGAGATCAGACCCATGGTCACCATCAACGGACCCGGCGCGATCGCCGCGGAGTTGACCGCGAGCATCATCTTGAAGCGCAGCAGCGCATAGAGCGCGACATTGAGCAACAGGCCGGACAGCACCGCCGAGATCGGCGTCGGGCCCTCGGCATGCGCATCGGGCAGCCAAGCATGCAGCGGTGCGAGACCGACCTTGGTGCCGTAGCCGAGCAGGAGGAAGGCGAAGGCGACGTTGAGCAACTCCGGGTCGAACTGTGCGGCGTGCTTCACCAGCACCGTCCACACCATGCCGTCAAGTCCCTCGCCCACCACGGGGCGCGCCGCCATATAGACCAGGATCGTGCCGAACAGCGCGAGCGCGATGCCGACGCTACCGAGGATGAAATATTTCCAAGCCGCTTCCAGCGCCTCATGGGTGCGGTAGATGCCGACCATCAGGACGGTCGTCAGCGTCGCCACCTCAACCGCGACCCACATCAGGCCGATATTGTTGGCGACGAGCGCGAGGTTCATCGCGAACATCAGCGTCTGATACATCGCGTGATAGAAGCGCAGGAACGCCGGCGCCAGGCGCCCGATCTCGATCTCGTGCTGGATGTAGCTTGCGCTGAACACCGATGTGGTGAGGCTGACGAAGGTGGTCAACACGATGAAGACCTTGTTGAGATCGTCCATCAGCAGATACTGCCCCGATACCGGTTCGACCACGAACAGCGAGAGCGAGGTAAGGAAGGTCGCGAGCGCTGCCACTACGTTCAGCTTCGCCGTGAGTCGGTAGCCGGGCAAAATTGCCAGCACCGCCGCCGAAAGGGCCGGGATCAAGAGGATGGCGCTGAGGGCGTCGACGCTCATCGCCGCTCTCCGCGAAAACGATCAAGCTCCTGCACGTCCACGCTGTCAAAACGCTCGCGGATGCGGAACAGGAAGACGCCGATCACGATGAAGGCGATCAGCACCGAGAAGGCGACACTGATCTCGACCACCAGCGGCATGCCCTTGGCGCCGGTTGCCGCCAGCACCAGCCCGTTCTCCAGCGACATGAATCCGACGACCTGGCTCACGGCGTTGCGTCGCGTAACCATGATCAGGAGCCCCAACAGCACCACCGACAGCGCGAAGGCCAGGTCCTCGCGCGCGAGCGCATCGGCGCTCGGCGTCACCCGCAGCATCACCACCATCGACAGCGCGACGAGGCCGATGCCAGCCATCATGGTCAGCCCGATACCGATCACATTCTCGATCTCGCGGTGGATACCGAGCCGCTTGATGATCCGGTGCAGCGCCACCGGGATGATGATGGCCTTAAAGACCAGCGCGATCAGCGCCGTGACATAGAGATGCGGCGCTTGCTGCACATAGGCCTGCCAGGCTACCGATAGCGCCAGCACGCTGGCATGCAGCGCATAGACATTGAGCAGCGCATAGAGCCGGTCCTGATAGAGCATCATGAAGCTCGCCAGCACGAGGCAGCCGGCGAGCAGATGGGCGATGTCGAATTGCAGGCTGCTCATCTCTTAGAGGCTCCCCGACACGAAGCGCAACAGGGTGGCAAGCAATGCCAGCATCAGCGCCGCGCCCAAGAACTCCGGAATCCGGAACACGCGCATCTTGGCGATCGACGTCTCGAACACGGCGAGCAAGAAGCCAAGTACCGCCAGCTTGCCGAAATAGAGCAGCGCGCCAAAGACGAGCCTCCCAACGCCCGCGTCTGCAGTCGCCGTGCCCCATGGCAGGAACACGCAGGCGATCAGCGAGACATAGAGCAGGAGCTTGAGGTGCGACGACAGATCGATCAGCGCGAGATGCCGCCCCGAATATTCCAACACCATGGCCTCGTGTACCATGGTGAGCTCGAGATGGGTGGCGGGGTTATCGACCGGGATACGGGCATTCTCCGCCAGCGCTACGATGGTCAGTGCCACAAACGCCATGCCCAGGGACACACGCAGACCGACCGCGTCCGAGCCCATGAACTCGGCCACGTTGGGGAGCTGCGTCGAGCCAGCGATCATCGCGACCGAGAACACTGTGATCAGCATCGCGGGCTCGGCGAGAGAGGCGATCATGACCTCGCGGCTGGAGCCGATGCCGCCGAAGGCGGTGCCGACGTCCATGCCGGCGAGCGCCTGGAAGAAACGGGCGCTGCCGAGCAGCGCAATGATGGCGATGAGATCGGCGGTCCAGGAGAACAACAGGCCATTGCCGAAAGTCGGCACCAGCGAGGCGGCGACCCAGGTGCCCGCGAAGATCAGATAGGGAATGACACGGAACAGCCAGGATGCGTTGTCCGCGAGCACGACGTCCTTGCGCATCAGGCGAATGAGGTCGCGATAAGGTTGGAGCAGCGGCGGCCCGCGCCGACGTAGCAGCCGAGCCTTCACCTTCCGCACGAAACCCGTCAGTAGCGGCGCGACCCCCAGCACCACCGACATCTGGGCGCCCTGGGAGAGGACGTCGCTCAGCGCGTTCATAGTGCCACCACCAGCAGCAGCACGATTAGCGCCACGAAGACCAGCGTCAGGTAGCGGCGGATGGTGAGGAACTGCAAGATATTGATGCGGTCCGTCGCAAAGCCGATGAGCTTCGCAATCGGCGCGTACAGCACATCCCAGATCAGATCGTGCAGTTCGACCCGGAGCCGCGCAGGAACCGGCGAGGACGGCGGCGGCATCTCGCCGATTTCGCGTGCGGCAAAGATGACGCTGCCGAATACGCGGCGGATCGGCTGCGAGAAGCTGGAGGCTGAGTACTGGATCGCTGGGTTCGGATCGGGATAGCCGCAATCCCAGGCCGGCGCGCGGCGTAAGCGGTCGGAGGCGAAGCGGTGAATGGCTGTCGCCGCCGTCGTGCCGCAGAGTGCCGCGAACAGGAACACCAGAAGGCCGTTATAGGAGCTGCGGCTTTCCGCGATCGGCACGATGGTGAGCCACTGCAATCCGACCTGATGCGGCATAATGTTGCCGACCATATTCTTGCTCACCGGCGCCAGCGCATCGATGAACAACCCGGGCAGGATGCCGGCAACGAGGCAGAAGGCGGCAAGCACGAGCATCGCGGTCAGCGAGAAGCGGTCGGTCTCATGTGCCGACGCCGCGACATCCGAACGTGGCCGGCCGAGGAAGCTGATGCCATAGAGCTTGACGAAGCAGGCCGCGGCAAAGGCGGCCGCGAGCGCCAGCAAACCGCCGACCGCCGGAATGATCAGCTTGAGGCCCCATGAGGGCAGCTGGGGTGAGAGCAGGATCGCCTGGAAGGTCAGCCATTCCGAAACGAAGCCGTTGAATGGCGGCAATGCCGAGATCGCGACGCAGCCGACCAACACCGCGAACGCCGTCTTCGGCATGCGATGGATCAGCCCGCCGAGTTTCTCCATGTCGCGCTCGCCGGTTGCTCCCAGCACCGCGCCGGCGCCGAAGAACAACAGGCTCTTGAACAGCGCATGATTGAATACATGCAGCATCGCCGCGGTGAAAGCGAGCGCCGCCACCCAGTCGAGCCCTTCCGCCTTGAAAGCCAGCGCCAGCCCGAGGCCGGTGAAGATGATGCCGATATTCTCAATCGTTGAATAGGCGAGCACGCGCTTGATATCGCGCTGCATCAGCGCATAGAGCACGCCCAGCGTCGCCGAGGGACCGCCGACCAGCAGCACCACCATGCTCCACCACCACACCGGTTCGGGCAGAAGATCAAACACGATGCGCACGAAGCCGTAGACGGCGACCTTGGTCATGACGCCGCTCATGAGGCCAGAGACGTGGCTGGGTGCGGCGGGATGGGCGAGCGGCAGCCAAGCGTGTAGTGGCATCAGGCCAGCCTTGGAGCCGGCGCCCAGCAGCATGAGGATCACCACCACGCCGCTCAGCGCAGCGGAAGGATGCGAGGCTCGGATCGCATCGAAATCGTAACCAGCACCGCTCGCGAGCAGGCCGAAAGCGAGCAGCAGCGCCAGCGTGCCGAAACTTGCCATCAAAAGATAGACATAGCCAGCGCGGACATTCTCGGCCTCCCGGTGATGCGACACCACCATCGCCCAGGAGGTCAGCGACATGAATTCCCAGGCGACCAGGAAGCTGAAGGCATCGTTTGCCAGCACGACGACGTTCATCCCTGCGAGATAGGCAGGATAGAACGGCAGCACGCGGCCGGGGGAGTCCTCGTGCCGGCCGTAGCCCAGCGCGAACAGGCTCGCGGCGGCGCCGCCGAGATTGACGACGACGAGGAAGAAGGCAGACAGCGCATCGAGCCGGAAATGGGCACCGAGCCAGGGTAGGCCGATCGGCAGTGTCGCGCTCGGCGTCAGATGAGGGAAATAGAGCAGATCCGACAGCGCCGTGACACATAGCGTCGATGTGGCGATCAGACATCCGCCGTAGAGGATGATCGAGCCGCGCGGGCGCGTCGACAGCACGACTCCCGCAGGCGCCAGCGCCAGCAGAGCCGCCACTGACCATAGCGCCACGGCGATCATAGCCGCTCCTGGATCATGATTTGCGCGCGCGTCATCATCGCTATTGGCCACCTGCGCTCGGGGGTGGAGACTTCAGCCGCACACCGCGCCCCCCGGCGCTCGAGGTTGCCCCCTCGGCGATCAGCTCGATGCCGGCAACCGACAGCGCGTCGACCAGCTTCACCAGGGAATCGACATTGCCGCGGATCACCCCTTCGGAGGCTTCCATGCGCTGGATCGTCGGCAGCGACAGCGAACAGCGCTGCGCGAGTTCGCGCTGGTCGATCCTGAGCAAGGCACGGGCGGCTCGAAGCTGCGCGGCGGTGATCACGGGGCAGAATGTCCGTGGCGGTTACAGCGCTTGATTTACCAAGCTTAGGACGCGCAAAATGACGTTTCAAGCATCATTTTCTAGATGCGACGCATCATTCCCGTTCGATGTCCCCCGAGCTCATGCCCGCACCCCGCCATCATGGCCGGGCTCGTCCCGCCCAGCATCATTCTGGGGCGCGTGTGGGCCCAGGCATGACGAGCGCATAAATGCGGCGTGAGATTCCGGGGCGCGCTCGCGCGCATCCGGGAATGACTGTCCGCCTCAAAACTCGTTGGCAATCTTCGCGAGCATCCCGATCAAGGCCTCGCGGTTGCTCTGCCCGAGCAGGTCGTTCAGCCGGGCCTCGTGCTTGGTGGCGACGAGCTTCTTGGCGCGGGTCAGCACCGCCTTGCCCTTGTCGGTCAGCACCAGGATGTGCGAGCGGCGGTCGTTGGTGGAGCGGATTCGCGCGCATAGGTCGCGGCTTTCGAGATTGTCGAGCATCGCCACGAAGTTCGGCCGCAGGATGCCGAGTGTGGAGGCGATCTCGGTCTGGTTCCGGCCCGGATTCTTCTCGACCAGCAGCAGCACCGAGAATTGCGCCGGCGTGAGCTGCAGCGAGGCCATGCAGCGCAAAAAGTTCTCGAATACCTTGAGCTGGGCCCGCTTCAGCACATAGCCAAGCTGCTCGGAGAGCTCGCCGAGCTGGAGCGCTTCGGCCTGCGGCTCGGACGCATCCTTGCGACCCTTGGCCGTATCGGCAGGCTTTTCGGAGGACTTTTCAGCGGTTTTGGAAACGGTCATCGCCTCGTGCTCGTAATCCCGCTAAGTTTGGAACGGGTCGTTCCCCACCCTTGATGTTATATTTGATAATTGTTATGGACCATACCAAATATCGCCAGCGTTTTTCAATGGCTGTGAGCGGACCGTTCACCACAATCGGGAGGACCGGTCCTTATCTTTAGGGGGAGCGTCCGGTCTTGAATACCACCATCATGCTGTTCCTGGTGCAGGACGGCATCACCAATGGCGCGATCTATGCGCTGCTCGGCCTGGCGCTGGTGCTGGTGTTCGCCGTCACCCGCGTCATCCTCATTCCCCAGGGCGAATTCGTCACCTATGGCGCGCTGACCTATGCCTCGCTGGCGGCGGGCCAGATGCCGGGCACGGCAAAGCTCGCGCTGGCGCTGGGCATCGGCGCTTTCGCCTTCGATCTCTTCGTCGCGCGCAAGGCGCTGCATGGGCGCCTGGTCCTGCGCAGCATCGTCACCAACATCGTGCTGCCGGCCATCGTGCTGGCGCTGACCCTGTACTTCGCCGCCCAGAAGCCGCCGGTCGCGATCTGCATCGCGCTGTCGCTGGTGATCGTCGCGATGATCGGCCTGTACCTCTATCGGATCGCATTCCAGCCGCTGGCGCACACCTCCGTGCTGGTGCTGCTGATCGCATCAGTCGGCGTGCATCTCGCGCTGCAAGGGCTGGGCTTGCTGTTCTTCGGCGCCGAAGGCCAGCGCGGGCCGGCCGTGCTGTCCGGCGCCTTCACCGCCGGCGCGCTGCGCTTCACCGGCCAGAGCATCACCGTCTACGCCATCACCATCGCCTTCATCATCGGTCTCTGGCTGTTCTTCGGGCTGACGCTCTACGGCAAGGCGCTGCGCGCGACCGCGGTGAACCGGCTAGGGGCGCGGCTCGCCGGCATCCGCACCACGCTGTCGGGACAGATCGCCTTCCTGCTGGCCTCCGTGATCGGCGCGCTATCGGGCATCCTGATCGTGCCGATCACGACGCTCTACTACGACTCCGGCTTCCTGATCGGCCTGAAGGGCTTTGTCGCCGCGATCATCGGCGGCCTGGTCAGTTATCCCCTCACCGCGGTCGCGGCACTGGTCGTCGGCATCGTCGAGGCGTTCTCGTCCTTCTATGCCTCCAACTACAAGGAGGTGATCGTTTTCATGCTGCTGATCCCCGTGCTGCTGCTGCGCTCGCTCGCCGCGCCCGCGGTCGAGGAAGAGAAGGACTGACGCGCGATGCAGAGCCGGCTTCCCATCCTCGTCTTCGCGCTTGTCATGGCGGCGATCCCGTTTGTCCCGGGGATGCCGCCGTTCTGGATCGTGCTGCTCGACAATATCGGCCTTGCCGCGCTCGTGGCGATGGGCCTCGTGCTGCTCACCGGCGTCGGCGGCCTGACTTCTTTCGGTCAGGCAGCTTTCGTCGGCTTCGGCGCCTACACCACCGCGGTGCTGTCGACGGCCTACGGCCTGTCGCCGTGGCTGACCCTGCCGCTGTCGCTCGTCGTCAGCGGATCGCTCGCGGTGCTGCTCGGGCTGATCACCGTCCGCCTGTCCGGCCATTATCTGCCGCTCGGCACGCTCGCCTGGGGACTGGGCCTGTTCTATCTGTTCAGCAAGCTGGAGTTTTTGGGCCGCAACGACGGCATCTCGGCGATCCCGCCGCTGTCGATCGGCGCGTTCAAGATGCTCTCGCCCGGCTCGATCTATTACGCGATCTGGGTCGCCGTCATCGTCTCGGCCCTGCTGACGATGAACCTGCTGGACTCCCGCACCGGCCGCGCCATCCGCGCGCTCAGGCGCGGCCATGTCGCGGCGGAAGCCTTCGGCGTGCACACGCCGCGCGCCAAGCTGCTGGTGTTCATCCATGCCGCGGTGCTCGCCGGCCTCTCCGGCTGGCTCTACGCGCATCTCCAGCGCGCGGTGAACCCGACGCCGTTCGGCGCCCAGGCCGGCATCGAATATCTCTTCATCGCGGTGGTCGGCGGCGCCGGTTATGTCTGGGGCGGCGTGCTGGGCGCCGCGATCGTCGTGGTGCTGAAAGAGGTGCTGCAAAGCTATCTGCCGCTGATCCTGCCCGGCTCCGGCCAGGTCGAGACCATCGTGTTCGGCATCATGCTGGTGGCGCTGCTGCAGCTGGCGCCCGGCGGCCTCTGGCCCTGGCTGATGTCGTTCCTGCCCGAGCGCACCAGTGGCAGAAAGCCCGATACCTCGCTGAAGCTGGAGCATCGCCCCCGCGCGCCCGGCGAGTCCAGCATCCTGCTCCAGGTCGACAAGGCGCGAAAGCAGTTCGGCGGCGTGGTCGCGGTCAACAACGTCTCCTTCGACGTCCAGGCCCGCGAGATCGTCGCGCTGATCGGACCGAATGGCGCCGGCAAGAGCACGACGTTCAACCTGATCACCGGCGTGCTGTCGGCGACCTCAGGCTCGATCTCGGTGCTCGGCAAGAAGGTTGACAAGGCACCGCCGCAGGAGATCGTCAAGCTCGGCATCTCCCGCACCTTCCAGCACGTCAAGCTGGTGCCTGACATGACCGTGCTGGAGAACGTCGCGATCGGCGCCCATCTCCGCGGCCATTCGGGACCGATCGCTTCGATGCTGCGGCTCGACCGCGCCGATGAGGCGAAGCTGCTCGCGGAAGCCGCGCGCCAGATCGAGCGCGTCGGCCTCGCCGAGCAGATGCACCAGCTCGCAGGCTCGTTGTCGCTCGGCCAGCAGCGCATCGTCGAGATCGCCCGCGCGCTCTGCGTGGACCCGATGCTGCTGCTGCTCGACGAGCCGGCCGCCGGCCTGCGCCACATGGAGAAGCAGCGGCTCGCGACGCTGCTGCGCGATCTGCGCGACGGCGGCATGAGCGTGCTCCTGGTCGAGCACGACATGGGCTTCGTGATGAACCTCGCCGACCGCATCGTGGTGCTCGATTTCGGCACCAAGATCGCGGAAGGCACCCCCGCCACGATCAAGACCAATCCCGAAGTGATCAAGGCCTATCTCGGAGTGGCGGCATGAGCACGCTGTTGTCCGTCACCGACGCGCACGTTGCTTACGGCAAGGTCGAGGCCGTGCGTTCGGTCTCGCTCGAGGTCGGCACCAATGAGATCGTCACCATCGTCGGCGCCAACGGTGCCGGCAAGACCACGCTGCTCTCGGCCATCATGGGCATTTTGCCGCTGAAGGGTCGCGTCGCCTTTGCCGGGCAGGATCTCGCCCGCCTCGACATCGAGGATCGCGTCGCGATGGGGCTCGGGCTCGTCCCAGAGCACCGCGAATTGTTCGTGACCATGAATGTCGAGGACAATCTCGAACTGGGCGCCTTCCGCATCGAGCGAGGCAAGGCGAAAGCCTCGATGGAGCGGGTCTACGCGCTGTTTCCGCGGCTGAAGGAACGGCGTAAGCAGCTCGCCGGCACGCTCTCCGGCGGCGAGCAGCAGATGCTCGCGATGGGCCGTGCGCTGATGGGCGAACCGAAGCTGCTGATGCTGGACGAGCCGAGCCTCGGCCTCGCCCCGATCATCGTCGCCGATATCTTCCGCATCGTCACCGAGCTGCGCGCCAGCGGCGTCTCCGTCCTGCTGGTCGAGCAGAACGCGCAGGCCGCGCTGAAGATCGCGGACCACGCCTATGTCATGGAGCTCGGCGAGTTCATGCTCAGCGGCAAGGCCAGCGACATCGCCGCGAACGAGCGCGTGGCGGCGAGTTATCTCGGCTTCCAGCATGAAGGTGAGAGTGCGATCTGATTTCTCTTACCCTCCCCTGGAGGGGGAGGGTCGCTTCGCATGCAGCGAAGCGAAATGCGAAGCGGGGTGGGGTGACGGTCTCTCCACAACGAACACTGCTCGTGCTGAGAGATCACCCCACCCCGCTCGCGCTGCGCGCGATCGACCCTCCCCCTCCAGGGGAGGGTAAGCGAGCGCCGCGTTACGAAGCGCCTGCCTTCTTCTCCCCCCTCAACCCCGCCACCTCCGCTTCCAGCTCCGCGATCCTCGCATCCCTTGCCGCGAGCGCCGCGGCAACATCGCCCGCATCGAACTTCTGCGGGATGTGCTGCGGGCAGTTGGTGTCCCACGCCGCGATCTTGAACAGGATCACCTGCTCGGGCCGCGCGCGATAGCCCTTCGGCATCAGCGACGTGGTCAGCGCCTCGTCGTCCTCGACGACGCGCGCCTCGCCCCAGATCTTCACCCGGCGGCGATGGGCGTAGTCCATCACGAAAATATAGGCCTTGGGATTCTCCGAGAGATTGCCCTGGGTGATGAACTGCTGGTTGCCGGCATAGTCGGTGAAGGCGAGCGTCTGCTTGTCCAGCACCTTGAGAAATCCCTTCGGGCCGCCGCGGTGCTGAATGTAGGGCTGGCCGTCCATTGATGCGGTGGCGAAATAGAAGCTGTTGGCTTCAGCCAGGAAGGCGGCGAGGTTGTCGTCGACCTCGGTGCGCCAGCCGCGCTGATCGCTGCGCGCATAGGCCTCGCGCGAACCCTTGCGCGCCTGGATCGCCTTCACTGCCGGCGAGAAGGCGACGTCGCTGGCATAGGGCTGGGCTGCTGTCGTCATCGAACGTCTCCTGGAATTCCGGCGCATGCTTGCGTCTTTCGTCAGTTAACATGGACTTGCCTGCCGTCAGAACAATCTGGCCGCTTGACACTTCATCATTGCAATATATGCAATAATGCCATGGACCGGCTCGAAGCCATGCACGTCTTTGTCACCGTCGCCGATTCGCGCGGCTTTGCGCCGGCGGCGCGCAAGCTGCGCCTGTCGCCCTCGGCGGTGACGCGGTTGATCGCGGCCCTGGAAGAGCATCTCGGCGCGCGGCTGTTGCAGCGGACCACGCGACAGGTAACGCTGACCGATGTCGGCACGCGCTATCTCGAGCGCGCGCGGCGCATCCTCGCCGATGTCGAGGAGGCCGACGGCTCGGCGCGGCAGGAGCGCAACCGGCCGAGCGGTCGCCTCGTGGTGTCGGCACCGGTCGGTTTCGGCCGGCTCCATGTCGGGCCGGTCATGACCGCTTACCTCAAACGCTATCCCGAAGTCGCCGCCGAATTGCGGCTGTCCGACCATCTCGTCAATCTCGTAGAAGACGCGGTCGACGCCGCCGTCCGCATCGGCCATCTCGCCGATTCCTCCCTGGTCGCGCGCCAGGTCGGTGAGATGCGGCGGATCGTGGTGGCCGCGCCCGGCTATCTCAAGCGCCATGGCGAGCCGAAGACGCCGGAGGCTCTCGTCTCGCACCAGACCATCCAGTTCGGTCCTTGGTCCGCATGGCGCTTCCTGCGCGACGGCCGCGACATCGAGATGACGCCAGCGCCGCGCTTCATCAGCAACAGCGCCGACGCGGCGCTGCAATATGCCGAAGCCGGCGGCGGCGTGACGCGGGTGCTGGCCTATCAGGCCGCCGACGGGCTGAAGCGCGGGCGCTTGAAGATCGTGCTCGCGCCATACGAGCAGCCGGCGCTGCCGATCCACATCGTCTACCCGACCTCGCGCCTGCTGTCGGCCAAAGTGCGCGCGTTCGTCGATCTCGTGGTGGAGACGGCGGAATGGAGGTTTGGCTAGATGCGTGTCCCAGACGCGCCGCGGGGCGGCGCAGAGCTGGGACCCAGCAGATGGATGGGCTTCGGCTCAGCAGCGCATCGCCGAAGAGGGCGCTGCGCTGCGTCCGGGGCATGAGAGAACTACTTCTTCGGCACGACGCGGAACGTGCCGCTGGCGCGCGCGATCACGGCATCATCGGCCTTCACCAGGCATTGCGCGAAACAGATCGTAGAGCCGGTCTTGATCGCCTCGCCCTCGACCGCGAGCCATTGGCCGATCTCGGCGGCGCCGACATAGTCGACCGACAGCGAGATCGTGACGAACGACGTGGTCCAGCCCGTCGCCTGGGCGCAGCTATAGCCCATGGCGGCATCGGCCAGCGCCGCGATCAGCCCACCGTGGATCAGCCCGCGTGCATTGGTGTGCGGCTGCGCCAGGCGCAGTCCCACGGTGACGCCCTTCTCGGTCTTCTTCGAATAGAGCGGCTCCCAGGGATCGGTGAGCGGGGCCCTGCGGAAATGCGGCTCGAAGCCGGCGGGGATGTCGGTGGCGGTCATGGCTGTCTCGCGTTGCTGATCGTTGCCATTGAACGCGACTGACGCGACGAACGCATCACCTACAAAGTTTTAAACGGGATTTGCGGGGGCGTTTGAAATGGGCACTCCCGTCATTGCGAGGAGCGAAGCGACGAAGCAATCCAGAATCTTTCCGCAGAGGCAGCCTGGATTGCTTCGCTTCGCTCGCAATGACGGTGTGGCCGCAGCGCGCGATGCCGGTAGGGTGGGCGAAGGTGCGAAGCGCCGTGCCCACCATCTCTCCACGATTCAGGCCGG
This sequence comes from Bradyrhizobium zhanjiangense, assembly GCF_004114935.1. Taxonomy (NCBI): domain Bacteria; kingdom Pseudomonadati; phylum Pseudomonadota; class Alphaproteobacteria; order Hyphomicrobiales; family Nitrobacteraceae; genus Bradyrhizobium; species Bradyrhizobium zhanjiangense. The sequence continues at coordinate 8,899,980 of NZ_CP022221.1, forward strand.
AGCGGTGGGCACGCTGCGCTTTGCCCACCCCACGGCACTGCGCGGGACATGACACCTGTGGTCAGAACGGCAGCCCCACGTAATTCTCCGACAGCGAGGTCATCGCGGCCTGCGAGTGCGTGACGTAATCGAGCTCGGCGAGCTGGATGCGGGCGCCGATAGTGCCGGTGTCCGGGAATTTGTGCAGCATCGAGGTCATCCACCACGAGAAGCGCACGGCTTTCCAGACCCGTGCCAATGCCTTGGCGGAATAGGCGTCGATCCCGGCGCTGGATTTCTCGTCGTAGAACTCGCGCAGCGCGCTGGACAGATAATGCGCGTCGGAGGCGGCGAGGTTCAGCCCCTTGGCGCCGGTCGGCGGCACGATGTGCGCGGCATCGCCGCACAAGAACATCCGGCCGAAGCGCATCGGCTCGGCGACGAAGCTGCGTAAGGGTGCGATGCTCTTCTCGATCGACGGGCCGGTGACGAGGCTGGCGGCCGCCTCCTGGTCGAGCCGGCGCTTCAATTCGTCCCAGAAGCGGTCGTCGGGCCATTGGTCGACATGGTCGTCGAGCGCGCACTGCACATAGTAGCGGCTGCGCTTGGTCGAGCGCATGGTGCAGAGCGCAAAGCCGCGAGCGTGGTTGGAATAGATCAGCTCGTGGCTGACCGGCGGCGTGTCCGAGAGGATCCCGAGCCAGCCGAACGGATAGACCCGCTCGAATTCCTCGATCGCCGAGGCCGGGACGCTAGCGCGGCTGACGCCGTGGAAACCGTCGCAGCCGGCGATGAAGTCGCAATCGATCGTGTGGGTGACGCCGTCCTTGACGTAAGTTACGCGCGGGTGACTGCCGTCGAAATCATGCGGCTGCACGTCCTTGGCCTCGTAGACCGAAACGAGACCTGCGGCCTTGCGCGCATTCATCAGGTCGAGCGTGACCTCGGTCTGGCCGTAGATCATCACCGTCTTGCCGGTCGCGCCCTTCATGTCGATGCGGTGACGCTGGCCGGAGAAGGCGAGCTCGATGCCTTCATGCACCAGGCCTTCGGCATGGGCCCGCGCGCCAGCGCCGACCTGGTCGAGCAGCGCGACGGTCCCCTCCTCCAGCAGGCCGGCGCGGATGCGGCCGAGCACATAGTCCGGGCTCTGCCGCTCCAGAATGACATTGTCGATGCCATATGTGTGGAGCAGTTGCCCAAGCAACAATCCCGCCGGCCCGGCCCCGATGATTGCGACTTTTGTCCGCAATACTTGCTCCTTCCGATGCTATAGGCTTTCGTCGCGGCCTGCTTGTCGCGCCGGCCCGCAGGCGATAATTATATCATATAATTGTTGGGCAAAAGGGAGCGCTAGTCGCCCGAGCAGCGACAAATCCATGCAACACGGCTGACGTAGATGACGCGACAAGGTGCGCGCCAGTTCCGGCTTGAACACGCCGGCCAATTAGATAACATGTTAATTAACGAGACCGGGCCATCGAAGCCCGCCGTCGAAAACAGGGAGAGACGCGTGATGAGGAAAGTCTGTCTGGCGTTGCTGCTGGCAGCAAGCGTGACGCCTGCGTTCGCGCAGGACAAGACCTTCGATTTGAAGATCTCGCACTGGGTGCCGGCCTCGCATCCCCTGCAGAAATCGCTGGAAGACTGGGCGGCCGCGGTCGAGAAGGATTCCGGCGGCACCATCAAGGGCAAGGTGTTTCCGGCCCAGCAGCTCGGCAAGGCCTTCGATCATTACGACATGGCCCGCGACGGCATCGCCGACGTCACCTATGTCAATCCCGGTTACCAGCCCGGCCGCTTCCCGATCATCGGCGCCGGCGAATTGCCGTTCCTGATCTCGGACGCCAAGGGCGGCTCGATGGGGCTGGATGCCTGGTATCGCAAATATGCCGAGAAGGAGATGAAGGACGTCAAGTATTGCCTCGCCTTCGTCCACTCGCCCTCCTCCTTCCACTCCCGTACCAAGAAGATCGTGGTGCCCGAGGACGTGAAGGGCCTGAAGATCCGTCCCGCCCACGCCACCATGGCGAATTTCGTCACCTCACTCGGCGGCACCAACGTGCAGTCCTCCGCACCCGAAGTGCGCGACATCATCGAGCGCGGCGTCGCCGACGGCGTCACCTTCCCCTGGGGCTCTCTGGTGCTGTTCGGCATCGACAAGGTGACCAAATACGACATGGAGGCGCCGCTCTACACCACGACCTTCGTGTTCGTGATCAATAAGGACAAGTACAATGCGATGTCCGACAAGCAGAAGGCCGCGATCGACAAGAACTGCACGATCGAGATGGCCGGCGCGGTCGGCGAGCACTGGGGCAAGTTCGAGGACGCCGGCATCGACAAGGTGAAGGCGGAATCGAGCCACGAGGTCTACAAGCTGACGGCCGAGCAGACCGCGGCCTGGAAGAAGGCCGCCGAGCCGCTGGTCAAGACATGGAGTGACGGCGCCAAGAAGGCCGGCGCCGATCCGGATGCGGCGCTCGCGGATTTGAAGGCATCGCTGAAGAAGTACAACGCGCTGGCGGAGTAGTGCTGCGCGGCGCGCTCTATCCCGCCCCCTCTCCCCGTTCTTACGGGGGCGCGACGAGCTTCGCTCGCGCTGAGAGGGTCGGGGTGAGAGGCTGCTTCCGCAAAGATGGTGACAGATGAACTCGCGGAGAGCCCCTCACCCGGAATCCGCGCCCACGCGCGAATTCCGGCCTCTCCCCGCACGCGGGGAGAGGCGGAGTGCGCGGCGAGACCGGATCTAAAAATGACATCTCGCGATAGGACCACCCCATGAAGCGCGCCTGGATGGACCGCTTTATCGACACGATCGAATGGATCGCGGCCGGCTTCGTCGGCCTCGTCGCGCTCGACATCTTCCTGTCGGTGCTGCTGCGTAACACGCTGAACTATTCGATCCCGGACAGTTTTGACATCGGCCGCATGCTGCTCGGCATCCTCATCTTCTGGGGCATCGCGGCGACGTCTTATCGCGGCACCCACATCACGGTTGATCTCGTCTGGGGCAATGTCGGGCCGCGCTACCAGCGCTGGATCGACGTGTTCGCAACGCTGGTGCTGCTGTTCGTCGTGACCGTGCAGACCTGGACGCTGTTCGACAAGGTGCGCGGCACCTACAACGACAACGTCCAGACTTTCGATATGCACATGCCGACCTGGCCGTTCTTCGCGATCGCCTGGATCGGCGACGTCTCCGCCGTGCTGCTGATCGCGATCCGCACCTACCGGCTGATCTTCCATCCCGAAGAGATGCACGACCCCAAGCTGAAGGCGACGGAGTAATCATGAGCACCGATGCCGTCGCCGTAATCGGCTTCGTTTCCCTGTTTGTGTTGATGCTGCTGCGCGTGCCCGTCGGCATGGCCATGGGCCTCGTCGGTGTGTCCGGTTTCTCCTATCTGGTCGGCGCGACGCCGGCGCTGAAGCTGGTCGGCCAGACCTCGATGCGCACGGTCACCGACTACACCTTCGGCGTCATCCCGATGTTCCTGCTGATGGGCTCGTTCGTCAGCAATTCCGGCATGAGCCGCGAGCTGTTCCGCGCCGCCAACGGCTTTGTCGGCCACCTGCGCGGCGGGCTCGGCATCGCCACCGTCGGTGCCTGCGGCGGCTTTGCCGCGATCTGCGGCTCCTCGGTCGCGACCGCCGCGACCTTCTCCGCCGTCGCCTATCCCGAGATGCGCCGCTTCGGCTATCCGCAGTCCTTTGCCACCGGCGTGATCGCGGCAGGCGGCACGTTAGGTGCGATGCTGCCGCCCTCCACCGTGCTCGCGGTCTACGGCATCATCACCGAGCAGGACATCGGCAAGCTGTTCATTGCCGGCATCATCCCGGGCCTCTTGGCGATGACCATGTACATGATCACGATCGGCCTGATCGGCTATTTCCGGCCCGACTTCCTGCCCAAGGGCAAGGTGCTGTCGTGGCGCGAGCGCTTTGCCGGATTGAAGGACATCTGGGCGCCGGTGCTGCTGTTCGTGTTCGTCATCGGCGGCCTCTACGGCCTGCCGTTCCTGCCGCGCTTCACGCCGACTGAGGCCGGCGGCGTCGGCGCCACCGGCGCCTTCATCATCGGCGTGCTGACGGGCCGGCTCGACCGCGAGAAGGTGCTGGCGTCGCTGCTGCAGGCGACGCGCACCGCGGCCGCGGTGTTCACCGTGCTGATCGGCGCGCTGATCTTCGGTTACTTCCTGACGGTGACGCAGACGCCGCAGAAGCTGACGGAATTCCTCACCGGCCTCGGCCTCGGTCCCTACGGCGTGCTGGCGCTGATCATGGTGATGTATCTCGTGCTCGGCTGCCTGATGGATGCCATGGCGATGATCATCCTGACCGTGCCGATCATCTTCCCCGTGATCATGCATCTCGGCTTCGACCCGATCTGGTTCGGCGTCATCATCGTCATGACCGTCGAGCTCGGCCTGATCCATCCGCCGGTCGGCATGAATGTCTTCGTCATCAAAAGCGTGGTGAAGGACGTCTCGTTCTCCACCATCTTCAAGGGCGTGATCCCGTTCGTCGCAACGGATTTGGTGCGCCTCGTGATCCTGATCGCCTTCCCGCTGCTGGCGACCTGGCTGCCGACGCGTATGATGGCGCATTAGGCCTGCGTGATAGAGCGGCGAGCCCGTCCTCCCCTCTCCCCTTGTGGGAGAGGGTGGCTCGCCGCGATAGCGGCGAGACGGGTGACGGGTCTCTCTCCACACGCACATTTGCATTTGCGGAGGCAACCCCTCATCCGGCGCTTCGCGCCACCTTCTCCCGCAAGGGGAGAAGGAAGAGCAGCGGCAGCTAAAGGGTACATGAGAGGTGATCAATGACCACACCGACACTCGAAACCAAATACGTCTTCACCATCACCGCTCGTATCGGCGACGTCATCAGCGCCGGCGAGACTGGTATCGGCGTGCGCCGCATCATTCCGATCATCGGCGGCGAGGTGACGGGCGCAATCACAGGCCAGGTGCTCCCCTACGGCGCCGACTTCCAGACCATCCGCCCCAGCGAGCTGATCGATCTCGAAGCCAGATACGCCTTCGAGACCGACGACGGCGCAACCATCTATGTCGAGAACAAGGGCATGCGCTTCGGCCCGGTGGAGCTACTGCAAAAGCTCAAGCGCGGCGAGCCGGTCGATCCGAAGCTGATCTATTTCCGCACCGTGCCGAGGTTTGAGACCGGGCACGAGCAGTATCGCTGGCTGATGGAACATATTTTCATCGGCTCAGCGGCGCGTCATGCAGACCGCGTCGTGATCGACGTGCATCAGGTGCTGTGATCCTCGCTACCTCGTCATTGCGAGCGCAGCGAAGCAATCCAGAATCTTTCCGCGGCGGCAGTCTGGATTGCTTCGTCGCAAGAGCTCCTCGCAATGACGAGGATAGGGCTGCGGCAACCTATCACAACGGACTCCCTCGCCGGAGCAGGCTCAAACCGGCCCAATGAGCGCCAGAGTTCATATCGCCCCTCCTTGACTCCCCCAAAATTCGTTATACAACATAACTATTCTGACAAGGACGCAAATGACACAGGGAAACGCCGAAACCGCTAACGCGGGCGCCTCCGGGCTTTTGAGGATCGAGCGGGCAGAGCGGGTTCTGACCGTGGGTCTGAACCGGCCGGCCAAGCGCAATGCGCTCAATGACGGCATTATTCTGGAAATCGGCGAGTGTTTTGCGAACCTGCCCGAGGATATCGGCGCGGTCGTCATCCATGGAATCGGCGACCATTTCTCCAGCGGCCTCGACCTCTCCGAGCTGACCGAGCATGACGCGACCGGCGGCCTGCTCCATTCCCAGATGTGGCACCGGGTGTTCGACCGCATCCAGTATAGCCGTGTACCTGTGATCGCCGCGCTGAGAGGCGCCGTGATCGGCGGCGGACTGGAGCTCGCCTGCGCCGCGCATATCCGCGTCGCCGAGCCCTCGACCTATTTCGCCCTGCCGGAGGGACAGCGCGGCATTTTCGTCGGCGGCGGCGGCTCGGTGCGGCTGCCGCGGCTGATCGGTGTCGCCCGGATGATGGACATGATGCTGACCGGCCGAGTCTATAGCGCGACTGAAGGCGCCTCCTACGGCTTCGCGCAATATGTGACGGAGGCCGGCAACGGGCTCGGCAAGGCGCTGGAGCTCGCGACCAAGGTCGCCGCCAACGCACCGCTGACGAACTTTGCCGTTCTCCAGGCGTTGCCGATGATCGCGGAGGCCAATCCGCAGACCGGCCTGCTCATGGAATCACTGATGGCAACCGTCGCGCAGAGCGATAAAGAGGCAAAGCGCAGGATCCGCGAATTCCTCGAACACAAGACCGCAAAGGTGAAGCCGAAGTCATGAGCGCGCAGCCGTCCTCTTCCAGCATGGAGCGCGGCGCGAGCACTTTTCCGCTGCGGCCCATCTCGTTCGGCGATCCCGCCGTCAATATCGAGCGCCGCGACGACGGCACGATTTACCTTAGGCCCAAGCAGCCTCTCGGCGACTATCCTGTCCGCATCACCGACCGCCTGCATCATTGGGCGACAACGACACCGGATCGCGTCTTCATGGCCGAGCGCGACGGCGGCCGCGGCTGGCGCAAGATCACCTATGCCGAGCTGCTCACCGCGAGCCGGCACATCGCATCAAGCCTGATCGCGCGCGGCCTGTCGGCGGAGCGGCCGGTCGTCATCCTCTCCGGCAATTCGATCGACCACGCCTTGCTCGCGTTCGGCGCGTTCTATGCCGGCATTCCGTTCTGCCCGGTGTCTCCGGCCTATTCGCTGGTGTCGAAGGATTACGGCAAGCTCTCCTATCTGATGAAGCTGCTGACGCCCGGTCTCGTCTTCGCGGAGGACGCCGACAAGTTCGCGGACGCGCTCGCCGCCAATGTCTCGCTCGGCACCGAGATCGCCGCATCCTACGGCCGCGTGCCGGGCCGCGACGTCACCCTGCTCGCCGATCTCATGGCCACGCCGATCCGCGGCGATCTCGACGAGGTCCACGGCAGGATCGGCCCCGACACCATCGCAAAGTTCCTGCTGACATCGGGCTCGACCGGCAATCCCAAGGCCGTCATCAACACCCAGCGCATGATCTGCGCCAACCAGGTGATGCTGCGCGAGACGCTCGCCTTCCTCAAGGACGAGCCGCCGGTCATCATCGATTGGCTGCCGTGGAACCACACCTTTGGCGGCAACCACAATATCGGGCTGACGCTGTACAATGGCGGCTCGATGTATCTGGACGCCGGCAAGCCGGTGCCTGGCGGCATCGAGGAGACGGTGCGCAATCTCCAGGAGATTTCGCCGACGGTCTATTTCAACGTGCCGAAGGGCTATGAGTCGCTGCTGCCGTATTTGCGCGACGACCAGGGCCTGCGCGCAAAGTTCTTCGACCGGCTGCATGCGATGTTCTTCTCGGGCGCGGCGCTGTCGCCGTTCGTCTGGGACAGTCTCGACGAGCTCGCAGTAAAGGAGAAGGGTTATCGCGTGCCGATGCTGACGGGCCTCGGCGCCACCGAGACCGCGCCGTTCTTCATGTCGGTCAATCCGCGCACCAGCCGCTCGGGCCATGTCGGTCTGCCGGTATCGGGCAATGACGCCAAGCTGGTGCCGAACAACGGCAAGCTCGAGGTCCGCGCCAAGGGGCCGAACGTGATGCCCGGCTACTGGCGCCAGCCCGACATCAGCGCAAAGTCCTTCGACGAGGAAGGCTTTTACAAGATGGGCGACGCGCTCAAGCCCGCCGATCCCGACGATCTCAATGCCGGCTTCGATTTCGACGGGCGCGTCAGTGAGGATTTCAAGCTCGCGAGCGGCACCTGGGTCAGCGTCGGCCCCTTGCGCGCGCGCTTCGTTGCGGCCTGCGCGCCGCTGGTGCGCGACGTCGTCATCGCCGGCATCAACCGCGACGAGATCTCCGCGCTCGTGGTGCTCGATCTCGACGGTTGCCGCCTGATCAACCCGACGCTGCCGGCCGACGATCTCGTCGTCGCGACGCGCGACCGGCTGGTGCGCGAGGCGTTCCGCGAACGCCTGACCCATTTCCTCGGCTCGGCCACCGGCTCCTCGACACGGATCACGCGCGCGATCCTGATGGACACGCCGCTGTCGATCGACAAGGGCGAGGTCACCGACAAGGGCTCGATCAACCAGCGCGCGGTACTGGAACATCGCAACCTCCTGATCGAGGAGCTCTACGCTGCCAATCCGTCGGACCGTGTGATATCGGTCGGGTAACATGTCAATTGGAATGAACCAGCCGGCTCTTCCTTCACCTCTCCCCGCTTGCGGGGAGAGGTCGAATTTGCGCACTGCGCAAATTCGGGTGAGGGCGGCTTCTCGTCGCGGCCCCGCATCCGCCTTCGCCAAAGGCTTCGGCGGACAAGAGCGGGGCGAGGGAGCGCATCGAGCGCTTGGATACGATCGCTTCTGAATTAGAATCGCCAAAGGAGAACGCCATGTTGTTGAAGGATCAGGCAGCCATCGTTACCGGGGGCGCATCGGGGCTGGGCGCGGCGACCGCACGAAAACTGGCGGCGCAGGGCGCCAAGGTCACGGTCTGCGATCTCAATGCCAAGCTTGCTGAAACCGTTGCCGCCGAGATCAAGGGCGTCGCCGTGACCTGCGACGTCTCCGATGCCGCCTCCGCTGAAGCCGCGATCGCGCAGGCGGCCAAGGCTCACGGCCCGGCGCGCGTGCTGGTCAATTGCGCCGGCATCGGCGTTGCAAAACGCGTCGTCGGCCGCGACGGGCCGATGGCCCTCGCGGATTTCGACAAGGTGATCAAGGTCAATCTGATCGGCACCTTCAACATGCTGCGCCTTGCCGCAGCCGAGATGTCCAAGCTCGAGCCGCAGGCGACCGGCGAGCGCGGCGTCATCATCAACACCGCCTCCGTTGCCGCCTATGACGGCCAGATCGGCCAGTCGGCTTATTCGGCCTCCAAGGGCGGCATCGTCGGCATGACACTGCCGATCGCGCGCGAGCTCGCGCAATTCGGCGTCCGCGTGCTGACGATCGCGCCGGGCCTGTTCCTGACGCCGCTGCTCGCCAACCTGCCGCAGGAAGCCCAGGACTCGCTCGCCGCCGCGATCCCCTTCCCGCGCCGGCTCGGCAATGCCGACGAGTTCGCCGCGCTCGCGCTGCACATGGTCGAGAATGCGTATCTGAACGGCGAAGTGGTGCGCCTCGACGGCTCGCTGCGCATGGCGCCGAAGTAAGGCGCGCGACGCATGTTCGTGAACCGGCGCGACGTCCAGATCCAGTGGGGTGATTGCGACCCCGCCAACATCGTCTACTATCCGCGCTATTTCGCGATGTTCGACGATTCGACGTCGACCCTGTTCGAGGTCGCCGGATTCTCCAAGCAGGATCTGGTCCGCAAATACGGCCTGGTGGGCATTCCCATGGTCGACACGCGGGCCAAGTTCTACATCCCCTCGACCTATGGCGACTGGATCACCATCGAGACCAAAATCGAGAGCATCAAGCGCTCGAGCTTCGAGGTGAAGCACAACGTCTACAAGGGCGAATCGCTGGCGATCGAGGGATTCGAGACCCGCGTCCTGGTCGGCCGCGATCCCGTTAACCCCGACAAGCTGAAATCGGCACCGTTCCCGGCGGAAATGGTAGCCAAGTTTACGGGGAGTTAGAGCCCGGAGCTAAATCGCCGCATCACCAAAAGAGGGGGCTGAATTACCCCCCGATTTCTGCTTTCAAAGAAAGACGTACAGGGAGGAATAGATGAAACGCTTTTACCTAACCGCCGCCATCACCGCGGCCGCGCTGGCGCTGCCGGCCCTGCCCGCGCTGGCCCAGACCAACGAAATCACCATCGGCATCACCACCACCACGACCGGCCCGGGCGCGGCGCTCGGCATTCCCGAGCGCAACGCGCTGGAATTCGTGCCGAAGGAGATCGGCGGCGTACCGCTGAAGGTGATCGTGCTCGACGACGGCGGCGATCCCACCACCGCAACCACCAACGCCCGCCGCTTCGTGACCGAATCCAAGGCCGACATCATCATGGGCTCGGCGCTGACGCCTCCGACCATCGCGGTCTCCAACGTCGCCAACGAAGCCGGCATTCCGCATTTCGGCCTCGCGCCGTTTCCGATCACGCCGGAGCGCATGAAGTGGTCGGTGGCGATGCCGCAGCCGATTCCGATCGTGGGCAAGGTTCTGTACGACCACATGAAGGCCAAGGGTGTGAAGACGCTCGGCTATATCGGCTATTCGGACTCCTACGGCGACCTCTGGTTCAACGACCTCAAGGCGCAGGCGGTACCGATGGGCATGACCATTGTCGACGAGGAGCGCTTCGCCCGTCCTGACACCTCGGTGACGGGACAGGTGCTAAAGCTCGTCGCCGCCAATCCCGACGCCATCCTGGTCGGCGCCTCCGGCACCGCGGCCGCGCTGCCGCAGACCGAGCTGCGCGAGCGCGGCTATCAGGGCCTGATCTACCAGACCCATGGCGCCGCCAGCATGGACTTCATCCGCATCGCCGGCAAAGCGGCCGAGGGCGTGCTGATGGCCTCGGGCCCTGTGATGGACCCCGAAGACCAGCCGGACGAAGCTGCCACCAAGAAGCCGGGCCTCGCGCTCAACTCGGCCTATGAAGCCAAGTACGGTCCGAACAGCCGCAGCCAGTTCGCCGGCCATTCCTACGATGCATTCGAGATCCTCAAGCGCATCATTCCGGCGGCATTGAAGACGGCCAAGCCCGGCACGCCGGAATTCCGCGAAGCGATCCGCCAGGCGCTGCTGTCTGAGAAGGAATTGGCGGCAAGCCAGGGGGTCTACAACTTCACCGAAAAGGACCGCTATGGCCTCGACGACCGCTCGCGCATCCTGCTCACGGTGAAGAACGGCAAGTATTCGCTGGTGAAGTAGGCGCAGCGATAGTTCGCAACGAGAAGAGCCGGCCCGATGGGCCGGCTCTTTTGTTTTGCGGGTTAGACACGAGCTGCCAGCCACCGTGTTGCTGCGCCCCCTCTCCCGCTTGCGGGAGAGGGCTGGGGAGAGGGTGCCTCCGCGTTGGGATTGTCTCGGTCTTATGGAAAAAGTCCCCCAGCGGAGAGAACCCTCACCCGGCGCTGCGCGCCGACCTCTCCCGCAAGCGGGAGAGGTTACAGCGAGCGGGCGGATACACCGCGAGCCTCAAGCCGCCTGTCGCAACGGGGTCCAGGCGAACTCCGGATAATACGTGTCCATCATGCGATCGACATAGGCGGTGAGGTTCGGAAATCCCTCGGCGCGCTGGCGCAAGGCCGATTCGAAGAAGGGCGTCAGGATCCCCGCGAGTGCGCCGAAGGCGGTGGCATCGACGCCGCAGGGCCTGTTGCCCATCAGATACGACTTGTCGCCGAGCTGCACCGAGAGCGCGAACAGCGAGCGCACGGCGAGATCGACATCGTCGTCGGGCGCGTGGCGGCCGAGACCCGAGAGCAGATAGTTCTCGGCGACGCGGAATTGTGCGTCCTCACGCAGCTTCTCACGATTGTGCTCGGGTGCGCCGTCGAAGAAATGCGACGGCCCCTTGGCGAAATTGACCGGATCGACCCAGCGCGCCCCGACCAGCGCCCAATAGACGTGATGCTCGATCATGCGCTCGAACGCCCAGGCCTGCGCACGTTCCTGCAACGAGAGCCCGGCGTCGAAATCGAAGCCGTAGCGCCGCTCGATATGGGCGCGGATGAAGGTGGAATCGGCCACCGCCTCGCCGCCGTCGTCGATGAAGGGCAGCTGCCCCTTGGGCGAAGCTGGCGGCATCGCGCGCTCCTTCCGGTAGGGCAGCCCCGCCATCTTGAGCTGCACCTCCGTCTTGGTGACGAAGGGGCTGATTTCCGGCAGGCCGAAGCCGGTGCCAAAGCCGTAAAGCGTGATCATGAAACCTCTCCTGAACCTGCCGAACGTGAACGGAACCTACCTGCCGGCTGCTGCCACCATGGTGGCAGCAGCCGTGATATCTTCTGCGAAACGGGCCCCCTGCCAGGCGCGGCTCATGATGTGGCGGGCGAGCGCGTCCGCAGCCTGGATCAGCGAGCGTGCCACCATGCTTGCGAACGCAAATCGGAGATCGACGGCCATGAGATCGAGCGAAACGAGGCGGCTAAGCGCCCGGGCCTGCCACATCTGGGCGCGCCACAGCGGGCCAGCGGGGCCGAAATGGGTTGGAACGATCATGGACAAATCCTCTTCAGTCGACGTGTTGTCCCGGTATAGAACTCCCCTGCTGCCAACATCCTGTCAGCAGCCGCGCGCCGCCTTTTGAAAAGACCACGAACAAGAGACCCGTCATGAGACGCGCCGACAGGCTGTTTCAGATCATCCAGGTGCTGAGGCGCACGCGTAAACCGCTGACGGCGGACGCGATCGCGGCCGAGCTCGAGACGTCGAAGCGCACCATCTATCGCGACATCGCAACGCTGATCGGCCAGCGCGTGCCGATCCGCGGCGAAGCCGGCATGGGTTACATCCTGGAGAAGGGTTTCGACTTGCCGCCGCTGATGCTGACGCCCGACGAGATCGAGGCGGCGGTGCTGGGCGCGCAATGGGTCGCGGGCCACGCCGATTCCGCGCTGGCGCGCGCCGCCGAGGATTTGATGGCCAAGATCGCTGACACCGTCCCCGAGCGCCTGCGTCCCTTTGTGCTGGAGCCGGCGAGCCGGGCGCGGCCGAGCTGGAACAGGGAGCCGGACCGCCTGGACATGGCGCGCACGCGCAGCCAGATCCACGAAGGCAAGAAGATCATGCTGCGCTATCGTGATGAGCAGGGCCGCGCCAGCGAGCGCATGATCTGGCCGATCTCGGTCGGCTATCTCGAAGCCGTGCGCCTGCTCGCGGCCTGGTGCGAGCTGCGCAGCGACTTCCGCAGCTTCCGCACCGACCGCGTGGTCGAGGCAACCTATCTCGACGAGAAATACCCGGAGCGGCGCGACGTGCTGCGCGCAAGATGGCGGCAGAGCCTGGTCTGGGGTCCACCAAAGGACACGTGACAACGATGGAACGGACCTCGCCCCTCGACCTGTCGAGCTGTTGCCAGAGTTGCGGCGCCTGCTGCGGCTATTCGGCGAACTGGCCGCGCTTCTCGATCGAGAGCGACGAAGAGCTTGCAGCGATCCCGGAGGCGCTGGTCAACGCGCGTCAATCCGGCATGCGCTGCGAGGGCGATCGCTGCTCGGCGTTAACGGGAGAGATCGGTAAGGCGACGGCTTGCGGCATCTATGCCGTGCGGCCGGAGGTGTGCCGCACCTGCATGCCCGGTGACGCCGAATGCGCGATGGCGCGGCGGAAGTTCGGGCTTGCGGTGATAGAGGCCGCTTAGGCCGGAACGGCTTCGCTGATCTCGTCGTCGAGTTCGTCCTCCAGCGGTGCCAGCACCGACAGCGGCTTGGTCGACAGCGTGATCGGCTTGCGCCCGCCCGACAGCGACGGCGCGGATTTCGCAGCGCCCTCGCGCGACAGCGCGTAGAGCGTCGAACCGACGCGGCCGCCGTTCTCGATCAGGTCGCGCTCGCTGCAGCTGGCGGCGATCGCGACCGCCAGCGAATGCAGATGGCTGCGGCGATAGCAGAACAGCGCCAGCCTGGCGCGCGCGTCAGGGGAAACACTCTCAACCAGCCTCGGCAGGCCACTCGCGTTGGCGCGATACATCTCGCCAAGGAGCTCGTCGCGAACCGGACAGAAATCGCTTTCAAAGGAATCGCGGCTTGAAAACATTGCAGTTCTCCCTCGTGTGGGGAAGATGCAGCGCAATTCTCTAACGAAAGGTTAACCACGCTGCCCGGTAGTGACCCGGGGTGCTTGCGCTCTGGCCGAGAATCGAAAGGCAGAGGAAAGAAGGTTTCCGGTGGCCCTCCTTCGAGACGCCCGCCTTTGGCGGGCCCTCAGGATGAGGTCTTGTCCCGCGGCGAGATCCCAGACCCTCATGGTGAGGGGCGCCGCCGCACGGCGCGCCTCGAACCATGCAAGGCCGAGCAGCCGGTCAAACGTGGCTAGGCTCAGTTCGCCGCCATGAAGATGGACAGGCCGAAGCCGGTAAGGTGATGCAGCGCCTGGTCGACGCCGATCAGGGTCCAGAACCAGGGATGCGCCAGGTCGACACCGAAATTGGCCGAGATGAATCCCTTGGCGCGGTCGATCGTGATGTGGATCGCGAAGTCGATGAACGCCACGAACCAGAATTTCGGCGCCACGATCAGGATCAGCGGCAGCGCAACCGCAAGGTGAACGAGGCAGTGCACCAGAAGCGGCAAGGCCCAGCCGTGCTTCTGGTCCTTGCCATGCGCCATCCAGGCGGTCTGGAGGACGAAATCGGCGATGATGTGCTTGAAGGTGAGCAGCAGCATCCAGCCAATGAGCGCTTCAACCGGAACCGCCGAAGACATGGGTGGAAACGACAAGCTGACGCCCTCATTGAGGTGACAAGAAAAATTGGAGCGTTCAGCGCAACTTCTTCTTGGACCGGTCAAATCGCCGGGACCCCTGATTTATGACATTTCCCGCGGCGGAATGCAGCCGGGGGAACCGGAAAATCGCCAACTGTGGCTAACTGGTGATAGGATGACCAATCGCCGCGGCGGCGTCGAGTAAGGTTACCTTCGGCTCGAAATTTGCATTCCGTGACCTTCGCGCTATCATCGGCGGCAGAGAATATCGTTCTTTTTTCAGGCGTTTACGAATTGCAGGGCGACCGCTGCGCCTCCCATACTGCCACGCGCCGCCAGCCAAAGATTAAGGCCAGAGTGCTGCCATGAGTACTGAAGGCCCCACCGCATCACAACCCGAGCCGCCGCCGCGGCGCCCCAAGGTGATCAAGACCAACCAGCAGCAGGTCTTCCTCTACGTCGTGCTGACCTTGCTGCTGTCGCTCGCCACCGTCTGGGCCGGCCGCACGCTGGTGCACAATTCGGAAACGCTGACCTTTGCCGTCGGCGGCCCCAACAGCGACGAGGCGCTGTTCGCGGCCAAGCTCGCCACTCTCCTCAAGAACAACGCCTCGCGTTTCCGGATCAAGATCGTCAACAATGCGGACAACGCCAAGGCGATCGCACAGTTCGACCGCAAGCAGGCCGACCTCGCCGTGCTGCGCACGGACGCCAAAGTGCCGCTGCGGGCGCGCACGCTTGCGATCCTCGAGCACGATCTCGTGCTCCTGCTCGGTCCCGGCAACAAGAAGATCAAGTCGCTTGCCGAGCTGAAGAAGAAGAAGGTCGCGGTTGTCGCCGAGAACGAATCCTCGCTCGCCTTCGTCCGCAGTATTCTCGACGTCCCCGACGGTCCCGATGCCGCCAAGATCCAGATGGCACCGCAGGGCGCAACCCTCGACAAGCTGTTTGCGCCGGCGAGCGGCTTCGGTGCGGTGATCGCCATCGTCCACGCCTCCAGGGCGGTGCGGGACAAGTCCTATGAGCAGGTCGCCAAGCGCGGCGGCTTCACGCTCAACGCGATCGACGACGCCAAGACGCTGGCGCGCAAACTCCCGGGTATTTCCGACGAGACGCTGACAGCAGGCACGTTGTCGACGTACCCGCAAATTCCCGACGACGATCTCGACACGATCGGGCTCGAATGGCTCCTGGTCGCACAATCCAGGATGTCCCCGACCACCGCTGGTGAGCTCGCGCGCATCGTCTACGAGAACAAACCTGCGCTCGGGCTCGACAACGGCTTTGCCAGCAGGATAGAGCCGGCCTCCGTCGAGAAGGACGCCTTCGTGATGGCGCATCGGGGTGCCGCCGATTACATCAACGACGACACCAAGTCGTTCATGGATAAGTACAGCGACATGATGTATCTGGGCGCCGCCGCGCTCAGCGTCATCGGCTCGATCTTCGCTGCGATCTACGCCAAGATCACGAGGATCGCGCCGGAAAAGGCCAGCGAGCTCTCCACCGCCATCCTCGGCATCGGCGAGCGGATCGAGCACGCCCACTCGCTGGATCAGCTCGAATGTCTCCAGGACGAGCTCGAAGGCATCTTGCGCGGGGCCGTCATTGGACTCAGAGACGGTACGATCAGCACCGACGGGCTCGACACCTTCAAGCTCGGCTACGAGTTCGTTCGCGATGAGATCAGCATGCGCCGCGACTACCTGAAACGTCATGCCATCGAGGGTGAAAAAGCCGCCCGCGATGCCGGCCCGCCGCAGCAGGACGACAGCAACGTCGTGGTGGTCAAGACCGCCCAGAGCGCCTGATCCGACGGTTTGATGTTCTCAGGTCGGGGCTGCCGGACGTCTCGGCGGTGGATGGACAGTCGGAACCCAGGAACCGTCCCCATCTACAGCCGTTGGCTCACGGATAGCAGCTGGAGAACGCGCCATGCGTACACTCCTCGTCATCTTCCTGCTGGGAATGCTGGCGGCGGTTGGCTATTTCGCCTATTCCGCCATGGCGATCGAAGGCGATCCGATCCCGGCGGAAGGCTATTGGGCCCTCGCGCTGGGGGCTGGATTTTCCCTCGTCGTCGGCATTGGCCTGATGGTGCTGCTGTTTTTCAGCAGCCGCCGCGGCTACGACGAGCCACCGCATTTCAGGTAGCCTCAGCCGGGCCGCTTCGCCATGGACCTCACCCGCCGTCCCCTGTTCGACGACGCTGCCGCCCGCGCCCGTCGTTGACGGCCTCGGTCTGGGCGGGCACTTTGGCCCTGAAGTCCCAACCGGGACCACACGAGCCAGAACCGAGCCGCCTTCCCGCATGTCCAAGCCGCTGATTTCCGCTCTGGCCCAGTTCGCGGCCGCCACGGCCGGCCGCAACATGACCAAGACGGCCTATGTGGCCGTCGGCGTCGGCGTGCTCAGCATGGTGCTGCTGACAGACAACCGGGCCAATGAGGCGCGCGGCTGGGTTAACGGCCTGCTATGGGTCTGCCTCGTCTATTTCGTCTTCGAATGGCTAATTCGGCTGCGCCACATGGCGCGCCAGGGGCGGCTTTCGCTCTATATGTCCTCCTCCGCCGGCATCGTTGACGCGATCGGGGCTCTGGCCGTGCCGCTCGCGCTGGTTCTCGGCGTCGAGCCGAAGACGGCGTGGCTGCTCAGCGTGCTCTGGGTGCTCAAAGTGGTGCCGGGCATCCCGGGCTTGCGGCAGCTCCGCCGCGTGCTGGTGCTGGAATCCGGGCCGCTGGTCAGCGTGCTCGTGATCTTCCTGATGGTGATCTTCCTCGCTTCCGTCGCCGAATATTTCCTGGAGCGGGACGTGCAGCCGCAGACGTTCGGCAGCGTGCCGGCCGCGTTGTGGTGGGCGGTGGTGACCTTGACGACGACGGGCTATGGCGACGTCGTGCCGGTCACGCCGCTTGGACGCTTGGTGGCGGCGCTGGTGATGATCTCCGGCCTCGGCGTGTTCGGGCTGTGGACCGGTATCCTGGCGACCGGCTTTGCCGCGGAGACCCGTCGCGACAATTTCCTCAAGACCTGGGAATCCGTCAGCAAGGTGCCGTTCTTTGCGGCGCTGGGGCCTGCGGCAATCGCCGACGTCACCCATATGCTGCGGACCATGGAGCTGCCGGCGCGCACCTTGGTCATCCGCAAGGGGACGCAGGGCGACTGCATGTATTTCATCGCCGCCGGCGAGGTCGAGGTCGACCTGCCCGGCAAGAAGGTGCAGCTCGGTGAAGGCGCCTTTTTCGGCGAGATGGCGCTGCTCGGCAACAACAAGCGCGGTGCCAACGTCTCGACCACGAAAGTATCGCGGCTTCTGGTGCTCGACCTCGTCGATTTCCGCGTGCTGATGGCGCGGCATCCCGATCTCGCCGAGACCATCGACGCGGAAGCAAAACGGCGCGCGCTCGAGAACAAGTAAATGGAGACAAGAATGTCGGACACAGCCGACGCGACCAGCCCCGTACTCGAAATCACCGGCGCACGCGCCACCATCCGCCTCAATAGGCCAAAACATCTCAACCGGCTCCAGGCGGAGGATCTCAGCGAGCTCGTTAAGTTGTTCGACCGGGTCGAGAGCGATCCGGCCATTCGCGTGCTGGTGCTGACCGGCACCGGGCGCGCCTTCTCCGCGGGCTACGATCTCAATTCGGTGGCGGAGCGCGCGGTGAGCGCGAGCGAGCAGCAGAGCGCGGGCTCGGCGTTCGAGGTCGTCGTCAACCGTCTTGAGGATTTGGGCGTGCCGACGATCTGCCGGCTCAACGGCGGCGTCTATGGCGGCTCGACCGACCTCGCGCTGGCCTGCGATTTCCGCATCGGCGTCGACACCGCCGAGATGTTCATGCCGGCGGCACGGCTCGGGCTGCATTATTACCCGAGCGGCATCAAGCGCTACGTGACCCGGCTCGGCCTCGACAATGCGAAAAAACTGTTCCTCACCGCCGCAAGGATCAGCGCGCCGGAGATGCTGCGCATCGGCTATCTCACTGGCATGGTGCCGGTGGAATTCCTGGACGAGGAGGTCGACAAGCTCGCTGGCGTCCTCGCCGGCAACGCGCCGCAGGCGATGCGCGGCATGAAGCGCGCCATCAACGAGTTCGCCCGCGGCGAGCTCGACGAAACCGCCGCCGACCAGCGCCACCGCGACAGCATGCGCGGCGACGAGATCAAGGAAGGCATCAAGGCGTTTGCGGAGAAACGGGCACCGCGGTTTTGAGAGACCGGTGAGGGAGCACGAGGGCTCCACATTCAGCCGTCGTCCCGGACAAGCGCGCCTCAAGCGCGCGCAGATCCGGGACCCATAACCACATTGAGTGGTAAAGGTGGCAAGCTGATAACTCCGAGTCTTCGCCACACCAACTCCTGTGGTTATGGGTCCCGGGTCTGCGCGCGCTTGCCCGGGACGACAGCGGAGATTGAGGCGCGCTGCCTACCCACCAGCAACCGCGGCATGCTGCGCGGCCATCTCGGCGTCGGCCGCAGTAATGCGCTGGTACGCAGGCCGTGAGGTGATGCGCTCGGCATAGCGGACGAACACGTCCCTCTTCGGCACGATGCCGAACATCATAGTCCAGCTGAACGCGACGCCCCACAAGACATCCGCCGCCGTCATGCGCTCGCCGAGCAGATACGGCCCCTTCGACAGCTGCGCCTCGAGCGCGCCCAGCATGGTGTCGTAATCGGCGTACGGCGATTGCGTGATCGGCGCCGGCTCGCGCTGCATGAACTTGTCGATCATGGCCGGCTCGAACGAGGCACCATAATAGGCGATCCAGCGCAGATAAGGACCGCGCAAGGAATCGTTCAGCGCGGGCGTCAGCCCCGCCTGCGGAAACAGGTCGGCGAGATAGATCGTGATCGCGACCTGCTCGGTCACCAGCGCCTCGCCGTGGCGGACCGCCGGCACTTTGCCGAGCGGATTGATGGCGAGATAGGCGGGCTTGCGCTGCTCGCCCGCCTTCATGTTGAGGACATGGAGATCGTAGGGCGCGCCCAACTCCTCCAGCAGCACCCGCGTGCCGGTGGCGCGGCTCTGCGGCGAATAATACAGCGTGATGCGGTTCGGATCGGTCATGGCGGGTCTCCCATCTGCCGTTTGGCGATGGCGCAGCTTGTAACGGACCATACCTGACATCCTGTGTCAGGTATGGTTTAAGGAATCATGCGCGCGAGCCGGATGCTGTCGATCCTCACCACTCTCCAGGCCAGGGGGCAGGTCACCGCGCCCGAACTCGCTGAAGCCTGCGAGGTCTCGGTGCGCACGATCTATCGCGACATCGATGCGCTCGCCGCGTCCGGCGTGCCTGTCTATGCCGACCGCGGCGCCGAGGGCGGCTATCGCCTGCTCGACGGGTATCGCGTGCGGCTGAACGGGCTGTCGCAGAGCGAGGCAGGCGCACTGTTCCTGGCGGGTTTGCCGGGTCCGGCCGCGGCGCTCGGGCTGGACGCTGCGATGATCGCCGCGCAGAACAAGCTGATGGCGGCACTGCCCGCGAATCTGCGCGAGGACGCCGGGCGGATGCAGGAACGATTTCACCTGGATGCGCCGGGCTGGTTTGGCGAGGCCGAAGACCCAAAGCATTTGCGCACCATCGCCGGCGCGGCGTTGCGCGGGACGCTGATCAAGATCCGCTACCAGAGCTGGCGCGCAGAGAAACAGCGCCGCGTCGCCCCGCTCGGCCTCGTGCTGAAGGGCGGCAGCTGGTATCTCGCAGGGCAAGTCGACGGCAACGTGCGCACCTATCGCGTCGCGCGGGTGCTCGACTGCACGGCGCTCGACGATCGCTTCGATCGTCCCGCCGATTTCGATCTCGCAGCTTACTGGCAGGCCGCGACACTTCGTCTCGAGGCCGAGATGCATCCCAATGTCGCGGTCGTCCGGCTGTCGCCATTCGGCGTCAAGCTGCTCGATGCGTTGAGCCAACCTTACGTCAAGGCACGCACGCAGCTTGAAGAGACCGTCGACGCAGATGGCTGGCGCATCGCCAGGATCCCGGTCGGCAAGACGTCATGGCATGCCGCGGCCGAACTGTTGCGGCTGGGCCCCGAGGCCGAAGTGCTGGAGCCCGCCGATCTCCGCGACAAGATGATCGAGCTGACGCAGGCGATGGCCGCGCGCTATCGCGTGGCGCGAAAAGCCTGAAGGCGGCACATTTTGTCGTGGCCCACGAAACAATCCTGAAACACGATTCTCAGCCAACGCGGTGAACGCATTCGCGTCTCGGTCCGACCGAGATGCAGGGACACAACAATGGCCCTGCGCCACATGGAGAATGAAGATGTTTCGTAAGCTTGCACTTGGTCTGATTGCTGCCGGCTCGCTCGGCGTTGCCGCGCTCGCCCCCACCGCCGCCTCGGCCGGCGGCTTCCATCATCACCACTGGGGTCATGGCTGGGGCCCGGGTTGGGGCTTCGGCGGCGTCTATGTCAACACCGGCGTCAGCAACTGCTACCAGGAGCGCCTCGTCCAGACCCGCCACGGCCTGCGCGTCCGCGTCGTGAATGTCTGCGCCTACGGGATCTACTGATATCGCGCCTTCGCGACAAAGCTCCGGTCGCACCGCGACCGGAGCTTTGCGTTTAGTTAGCCGCCTTGCTGCTGCCGGCGAAACCAGGCCCAGGTCTCGCGCGTCGTTCTGATGTAGCCGCGGCCGCGATGGACGATCTCACCATCGACGAGCTCGTTCAGCTTCGGCAGCGCATGAAAAGGGATCGAGGGATAGGCGTGATGCTCGACATGATAGGGCATGTTCCACGCGAACCATTTGACGATCGCGCCCGTATAGGTCGTGCGGGTATTCTGGAAGGCGCTGCGGGTGCGGTCGCAGCCGGTATGCTCGGCGTAGAGATACGGCCGCAGGAAGAACTGCCCGATCGCAAGCGGGACGATCCAGACCCAGAGCAGCAGCGCCGAGGAGAGCCACAGCGACAGCGCAAGCAACAGCGCGTAGAGCGCGACATAGGCGCGCGCCTCGGCGACGATGATGGCGCGCTTGCTCTCGGGGATCCAGGGCACGACGACCTTGCCGCTGACGGCGTGGCCGAGCATCAGCCGCAGACGCCCGGCGACCTGGAGCAGGCCGCTATAGGCGATCGCGAGCTGCGTGTCGGAGGTCGGCTTCACGCCGACGATCAGCTCAGGATCCTTGTTCGGATCCTGGGTATAGCGGTGATGATCCCAGTGAAACAGGCAGTAATATTCGTAAGGCAATCCGATGATGAAGGCCGAGAGATAGCCCACAGTGAGATTGAGGCCGCGGCTTTTGAACGCGGTCTTGTGCGCGGTCTCGTGCACGGCCATGAACCGGAAGGCCACGAAATAGCCCTGCACCGCCATCAACGGCAGCGCCCAGAGCACGCCATGGCGCGAGACGGTCATCCAGATCAGCGTGCCCATCAGCACGATCGCGCCGTAATGGCCGAGGCTCTGCGCCGCGCCCCGGAGATTGGAGCGGACCGACAATTGGCGCAGCATCGCCGGTGTCAGTGGCTTCAGGCGATGGCCGGGCTCTGAAACGGTTGTGTCAGTCATGACCGAATGCCTGCCTATCTGCTGAGAAGCGCTGCGATCTCGGCCTTGAAGAAAGCCTGATCACGCGGATTGTTCACGGGGTTGCCGGCGCGATGGCCGTGCTGCGACGGGATCGGATGCAACACCGCGGATTTTGCGCTGGCCAACCGGCCGAGCTCGTCCTCGTTGTCGCGGACGTCGAAATAGCGATCGGTCGCACCCGGCATCAGCAGCATGTGGGCCTTGATCGCGGCGAGCGCGCGGTCGAAATCGCCATCGAATGCGGCGCAGCGGCTGACGTCGCCACTCTGCCAGATCTCGATCTGCGCCAGGAGGTCATTGGCATCGCGCCGCGCAAAGGCCGCATCCCAACCACGGACGAGATAATCCTCCAGCGAGGTGAAACCGGCTTCGCGCCAAATCTCGTCGCGATAGAAGCCGTGCGACATCGCCCAGCCGGCATAGACGCGTCCCATCGCGCGGTAGCCGGCAACGGGCTTTTCGACGAAGCCGCCGTCGCGGAAGGCGGGATCGGCGGTCAGGGCGGCCTTCACGCCTTCGAGAAAGACATGATTGTAAGGCGCGCAGCGCGCGCTGCCGCAGACGATCGCTGCGCGCTCGACCATATCAGGATGCAGAGCCGCCCAATGATAGGCCTGCATGCCGCCCATCGACCAGCCATAGACCAGCGCGAGCGTCGAGATGCCGAAACGTTCGGCGAGCAGCCGGTGCTGGACCGCGATCGCGTCGTGATAGGTCACCTTCGGGAACGGCCCGGCCGTATTCGACGGCGATGACGACAGGCCGTTGCCGAACAGGTTCGGGATGATGATGAAGTAGCGGGTGGGATCGAGCACGCCATCGGGCCCGATCAGCCATTCGGTGTCGACGTGCTGCGCGCTGAACGAGGTCGGATAGAGGATGACGTTGTCCCTGGCCGGGCTCAGCGTTCCATAGGTCTTGTAGGCGAGCTTCAGCGCGGGAAAGACGGTGCCGGACTGGAGCGTGACGTCGCCGGCCTCGAATATCTCGTAGTCGCGTTGCGCCGTCATGGACCCAACTCCCGCTCACTGACCGCAATGCGCGCGGCGTTTGGCGATGCATCGATCATGCCGAAACCCGCGCTCAATAATGTACTTATAGTACAGTTATTCAGGCGTAGCAAGCGCTCCCGAACCGACATGTGGCTCAGGAGATGGCCGCCAGATAACGCGCGACCGACGCCTCAAACGCGGCCTTGGCACCTGCGGCGATGTTGCGGTCCCACCAGGCACCATAGATGCGATCGAAAGCGAGCGGCTCGACCGCCGCCGCGATCCGCCGCACTGCGGCGGCGTTGAGCGGCGTGTAGTTGGGGTAGGAATACATGAAGCTGACGAAGCGGCGATCCATCGTCACCTGCGCGATATCGCCGGTGAGCAGCGCGCCCGTGCCGTCCGCACCGAGCCGCCAGTGCAGCACGGTGGCGCCGGCGAAATGACCGCCAGTGCGCAGCAACATCACGTCGTCGGAAATGCGATGGTGATCGCCAGCCCAGTGCACGATCGATGCATGTGGCCGGGTCACCCATTGGCGATCATCTGCGTGCAGATAGACCGGCACGCCGCCGAACGCCTCGCTCCAGTCGGCGAGCGCACCATAATAATGCGGATGCGAGATTGCGATCGCCTTCAGTCCGCCGAGCGAACGCACATGCGCAATCGCCTCTGGTGTTGCCATCGGTACGCAGTCCCACATCAAGCAGCCCTCGCTGAGCGGCACCAGCAGCGCGCGCTGGCCGATGGCGAAGCTCGGCTCGAGCGAGAGGCCGGTCAGGCCGAGATCGTCGCGCCAGACGACGCGGTGGCGCTCTGCCAGCGTCTCGCGGGTCAGGAAAATCTGCCCTTTCCAACCCACATACTGCCGTTCGTCCTCGCAGATCGGACAGGATGCGGGCGGATGTCCGCTGTCCGGAAATTGCGCGCCGCAGGTTTCGCAGGTCCAGAGTGGCATGGCCGTTATCCTGATTGAGACCGTCGCAAGTATGACATGACGTCGCGGGCCCTGCGATCACAAGGACGATCGGAACCAACGCGATGCGTGCAGGTTGGGTTCTGGTCCGCCCGGGCACCTATGGGCCCGCAGTCTCCGCCTCATGCGAGATCTCAGTCGATCGGCAGCATTGCGTTCAGCGTCTCGATGACATCGCGCCCTTCACCTCGTATCTGGCCCCTGTTCGCGCTCAACTTCTTCATGGCCGACATGCAGTCGGGCATCGGGCCGTTCGTCGGCGTCTTCCTGCAGGAGCGCGGCTGGGCGAGCGGATTGATCGGCACCGCGATGACGGTCGGCAATGTCGCGGGCATGCTGGTCACGACGCCGATCGGCGGCTTCATCGATTCCAGCCGCAATAAGCGCATGTGGGTCGTCATTCCCGGCATCTGCGTGGTACTGGCATCTGCAATCATCCTGATCTCGCAAAACTTCTGGGCCGTCACCTTTTCCCAGGTCGCACAATCGCTGGCGAGTGCCGCGATCGTGCCAGCGGTGACCGGCATCACGCTCGGCATCGCCAAGCAGAAGGGCTTCAACGCACTCAATGGCCGCAACCAGGCGTACAATCACGCCGGCAACATGGTCGGCGCCGCACTGTCGGGCTATCTTGGCTACAGGCTTGGCTATTTTGCCGTTTTCGTGCTGGCGGCCATATTCGGCGCCATCGCGATCGCCTGCGTGCTGATGATCCCCGCCAAGGCGATCGACGATCGCGCCTCGCGCGGCAGCAAGGAGGATGACTCCAAAGCTCCGCCGGATGCGATGACGATGTTGCTCAAGCACAAGCCGCTGCTCGTGCTGGCACTCGCGCTCGCCCTTTTCCATCTCGGCAATGCCGCGATCGTGCCACTCTATGGACTTGCAGCGGTGGCCGACGCCCAGGCCAATGGCCCGAGCTTCGTCGCGACCACTATCGTGATCGCGCAGGGCGTGATGATCGTGACCTCGCTGATCGCGATGAAGGTCGCGAGCAAGCGCAATTACTGGCCAGTGATCCTGATCTCCTTCATGTTCTTGCCCATCCGCGGCGTGCTTGCCTTCTTCGTCACGGGATGGTGGGGCGTCGTACCGATGCAGGTGCTCGACGGCATCGGCACCGGGCTCCAGACGGTTGCCGTCCCCGGCATGGTCGCGCGCTCGCTCAACGGCACCGGCCGCATCAATCTCGGCCAGGGCGCCGTGATCACGGTGCAGGGCGTCGGCGCGAGCCTCAGTCCCGCGCTCGGCGGCTGGATCGCGCAATGGGTCGGCTACGGCCCGACCTTCCTGCTGCTCGGCGGTTTCGGGCTGGTCTCGATGGCGCTGTGGCTGGCCTTCGGGGCGGCAGTGAAGAAATATTGAGTTCTTCCCCCTCTCCTTGCCCTGCACGGGGAGAGGGCCGGGGTGACGGGCCGCGTCCGTGGAAATGGTGCTAGAGGGACTCGCGCAGTTTCCTCCTCCCGTCATTGCGAGCGCAGCGAAGCAATCCAGACTGCCACCGCGGGAAGACTCTGGATTGCTTCGCTGCGCTCGCAATGACGATGTGGATGCCGACTTATTTCAAACCTACGGGAGGGACTCGCGGAGACCTCGCCCGCATCCGCCTTCGCTAAAGCTTCGGCGGGACAGGCGCGGGAGAGGCGAAAAGCGCGTTCACGTTCCAAAATTCTTCTGGATCGCCTTGTCGAGCGTCTCGCCGCCGACGAAGCGCTGACGCAATTCGCGCTTGAGCAGCTTGCCGCTCGGATTCTTCGGCAGGCTATCAACAAAGATGACGCGCTTGGGCACCTTGAAATGCGCCATCTGGCCGGCGCAATGCTGGATGACGGACTCTTCGTCCAGCGTCTCGCCGCTCTTGACCACGATGATCGCGGTCACCGCCTCGATCCATCGCGGATCGGGCAGGCCGACCACGGCGACCTCGGAGACGGCGGGGATGCGGTAGACCATCTCCTCGACCTCGCGGCTTGCGACGTTTTCGCCGCCGGTCTTGATCATGTCCTTGACGCGATCGACCACGGTGATGTGGCCCTCGTCGTCGACAGTGGCGAGGTCGCCCGAGTGAAACCAGCCGCCGGAAAATGCCGCCGCGGTCTTCACGGGATCGTTGTAATAGCCGGACAACAGATGCGGCGAGCGGTGCACGATCTCGCCGACCTCACCAACCTTGACGTCCTCCATCGCGGTGTTGACCACCCGCGTCTCGACGTTGAGCACCGGCTTGCCGGCCGAGCCGGCCTTGCGCAGCTGGTCCTCGGGGCGCAGCACGGTCGCGAGCGGAGCGATCTCGGTCTGGCCGTAGAAATTCCAGAATTTGACGTTGGGCAAACGGCGTTGCAACTCGAGCAGCACCTCCACAGGCATGATCGAAGCGCCATAATAGCCTTTCTGCAAGGTCGACAGATCGGTCTTGTCAAAATTCGGCGAGCGCAGCATCGCGATCCAGATCGTCGGCGGCGCGAAGAACGAGGTGATCCTGTGCGCCTGGATCAGCGCCAGGATGTTGTCGGCGGTCGGCTTGCCCGTGATCACGCCGGAAGCGCCGAGATAGATTTGCGGCCCCAGAAAGACGTCGAGCTGGGCGCAGTGATACAGCGGCAATGCGTGCAGGAACTTGTCGCCCACGCTCATGCCACCGTCGATGATGCAGCTGACATACTGCCACATCACGGCTTCATGGGTCAGCATCGCGCCCTTGGGCAGCGACTCCGTGCCGCTGGTGTAGACGATCTGTGCGAGATCACGGCTATCGACGGACACGTCCAGGAACGAGCCGTCGGCATGCAAGAGATCATCGAAGGTGGTGAGGCCCGAAGGTGCCGTGGCGGGATCCTCGCCCGGCAACCAGATCATCTTCTCGATGGCGCAATCCCTGGCGCTGGCCGCGCGCGCCGGCTCGACGAAATCAGGACCGGTCGCAAGCAGCTTTGCGCCAGAGCTCTTCAGGATGAAATTGATCTCGTCCGGATTGAGCATGAAGTTGATCGGCACCAGCACCGCGCCGATCCGTGCCGCTGCAAAGCGCAGCGCCGCGAAGGCATGTGAATTGCGCGAGAGCACCGCGAGACGGTCGCCTTTCTCGACGCCGAGGCCGAGCAGGCCGCGGCCGAGCCGGTTGCAGATCGCGTCGATCTCGGCAAAGCTCCAGCTGACATTGCCGCAGCTCGCCGCGAGCTTGTTCGGCTCCCGGCTCGCCGAGCGGCGCAGGAGATCGCCGATGGAAT
The DNA here is from genome assembly GCF_004114935.1 of Bradyrhizobium zhanjiangense. Lineage (NCBI taxonomy): Bacteria > Pseudomonadati > Pseudomonadota > Alphaproteobacteria > Hyphomicrobiales > Nitrobacteraceae > Bradyrhizobium > Bradyrhizobium zhanjiangense. The sequence continues at coordinate 8,927,079 of NZ_CP022221.1, forward strand.
GCTCGCGCGCTTTCGAGATGGTGGCTGCGGTGTCGCCGGTCATGTGTTCCTCCAAGGATCATCTTTGTTTGTTGAAGCCGTTTGAATTCCACGGGCGCTACCTGCGCCGGGCCGCCTGCGCGTGCTCCATGTACATGTGCTCGACCGAGCGATCGAGCGAAGCGATTTTTTCGAAGCCGCGGCGCCAGTCCTGCAAGTGCCGACGCGTCCACAGCACGCCGGCCTCGCGGTCGCGGCGGCGAATCGCGTCGATCAGATGGCGATGCGCGGCGACGAGACGCGGCCCGCCTTCGGCCACGCCAGTCACGATCATCTCGGTGGTCGGATAGAACAATTGCGCGGCCGGCTCGCGGGCGAGCTGAAGCACCCGGTTCTGCGAGGCCTTGGCAACCAGCACGTGGAATTCGGCATCGCATTCGGCGAGCATCGCGGGATCACCGACCACGGCCTCGCTGCGCGCGAGATTGTCGGTGAGCTCGGCGATGTTGTCTTCCGTCGCTCGCTCCACTGCGCCTTCGATACTGGCGACTTCCAGCGTCATCGACGCCTCGTAGAGCTCGCGGAAGGTGACCTCATGCAGGACCAGGGCGCGGCTGAGCCGGCTTGCCAGCTTGCTGTAGCGCGGCAGACAGGCGTGCAGGCGGCGCGAGGAGTCGCGCCGGATCAGCCCGCCCTCCTCCAGCACACGGATGCCCTCGCGAATGGTCGAGCGGTTGACGCCGAACTGGCGGACGAGATCGTGCTCGGTGCCGATGGGATCGCCCGGCCTGATGCGGCCATTGACGATCTCGCGTTCGATGGCGTCGGCGACCTTCTGATAGGCCGGCGCGACATCGATCGGATGAAAGAGCGGCGCGACAGGCAAGACGGCCTCCAATGTCGATTGTCGGACAAACTATATGGCCTCGCCCTGGGTGCGTCAAACTACGTCACTGACGCCGCGCACGGAGCAAATTGACTCCGCAGGAACCCACCTTTAGCTTTGTCGGACAAAGGGACAGGATAGTCCCCATACAAGAGGAAACGTTATCCATGAGACCTATCGCAGCCCTCATGTCTGCGGCCGGCCTGCTGTCGGCTGTGCTGATCTCTCCCACCTCCGCCCAGCAGGCACCGCTCAAGATCGGCGTGCTCTCCGACTTCTCCTCCGTCTATTCCGACATCGGCGGCATGGGGAATGTCGAGGCGACCAAGATGGCGATCGAGGATTTTGGTGGCCAGATGTTCGGCAAGCCGATCGACATGGTCTCGGCGGACGTGCTCAACAAGCCCGACATTGCCTCCACCATCGCCCGCAAATGGTGGGAGACCGAGGGCGTCGACATGATCATCGACCTGCCGACCTCGGCGACCGCGCTCGCGGTGATGGAGCTGTCGAAGCAGTACGAGAAGATCATGATCGTGACGGACGCGGCCAGCTCCGACATCACCGGAAAATCCTGCTCGCCCTACACCGCGCACTGGACCTACGACACCTACGCCAACGCGCATACCGTCGGCAGCGCCATCGTCAAGAACGGCGGAGATACCTGGTTCTTCCTCACCGCCGACTACCTGTTCGGCCATTCGGTCGAGCGCGACACCGGCGACGTGGTCAAGTCGGCCGGCGGCAAGGTGCTCGGCAGCGTCAAGCATCCGCTCAACACGGCGGACTTCTCGTCATTCCTGCTCCAGGCCCAGGCCTCCAAGGCCAAGATCATCGGGCTCGCCAACGGCGGCGGCGACACCATCAACGCGATCAAGCAGGCCGGCGAGTTCGGCATCGTCGCCGGCGGCCAGAACCTCGCTGCGATCGTGATGTTCATCTCCGACGTGCACAGCCTTGGCCTCAAGCTCGCGCAGGGCTTGATCGTCACCGAAGCCTATTACTGGGACCTCAACGACAAGACCCGCGCCTTCGGCAAGCGCTTCCTGGAGCGCGTCAAGCGCATGCCGACGATGAACCAGGCCGCGACCTACAGCGCCACGCTGCATTACCTCAAGGCCGTGCAGGCCGCGGGCACGAAGGACACCAAGACGGTGATGGCCAAGATGCGCGAGCTGCCGGTGCGTGACGCCTTCACCGACAACGGCGTGCTGCGTGAGGACGGCCGCATGGTGCACAGCATGTACCTGTTCCAGGTGAAGAAGCCTGAGGAATCGAAGGGGCCGTGGGATTACTACAAGTTGCTCGCCGAGGTATCCGCCGACCAGGCGTTCCGGCCGTTGAAGGATGGTGGCTGTCCGCTGGTGAAGTGAGGCGGCACGGCTCACTTGTGGGCCGACGACATCTGTTCAGCTAGGCTTGCCTGTCCGCCTGATCAGCCAAGGCGGGCGGGCCGCGGCGACGAGCTGCCCAAAATAGGGACAGGCACACCTCGTTGCCGTCTGATCTGCATCAAGTTGCGATGCAAAAATTGCGACATGTTGAGCCGCCCCTTTCTGCGTGATCAGCGGCGGGGCGTTCGTGTCTCAACATGTGGGCGCCGCTGCGCGGCGTGGTGGACTGATGAACTTAACTTCCGGCCGCGTCATTGCCGCGATCACCATCCTCCTTGCGGGCGGCGGCTATTTCTACTGGCAGCACCGCGATACCAATGCACTTCCCGCGGGTTTCGCCCGAGGCAATGGCCGTATCGAGGCGGTGGAGATCGACATCGCCACCAAGACGCCAGGACGAATCCGCGAGATCCTGGTCAACGAAGGCGACTTCGTGACCGCGGGCCAGGTTCTGGCGCGGATGGACACCGAGCAATTGCAGGCCCAGCGTCGCCAGGCCGAAGCGCAGCTCCAGCGCGCGTCAATCAATGTCGAGACCGCGAAGAGCCTCGTCAACCAGCGCGAGGCCGAACGCGAGGCTGCTGAGGCCGTTGTCGACCAGCGCGTCGCGCAGCTCGACACCACGAGCCGCAAGCTCGATCGCTCCGAGCAGCTGATCAGGACAAGTGCAGTGTCGCAGCAGGTGCTGGATGACGACCGCTCTGCCAACGCCACGGCGAAGGCGGCGCTTGCCGCTTCGAAGGCCCAGGTCGCAGCATCCGAGGCCGCGATCAGCTCCGCCCGCGCCATGGTGATCGATGCAGCAGCCGCGGTCGACGCGGCAAAGGCCGCGATCGAGAGCATCAACGCCGATATCAATGATAGCGTGCTGAAGGCACCGCGCGACGGCCGCGTGCAGTATCGCGTGTCGCAGCCCGGCGAGGTGCTCGCGGCCGGCGGCCGCGTCCTCAACATGGTCGATCTCGGCGACGTCTACATGACGTTCTTCCTACCTACGGCGCAGGCCGGCCGCGTCGCGATCGGCGCCGACGTTCGGCTCGTGCTCGATGCCATCCCGCAATATGTGATCCCCGCAAGAGCCACCTTCGTCGCTGACGTCGCGCAATTCACGCCCAAGACGGTCGAGACCGAGGAGGAGCGGCAGAAGCTGATGTTCCGGATCAAGGCGCATATCGCGCCCGAGCTGCTGCGCCAGCACATCGAGCATGTGAAGACCGGCCTGCCCGGGATGGCCTATGTGCAGTTCGATCCGGCCGCGCAATGGCCCGACAATCTCAAGATCAAGCTGACCCGATGAGCGCGATTGCCACAGCCGATGCATTGGCTGCCGTCGGCAGCGTGGTGCATCTGGACGGCGTGGGCCTGAACTACGGCAAGACCCGGGCGCTCGATGCCATTACGCTCGACCTGCCGCCCGGCTGCATGGTCGGACTGATCGGTCCCGACGGCGTCGGCAAATCGAGCCTGCTCGCCCTGATCGCGGGCGCGCGTGCGATCCAGGAAGGGCGCATCGATGTGCTCGGCGGCGACATGGCGAGCTCACGGCATCGCCGCACGGTCTGCCCCGATATCGCTTATATGCCGCAGGGTCTCGGCAAGAATCTTTATCCAACGCTGTCGGTGTTCGAGAACATCGACTTCTTCGGCCGCCTGTTCGGACACGACAAGGCGGAACGAGGCAGACGGATCGCGGGCCTGCTGCGCGATACCGGGCTCACCGCCTTCGCCGACCGCCCCGCCGCAAAACTCTCCGGCGGCATGAAGCAGAAGGTGGGCCTGTGCTGCGCTCTGATTCACGATCCCGAGCTTCTGATCCTGGACGAGCCGACCACGGGCGTCGACCCCTTGTCTCGACGTCAATTCTGGGAACTGATCGCCTCGATCCGCGACAGCCGGCCTGGCATGAGCGTGATCGTCTCGACCGCCTATATGGAAGAAGCCGCGCAATTCGACGTCCTGGTCGCGATGAACGCCGGCCGCGTGCTGGCGACGGGAACCCCGGTCGCGCTGAAGCGGCGGACCGGCGCCGTCACGCTCGACGACGCGTTCATCCGTCTGTTGCCGGAGGCAGATCGCGACCATCACACCAGTGTCGTCATCCCTCCACGCAACGAGTGCCATGACGAGATCGCGATCGAGGCCGATCACCTGACCCGGCGGTTCAACGACTTCGTCGCCGTAGACGACGTCAGCTTCCGCATCAGGAAGGGCGAGATCTTCGGCTTTCTCGGCTCGAACGGCTGCGGCAAGACCACGACAATGAAGATGCTCACCGGCCTCTTGCCCGTCAGCGAAGGCACCGCGCGGCTGTTCGGCAAGGCGATCGATGCCCGCGACATGTCGGTGCGGCGGCGCATCGGCTACATGTCGCAGGGCTTTTCGCTCTATTCGGAGCTGACGGTCACCCAAAACCTCGACCTGCATGCGCGGCTGTTCGAGCTGCCGGCGGACACTATTGCCGCGCGCATCGACGAGATGATCGTCCGGTTCGATCTCGCCGATGTCGCCGATACTCTGCCCGATGCGCTGCCGCTCGGCTTGCGGCAGCGGCTGTCACTGGCGGTCGCCATGATCCATGCGCCCGATATCCTCATCCTCGACGAGCCGACCTCTGGCGTCGATCCGGTTGCCCGGGACCGCTTCTGGAAGATCCTCGCCGAGCTCTCCCGCAAGGATAACGTCACGATTTTCGTCTCGACCCACTTCATGAACGAGGCCGAGCGCTGCGATCGAATCTCTCTGATGCATGCGGGCAAGGTGCTGACGTCGGACACGCCCGCTGCGATCGTGGCCGCGCGCGGCACCGATACGCTGGAGCAGGCTTTCATCGCCTGTCTGGAGGACGCGATCGCCGAATCCCGGGACTCAGCCGGCCGGCCGGCACTTACATCGCCCGTGCCGGCGGCGACGACCACGGCGCTCCCGCGCAAGCGCAGTGCGACATTCAATCCGACCCGCATGCTCGCCTATTCCCGGCGCGAAGCGCTCGAGCTGCGGCGCGATCCGATCCGCGCCACGCTCGCGATCCTCGGCAGCGTGCTGTTGCTGTTCGTGCTCGGCTACGGCATCAGCTTGGACGTCGAAAACCTGACCTTCGCCGTGCTCGACCGCGACGACAGCGCCATCAGCCGCGACTACAGCCTTCAGATCGCGGGATCGCGCTACTTCACCCAAAAGCCACCGATCAGCGACTATGCCGACCTCGACCGCCGCATGCGCGCCGGCGAGATTGGCCTCGCCATCGAATTGCCGCCCGGCTTCGGCCGCGACGTCAGCCGCGGCCACCGTGTCGAGATCGGCGCCGGGGTCGACGGCGCCAACCCGACTCGCGCCGAGACGCTGCGCTCCTACGCCCAAGCGATTCACGCCACCTGGCTGGCACAGAAGGGCCGCGAACTCTATGGCGAGGCGACGATCGCCGGCTCCTACCAGCTCCAGCTGCGCTATCGCTACAATCCAGACGTCAGAAGCGTCGTCGCCATGGCACCCGGGATCATCCCGCTGCTGCTGGTCATGATTCCGGCGGTGCTGGCGGCGCTCGCGGTCGTGCGCGAGAAGGAGCTCGGCTCGATCGTCAATTTCTATGTGACGCCGGTGACGCGGCTGGAATTCCTGCTCGGCACGCAGCTGCCTTACGTGCTGCTGGCATTCGGCAACTTCCTCCTGCTCGTCGGCTTTGCGCTCGCCGTTTTCGGCGTGCCCTTCACCGGCAGCTTTGCGACCTATGCGCTCGCCGCCCTGCTCTACGTCACGGCCACAACAGGCCTGGGGCTCGTGATCTCGGCCTTCATGAAAAGCCAGATCGCGGCCCTGTTCGGCACGGTCCTGATCACGCTGATCCCGGCCATCCAATATTCCGGGCTGATCGATCCCGTTTCATCGCTCCAGGGCTTGGGCGCCCTGGTCGGGCGACTCTATCCTACCGCCTATTTCGTCACGATCTCGCGGGGCACCTTCTCCAAGGGCCTGGGGTTCGACACCCTTCACAACGATCTCCTGGCGCTCGCCGTCACGGTTCCGGTGCTGGTGGCGGCCGGGGCCATGCTGCTGAAGAAACAGGCCCGCTGACCATGCGCTTTGACAACGTGCTCCAGCTCGGCATCAAGGAATTGCGCGGCCTGGTGCGTGACCCCATGCTGCTCGTACTCATCGTCTATTCCTTCACGCTGGCGGTCTATGCCGGAGCAAGAGCGCTGCCGGAGACCCTGAACCGCGCCGCAATCGCTATCGTCGACGAGGATCATTCGCCAGTCTCGACCCGCATCGAGATGGCGTTCACCGCGCCCTATTTCTCCAAGCCGCGCCTGATCTCGCAATACGAGATGGACCGGAGGATGGATGCCGGCCTCGACACCTTCGCGCTGGACATCCCGCCGGACTTTCAGCGCGATCTACTGGCGCGGAAGTCGCCAGCCATCCAGCTCAACGTCGACGCCACGCGAATCTCGCAAGCCTTCAACGGCGGCGGCTATGTCGAGCAGATCGTCAGCGCGGAGGTCGCGGAGTTTCTGGCACACACCCGCGATGCGCAGACGCCGCCGATCGAGCTGGCGCTGCGGGCGCGCTTCAACCCCGAGCTGAAGAAGTCATGGTTCGGCGCCATCGACCAGGTGATCACCTCGATCACCATGCTCTCGATCATCCTGACCGGCGCAGCGTTGATCCGCGAGCGAGAGCACGGCACGATCGAGCACCTCCTGGTGATGCCGGTTACCCCCTTGGAGATCATGGTGAGCAAGGTCTGGTCGATGGGAGCGGTGGTGCTGGTTGCCTCCGCCCTGTCGATCGGCTTCGTGGTGAAGGGATGGCTGGCGGTCACGATCGACGGCTCGCTGGCGCTGTTCCTGCTCGGCGCGGCGCTGCAGCTGTTCGCCACCACCAGCATGGGCATCTTCCTGGCCACGGTCGCCGGATCGATGCCGCAGTTCGGGCTGCTGCTGATCATGATCCTGCTGCCGCTACAGACGCTTTCAGGCAGCATGACGCCGCGGGAAAGCATGCCGCAATTCGTCCAGGACATCATGCTGGCGGCGCCCAACACGCATTTCGTGATGCTCGCGCAGGCGATCCTGTTCCGCGGCGCCGGCCTCGAGGCGGTGTGGCCGCAACTCGTCGCGCTCACGCTGATCGGCGGCATCTTGTTCGTGATCGCGCTGCGGCGCTTCCGCGTGTTTCTGGCCTAGCCCGCAGTCGCGCGGTTCAGAGCTTGTGTCCCTTCTGGCGCAGCGCTTCGATCAGGCGCTGCTTCAATTCGTCGGCGGCCTTCAGGCTGACGTCCTGGCCGATCTGGGCGCCAGCCTGCGCCAGCGCGTCCGACTTCGCCAGGAATTTCTGCCCTGCCGGCTGGGCATAGAACGCCTCGATCTGGCGCAGCTCGTCCACCGTGAAGCTCGCGGCATAGAGCGCGGCGACCTGGTCGATGATCGATGCCAGGAACGGGGCGTAGATCTCGGAGCCAGGGGCCGTCATCGCGTCATAGTCGCGCTCGATCTCCGGCCTGTCCTGGGCGACCACGGGCCTCAGCTTGAGCAGGAGCTGCGGCAGCAGCGTGCGATACTGATCCGCGATCTTCAAGGTGACCACGAGCTTGCGCGCTGCGGTCATCGCCTCGAGTGACGGCGCCTGGGCCGACGCCCCGCAGACGAGGAGCAGGAAGATGCCGGCGATCGTCGACAAACGTCTGGACATGGACCCTCCGTGAGAATGCAGGCGGCGCAATGCGTTCAGCGGCTCGCAGGCGCGGCGGCAGCGCTCACGGCCGGCGCGTTGTCCAATGCGGTGTCGGCCTCCTCGACCTCCGTCACCTTCACGAACAGGTTCGGCACGCGATCGGCCCGGCCGAGCAGCCAGGCCGCGCCGACCATGATGACGATGCCGACGATGGAGACGGCGAGCTGCTCCCAGACACCCTTGGTGTATTGCGTCAGGATCCAGTGCGCCGAGAACGAGAGGAACACACCGAGGCAGAAGATCGGCAGCGAATGCTGGCCGCAGAGGATGACGGGCCGCAGCCATGTTGAATGCAGCGCCCGCCATTTGCGCGAGAGGAAATGAGTCACCCAGATCGCCAGTGCTAGGAAATGCGTGAAGCGCAGCATGTCGAGATCGGTCTTGTCGATCGGATAGATCGCCTTGATCATCGATTTCGGGATCAGCGCCTCGAGCGCAGGGACGTGCCAGGTCATCACGATCAGCAGCGCGAAGATCAGCCAGACTGCGGCCAGCCCCATCGCCGCCTTCGACCACACCCATGTCGCGATCTTGTCGATCTGGCCGATGCCGCACCAGGCCGCGAACACGAACATCAGCTGCCAGCAGAACGGATTGAAGTACCAGGTCGTGCCGGGCGGATAGGAGGCGATATTCCAATCGAACCAGCGCGACAGCACGTAGAGCACGACGGAGCCTGCGAGCGTCAGGTTCGGTCGGCGCACCAGGCACCACACGATGAAGGGCGAGGCGAGCACCAGCGTGATGTAGAGCGGCAGCACGTCGAGATTGACCGGCTTGTATTTCAGGAGGATCGCCTGCCCGATCAGCTCGTCCGGATGCGCCAGGAAGTTGAACACGTTGAACTCGTGCTCATACATCGGATTATCGAAGCGACGTACGGTGCGCGCGATCTGCGCCGTGAACAGCAGGAACAGCATGATGTGCGCGACATACAGCTCGGCCGCGCGCCGCCACAGCCGCTTGGCCGCGGCGAGAAACCAGCCGCCCGCGACGATCGGTCCATAGATCCAGCCGACCAGATAGCCGGAGATGAAGACGAAGAACTCGGCGGCGTCGCTGAAGCCGTAGTTGCGCAGCGTCAGCCAGGCCACGACGTCGTGCGGGATGTGGTCGAGGAAGATCATCCACAGGCCGATGCCGCGGAAGAGATCGAGCCGCAGGTCGCGCTCGACCGGCGCCAAAAGTGCTGACTGGTCTCGTGTAATCATGGCCCGCCTCGTTCGGTGGGCGTCGCGCCATCGCGGCGCCGGAGAATCGGATGCTAGAAATTGAAAACCAAAAGTCACCTGGCCCTGCGGCTAGTGGCAACGGTAGCCGACCTTGCTGTGCGCGCAAGGGACTTTGTCATCGGGGGGAGACACGGGCTTGCCGTCCTCTGCGCTGGACGATGACGGAGCCTGCAAAAAAGTGAAAAAACAACCCCATGCACAGTAGAAGCGTCGTGCTAAGCCTTTGTATCAGTTGCAATATTTAATTGACCCGTCGGGCAGAAAAACCGGCACGACGGTACCATCGCACGCCCACCCCATGAAGGCACAAGGTTCAGGTGAGCTCGTCGCCTTGGGCCAGCATCTCGCCTAGCATCGCCTCGGCCTTGTGCTGGAGCGGCAGCGCGCCGCTCTCGGAGGCGATCGCGATAGCGGCGCGCAGGGCTGCGAGGGTGGCCGCCCTGCTTTCGGCGCTGGACGCCGGCATCACCACGGCTTCGCCAAACAGGGCCTCGGCCTCGAGGCCCGAGAACCCCTGCTGGCGCGCCGTGTTGCGCGCCTCGCGCAGCATGTTCTGCGCAGCCCTGGCGTCGCCGAGGCGGTAGGTAGCCAGCGCCAGGTAGATCGAGCTGCGCAGCACCGCCGAGGTATAGCCGACCGCCTTCGCCTCCTCGCGCGCCTCGGTCAGCACGCCCCGCGCCCGATCGAACAGGCCCTGCTCCAGATAGGCCATGCCGAGATGGCAGGCGAGTACCGGCACGAACAGCCGGATGCCGTGCTTCTGCGCGAGGACGAAGCCGTCCTCGAGGATGGAAGCGGCCGCCGCCGGATCGTTCTGCCCCAGCTTCAGCCATCCGCCGCTATAGGCGGCCGCGACGCGGTCGTAGGGGCGGTTGGTCTCGTCCGCGATCGCGGAAGCTTGTTGTTGGAGCTGCTCGGCGACGTCGAGCTCGCCCATGACGGTGTGGGTGATGCTGTTCATCATGCAGCACAGGAGGAGCAAAGATCGTGGGGTCGTGCCGATAGGAGCACTCGCTGTTGGACCCGCAAGATGGACGCGGGCCGTGGCCAGCATCTTCTCGGCGCCATGGTAGCGGCCGGAAAGAAAATAGGCCTGCCCGAGACCATATTGAGCGAGATTGCGCCAGCCGGGGTTGCCCGAGCTTTCCGCCAATTGAACAACATCTTCGCCGATCGCGACAGCTTCGACCGGCGTCCCGTAGAAGTTCTGCGCGCCCGCTCTCATGGTCATGGCCGCCACTTTGCGTCCAATGTCGCTGATCGCATCTGCTCGCCGTTCGGCTTCCCGCCCCAGGTCCAACGCCTCCGCCACCCGCCCTGATCCGGCAAACGCCAAACGCGCCTCCATCCGGAGGTCAATGGCGTCCATCTCTCGCGCGTGCGTCAACGGCGTCTTGTCGAGAGACCCCATTGCGATCTCGAAATAGTCGACCGCGTCGACATAGGCCGAGCGCGCCAGACATTTCCGGGCCGCGCTCCTGCCATGGCGAAACGCCTTCTGCCAATCCTTCGCCCTCGTCGCGTGATAACAGAGGGCATCCGGATCGTCGGCCCATGCCTCGTCACCTTCAAGGGCGGCAAGTATGCTGGCATGGATGCTTTCGCGCACCTTTTCGACCATCGAATCGTAGGTCACCTGCCTGACCATCTCGTGGCGAAATTCGAGCGAATCCTCCAACTCACTGTCGATCTTGACCAGCAGTTCGGCCCGGTCGAGTGCGGCGAGGCAATCCTGCAGGACGTCTTCCGGCAAGGCCGCCACTTTCCGCAACATGGCCTGGTTGGCCCGGCGTCCAAGCGCCGCGGCGATCTGAAGAAGTGACCTTTCCTGTCGAGACACGCGATCGAGCCGTGCCGCGATCACACCTTGAATGCTGCTGGGGATGCCGAGCTCGTCCACAGGACGCGCAAGGGAAAGGTCACCCCACTGGCCAAGAAGCAGGCCGCTGTCCTTCAGACTGCGGCAGACCTCCTCGATGAACAGCGGAACGTTGGCGGTATGAGAGATGATCCGATTCTTCAGGTCCGCATTCGAGGTGGCGGGGCCAAGCATCTCCGCGAGCATGGCCAGACCCGAATCGTCGTCGAGAGGCCGCATCGCCACGATCTCCGCGTGGCAATTTGCGATCCACACCGGCATTCCGTTGGGCCGCGTCGTCAGCAGCACAAGCAAATCGGGGCTTTGCAGTCCGGAAAGGGTGGCCACAACCGTGTCGCTGGCCCGATCGATCCAGTGCAGGTCTTCGATCAGAAGGACGGTGCGCTGGCGACGGGCGATGCTCTCGACGATCGCGCAGCTGGCGTCTGAAATCGCTCGGCCGCGGGCGTGAGGCTCCAATTCGTCCCATTGCGGATCGGAAATCGGTAAGTCCAGGACCGCGTCGATGGCTCGTTGCTGCACCACCGGCAACGTGTCTCTGGGATCGTCCGTCCTGGTCTGACCCCTCGCAGCTGTATCAAAGACCGACAGCAACAGGCGCTTGAGGGCGCTGTACGGAGCACCCTGGAGATTCGGGCTGCACTCGGCATCGATCAGCCGCCAGCCGCTGGCCCGGAGATCTTGCGCAAACTCGTGCGCAAGCCGCGACTTTCCGATGCCGGCGTCACCTGTCAGCAGGACCGTCTGCCGGCCGGCGGCGACCCTTTCCGTGGCACGCCATAGCAATGCCCTCTCTGTCGTGCGGTCGACGAAACGGGAAACGCTGCGCGCACGTCGGACCCGCCAGCTCGATAGATCGCTCGCGCCCATGATCCGGTACACCGGCATGGGCTCGCCAAAACCACGGAGCGCTTTTCGGCCGAGGAATTCAAAGCGCACATGTCCGTCCGCGAGCTCCTGGCAGGCTTGCGAGACATAGATCTGGTTCGCCTCGGCCGCTGCTTCCAGCCGAGCTGCTAGATGCTGAGCGGCCCCGCCGATCTCGTAGACTTTGGAAAATTCGCTGGCGACCATGTAGGTCACCACATGACCCGAGTGGAGGCCGACCCGGACCTGAAGACCGGGATCGCCCAGGCTGCCGACACGCCGGACAAGCTCGATGGCCGCGTGACAGGCCAGGGGCGCATGGTTGTCGTCGGCGATCGGAGCGCCGAATACCGCTGCCAACCCGTCGCCCAACTCTTTACTGACGATGCCACCAAACTGCCGCACCGCGCCTCTCATCGCCGCAAGCGCCGGCTCAAGACGCAACACCGCCTGCTCCGGCTCCAGTTCGGCAACGAGTCCGGTGGAATCGACGACGTCGGCGCGCAGAATCGTTACAAATCGTCGTTCGCTATCGGGATCGACGCGCTGACGGACCGCCGCTCCGCATTTGGAGCACCAGCTGTCGCCCGGACCAATTGCCGACTGACACGCGAAACAATGCATTCCAGTGCCTTCAACGACTGCCCCGGCAGTCCCCGCTCCAACGCCTACGCGGCGTTCGACCCAACATTACCCATAGGAGGATGCATGGCAATCGGACCTGCGGCATACGCGATGTTACTGAATGGTGCGTCTCTGGACGAAGCGCACTCCTGGGTGGTAGCGTGACTGCGCACCAAAATTGCGTGATCGGCCGCAGCGTGACGCGTATTTTCGGCCTGCCCGCTACAGATTTTGACAAACAGACATATCGAGGAAAGAGGCGATGGCCGGACTGGTATATAGCGGCAAGGCATTTCGAGACTTGATGAACAGGAACTACTATCCTTTAGCGAACATGAAGAAGAGTGTCGCGAAGCTCAAGGCATCGGACGATATCGATCTGCCAACTTTGGAATATGGCCAATACCACCTGATCTTGAACCCGCCATCGAAGTGGCCGCAGGGCAGCGCCAAGTACTGGCACAAGGAGAAGGGCCGAGCCCGCGTCGATCTCAGCACCCAGCCGAACACGGTCCCGCTGTCCAAGGATGAGCCCGGCGTCATTCCTCTGACGCGATGCGATCTGCTCGATGCCTGCGTCCGGAAATGCTTCAACTCCGAGCCGCCGATCCCAATGAAGACGAAGATCATCACCCATGCGGCAAGCGATGCCTACGCGCACCGGCACGAGATCCGGCTGGAGTGGGAGTACAAGAACGGCGAGGACAAGGCGCCGACGCTGCTCTATCTGACAATGGTCTGTCCGCACAGATCGTGATCTTCAGAAGCGTTCTTCTTGGTTCAAGAACCCATTGCCGCCCCCCGCGCGACAGGCGCGCGGGCGTCTTGCTGCGACTGATCGATCCCACTCGTCCAAGATCTGACGTCCGCCGCTCTGGCCCTTCGAGCGTATTCACTGCGAGAAACCCCGTTGTCAGCCTCGTGTAAGTCGAGAGCTGTCGCCGCGACCGCGTCGCAGCTGTCGCAGCTGCCGTCATGGGACTGTCGCACGAAGATGATCGGTTGCCTCTCATTGTGCGCGCGAATCGCTTTGTCAGAAGTCGATGGTCGCGCGCGGTGACAGGAGCGGCCGATGCCCGTGGGACTGCTGGAGGTCGAAGGCACCATCGAGGTCAAGCAGTTCTGGCCGGAGGGGCGGTCGGACGCCGACACCACCAAGGTGGTGGTGACCATCGCGCCGGACGCGATCCGCTTCCGCAAGAACGACACCTCGCCATTCCAGCCGACCCATGTCTTCGAGGGCGCCAAGGTCAAGGGCCGCACGTCGACCGCGCCGATCAAGAACGGCAAGCTCACTGTTCGCCTCCAGGGCATCGACGCGCCTGAGCTGCACTATCAGCCCTCGCCCCTGTCGACCGCCGAGAAGAAGGGACTGACGGAGGCCAAGAAGCAGGCCTATCACGAGGTCACCCATTCCTACCGGCAATTCCTCGGCGCCACCGCGAGCAAGGCTCTGCACGATTTCCTCAGCCGTGCCGGCGAAGCCGCGCTTCCCTGCCGGGTGTTCACCCATGTCGATGCGCCGAACGAGGTGTTCGACACCTATGGAAGGCTGGTCGGCGACATCGAGGTGACGGTCGGAGGCGAGACAATCGACATCAACCACTGGCTGGTCGAACAGGGCTTTGCCTATCCGACGTTCTACTCCTCGATGAACGACGACGAGATCAGGGCTATCCTCGCCCTCGCCAAGAGCGCGCGCAGCAAGAAGCTGCCGGTCTGGAAGCATCTCGCCAAAACGATTGGCGCCTTCGACTTCGACCTGCGCGAGCCCAGGGCTGGCGACACCGCCGTGCTCGCGACCGACAAGGGCCCGGTGATCCCGCCAAAACTCTACCGCCGCTACACCAACTGGTCGGCGCGCAAGAAGGCCAAGGTGACGAGCCAGACCTTCCAGAAGTTTTTGGGCGAAGGCTCCGGCGGCAAGCCCGACACCTGCTACGAGACCAGCGACTTCCTGGCCAACGGCGTGCACGCGGCAACGCCAAGGAATTTTGCGGAGTTCGTCGAGGGCGGGACAACGATCAAGTTTCAGCCGGAGGGGCTGGTGTTTGGGGAGGCACCGTCGAGCCTGGTGGGGGCGGATGGGAAGATGATTAGGGAGTTTTGAGGGGAGGCGCGCCATGCCGAACCGCTTGCGGCGCTCAGCCTCACGGGCCAGCGCTTCAAGGTTACGATCTGATCTCGGCGTCTCCTGCGCCGCGGACGCAGTGAACATCTTCCAAGCTATTGATCTTTCGCAATCGACCCGGATCGAACGAAAACGTCAGATCGCGCGACAGAGTTGCATGGCTAGATCTGATGATCCCGATGCTTTGCCTAAACCGGATGAACCTCTGGATCGTACGGTGCGCCTGCCGCCCAACGACTGCTCGCTGGCCGGGACAGTGCAGCAGGGCCGCGACATGATGTTCGCTCAACTCGCCGGCGTCGACATGGCGGAAGCGGACTTTTACTGGGCAATGTTTCACGATGCGGTGCTCGAAGGCGCCATTTTGGCGCGTTGCGACCTGCGCGGCGCGACCTTCAATAGCGCCAATCTGCGCCGAGCCGACCTTCGCGGTGCCAATTGTGGGCTCGACAATCTGGGCGGTTCGACCGATTTCATTGGAGCTGACCTGTCAGGTGCCGACTTGCGTCGGGCCAATATCGGTGGTGCGGATTTCACTGGCGCGAAGTTGATCGGCGCCGATCTTTCCGACGCCAATGCCGTCAGTGAGTTGCCTAACTGGCGTCTCACGTGGTTCAGGGGCGCCGATTTGACCAATGCTCGTCTTGCGGGAGCAAGGCTGAGCGGCGCGACATACGATGATCGCACTGTCTTTCCCCGCGGGTTCAATCCGAACGAGGCCGGGATGATCCGGTTCATCGGGCGATAGATGTAGGTGGTGGACGTGAACATCTTCGAATTGCGGTGGCAGGGCATTCGATTGAGCGGCGAGTAAGTCCCGTGATTGCTGCAACGTCTCGCCAAGCTGAGCCTGGGGACGACGGAGCGACGAGCACCGGCACCGAACAGTCCTAGGCAAGCCGATCACGAGTCTCGGCTCCTTCGAACACCGCTTGGGCTGCTGCGGCGGTTCCGTCGCGGCCAGCTTCAGCGTCTTGCGAAGACGTCGGCACGTCGTGCTCCCTGACGACAAGTGCAACAGATCCGAACCTCGATTGGAATTTGTCAAAATTAGAATCGCTCCAGCCAGAAGGCGAATAGAGGGTAAGCTGCTCTTGCTGCTCACTTACTTATTTTTCCGAAACCTTGCGAAATGACGCCGAGCATCCCGCGAGTGAAGGTGCTGGACGAGTTTAGATTAATTCCAACCTGAGGTGTATTGTCACACCTTCGTGTGTCGCTGTAGGCCGCGTCCCACAGGCTTTTCTTTGATGGGGACGACAGTGAAGCGTTTGGTGGGACCGATATGCGCGGCAGCTGTGATGCTGACCGCTTGTCAGGCGCGTGCAGGGGAATCGCCGTTCGGCTGGATCTACACCGCCGATGTGCATCCGCAGGGCACGTTTGAATACGAACACAAATCGTTCATGCAGTCAGGGCAGTCGCAGGGACAGTATTTTTTCATGCAGAACAAGGAGGAGATCGAATATGGTCTCACCAACCAGCTGCAGATTTCCGGTTATTTCAACTGGAGTTATGCCAACGCCTTCCGCAACGGCTTCGACGGGACGACGGGCGGACCGGGCGTGACTCAGTTTCTCGATGCTTCCTTCGACCCGTACTCGCGTTACGAGAAGACTCGCTTCGATTCGGTTTCCTTCGAGGCGATCTATCAGGTTCTCAATCCCGTGACCGATCCGATCGGGCTCGCGCTCTACATCGAACCGGAGATCGGGCCGAGGGAGAAGGAGCTGGAATGGCGGGTGATCTTGCAGAAGAACTTCCTGGAGGATCGCCTCATTGCCGCTATTAATATCATGGGCAAGCATGAGCGCGAGGTGTACGCCGACGGCTCGATCGAAAGAGCTTCGCCGATCGACGTGACCTTCGGCATGTCCTATCTCGTGATGCCGAACTGGATGATCGGCTTCGAGACCCGCGTCCACAACGAATTCACCGGCTACTGGTTCAACAATCCCGAACATTCCGCATTCTTTGCCGGACCCGTCATCCACTACGCGCAGAAGGAATTCTGGTGGACGCTGGCCTGGCGTCACCAACTGCCGATGGTCATCACCTACAACGAGGATCAGGCGTCAGTGGTGAAGCACGGACGCATCTACGGCGACGAGCACGCGCGCGACGAGGTGATGTTCCGCCTCGGCGTGCCGTTCGCTGTGAAATGAAGTTTCGAGGCGGGGCAGCATGAAGTGGACACCACTCCTCGCCGCGCCGGCAGCGATCGTTCTGATCGCGCCGGCTGGCGCCACCGTGTATATGAGTGAACAGCAGGCGATGCAGGCGATCTTTCCCGGCGCATCGTTCGTCCCCGGCGGCAGGGCGGGAGTCTTCCGCGCCTCCTCGGGAGGGATCGTCGTGATCGACCGCGTGCTCGGCAAGCACGAATACATCAAATACGCCGTCGGCATCACCGCCGGCGGCACGGTCAAGCATATCGAAATCCTCGAATACAACGAATCCTATGGCTACGAGGTTCGCGAGGCCTCGTGGCGCTCGCAATTCATAGGCAAGAGCGCGAGCTCGCCGCTGCAGCTCAATGTCGATATCAAGAACATCAGCGGCGCGACCTTGTCGTGCAAGCACATTACCGATGGCGTGAGACGTGTTGTCGGGCAGTACCAGAGTCTGAGGGGGCAGTAGCCATGAGGCGCGCACGACCGCTGCTGGGCACGATCGTGGAGATCGAGGTCGAGGGCGTCGCGCAAGCCGACGCTGAACGAGCGGTTGCCCGCGCCTTCGAGGCGGTATTGCTGGTTCAGCGTCTGATGAGCTTCCACGATGCAGGTAGCGACATCGGACGCATCAACCGCGCGGCGTTCCGAAAGCCCGTGACAGTCCATCCCTGGACGGCGCGGGTTCTGCGTCACGCGGCAGCGTTTCATGCAGCAAGCAACGGCCTGTTCGACTGCGCGGTCGGCTTCGAGCTGATGCGCCGCGAGTTGCTGCCGTCCAACGACCTCGACCATGTCTGTGAAGGCGACTTCAGCGCAGTCCGCCTGTCGGAGGATCGGTCCGTGCGTTTGACGGCACCGGTGGCAATCGACCTTGGCGGAATCGCCAAGGGCTACGCGGTGGATCGCGCCGTCGCCTCGCTTCGCGCTGCGGGCGTCCGATGCGCGACTGTCAACGCCGGCGGCGATCTGCGCGTCATGGGCGAGATCGACCAGCCGATCCATGTGCACGTTCCAGGCCGGGGCTTGCTGCAGGCCGGACTGTTGCGCAACGGCGCCATCGCGACCTCCTCCTCCTTCGCCACTGTCGGCCGGAACGGAGCGCTGGAATCGCCGGACTCCACAACCGATAGACGAGCCTATTCGGTCGTCGCACCAAGCTGCATCGTCGCGGACGCTTTGACAAAGATTCTGGTCCAGAGCGCCGAGCCGCAGCATCCCTGCTTCGGTCGCTTCGGCGCGACGGCTTTCATCAGCGGCGGTGATCTCCAGCCAATGGCGGCCTGATCCATGCGCCTCGGCTTTGTTCAAAAGAGCGCTGTCTGGACCGCAACCGCGGTGGTCGCGCTGACCGGCGCCGCCTGGTTCGTTCTGCACGACCTCGTCGACGCCGAGCCCAGTGAATCCGAACGATTGCTATTGATGCTCCACGGCATCTCGGCCTATGCAGTTTTGATCGCAATCGGCTCGCTGCTGCCGTTGCACGTGCGGTCGGGCTGGCACCGGCGCCGCAAGCGATGGACCGGCGGCACCACGCTGGCCATGCTTGCCTTGCTCGCCATGACAGGTCTCGTGCTCTATTACGGGGGCGAACAAACGCGGGAGCCGGCCCGGTGGATCCACATCGCCATCGGGATTGCATGCATGGGGTTGTTTCCTATCCACGCGCTACTTGCGGCAACGGTCAGGCGCAGCGCTGACAGCGCGATATCATCTCGGGATGGCGCGGCGGAGAGCGAGAGTCGCGGCGCATCCGCAATCACCGGTCGACGCACCGAAGCGCTTTCGCAGTGAAATTCCATTCGATTTGGAACCCAGCCAGCGCTGCACGGCTGTGGAGCCTCGCTGTTAGGCTAGGCGCCGTCCCATGAAAACGCCACGCGGATAACCACGCTTTCTCTATCCTGTGTGGCGAGTTGCAACGATTCGTCGAGAGGCGGACTCCCTGATGAGATCGACAGGAAGCGCAACGAAAGGGAATCCGAACCCTGTCTCTTTCCCGTCAAACTTGGTTCAGCATTCATTCAAGCGCGAATGCCTATTTTTCCCGGAATAGGTTCCTCGTATCGCCTCTTAGAGTCGGGAGAGTTGTCATGAAACTGAAGAGTGCACTTCTGGCCACCGCGTTTGCCTTTACGGCACTGTCCACGCTACCGGCGCTCGCCCATGACGAGTGGGACAATGGGCACCGCGCATTTCATGACGAGCTCGGCGAAGCTCATGAACGGGCGCACGAGGAAGGGTTTGAGAGCCGTGCCGAGCATCGCGCCTATCACCGCGCCCTCCGCGACTTGCACGGGGGCTATCATGAGGATCGCGGCGACTACAGCTATTATCGGCCGCGCTACAATTATTACTATCCCAATTACCGCAGTTGGGGATGGTAGGCTTCGAGGCGAGGAGAATGAAATATGCGCGCTAGACTTTTAGCCATCAGCGCGGGCATCGGCCTCGCCCTTGCTGCGACCGAAGCAATGGCTCATCCTAAGCTCACATCCTCTGCTCCACCGTCGGATGGCATAGAGCGCGCCGCGCCCACGACCAAGGAAATCCGCCTGAACTTCTCGGAAGGAGTTATTGCCAAATTTTCAGGCCTGGAGTTGCGGGACGAGAGTGGCAAGTCGATTGCTACAGGTACCCCGGCAGTCGACCTGAAGGACAAGAAGCAGCTTGTCGTGCCTCTCGATGCGCCGTTGCCGGCCGGCAAGTACCGGGTGATATGGCACGCGGTCTCTGAGGACACCCACCGCGTCAAAGGCGAATACACCTTCACTATCGGCAACTAGTCGTGGAGCTATGGCTCGTCCTCGTCCGCTTCGTGCATTACGCGACGTCCCTCGTCCTAGTGCTGTTTCCTTTGTACGCCTATCCGCGAGCGGCAAGTCGCGGCGGTGGCAGCCGTGGGCTGGCAATCTCGCTGTCGGTTTCACTTCTCATCCTTGCCAGCGGCGCGAAAGACAATGCACATTTGCTGCAGCACAGGAGTTGAGAGAGCGCCGCCTTCTGCGATGCGTCGGGATGCTTCATCAGGTCCATAAGCTACGCGGAGGGTGGCAGTGCACTCAATTGACGGTTGGAAGGTCGCAACTGCTGCAACACCCCGCCGAGCCGGCCGAGTCGGTGGTTTGCAGGCGCGCTGCTAACCGACATGAGCGCGACGGCACTGGCCGCGGCCTGAGCCGGCCCGCGATCTTTCCACCAAACACAAATGGCCCGCGTCGCGCGGGCCATTTTCGTATCGGATCCGGTCAATCCGAATTTGGTTGCGGGGATAGGATTTGAACCTATGACCTTCAGGTTATGAGCCTGACGAGCTACCGGGCTGCTCCACCCCGCGTTAAACACTTGCTTTGCCTTCGCCAAAAGCCGGCGACGGTCGGTTGAGGCCCGCGCTGTTCGCGTGGCTTGCCTCACTCGTCCCAAAGGCTTCCTTGGAAGGCAACCCAGGGCAACGCCCATCGGGTGCGGGGCGTATGTATCAAGGCGGGCCGGCTTTGGAAAGGGCTGCGGGAACGTTTTTTTCGACTTTATGACAACGGATGGACCGATTTTGGGTCCGTTTGGCATGCACTTGCCAGGAGTTCCGCAAAGGGCCAGCTTGGCCGCAACAAAATCAGGGCCAGACGCCCATTTTAGGGAGGAACGCCATGGACCGTGCCTTGGATCACGCCTTGGACCAGTCCCTGACAAGCACCCCGCTGCGGGCGCTGGAGGATGCCTTCCATGCCATGATTGCGCGGTCGCGGACCGAGCCGGCGCCTGACCTCGCCGAGCGGCTCGACCGGCTGGCGCGGCTGCGCGCGGTGGTCGCGGACAACGAGGAGCGCTTCCGGCAGGCGATCTCGGCCGATTTCGGCCACCGCTCGGCGGTCGAGACCACGATTGCCGAGACCATGCTGGTCTTCTCCGAGATCCGGCATGCGACAAAACACCTGAAGAGCTGGATGACACCGCAGCGCGTTGCCACCGCGCTGCAATTCCTGCCCGCGCGCAACCGGCTGATGCCGCAGCCGCTCGGCGTGGTCGGCATCATCGCGCCCTGGAATTATCCGCTGCAGCTCACGCTCGCGCCCGCGATCGGCGCCATCGCCGCCGGCAACCGTGTCATCATCAAGCCGAGCGAGCTCGTGCCGCACTTCTCGGCGCTGCTGAAGGAGACGGTCGGGCAGAGGTTCGATGCCACCGAAGTGCTCGTCACCGGCATCGAGGACGAGATCGCAAAGGGCTTTGCGCGCCTGCCGTTCGATCATCTCGTCTTCACCGGCTCGACGCGGGTCGGGCGGCTGGTCGCGGAGGCTGCGGGACGCAATCTGACGCCTGTCACGCTCGAGCTCGGCGGCAAGTCGCCGGCGATCATCGACGCCTCGGCGGATCTCGATGAGGCGGCCGAGCGCATCGCTTATGGAAAGCTGCTCAATGCCGGCCAGACCTGCATCGCGCCGGATTATGTGCTGGTGCCGGAGAATTCGGTGCAATCCTTTGCCGAAAAGGTGCGCACACAGATGCGGCGCATGTTCGGCACCGATCCCGCCGACAAGGACTACACCTCCGTCATCTCCGACCGGCATTATGCGCGGCTCGAAGGCCTCGTCGCGGATGCCGCGCAGCGCGGCGCCAAGATCCTGCAACCGGCAAAGCCCGACGATCCCAACTGGAAGGCGCACCGCAAATTCCCGCCGACGCTGATCCTCAGTGCGACCGAAGCGATGGCAGTGATGCAGGAGGAGATCTTTGGGCCCGTGCTGCCGGTGCTGGGCTATCGCGATCCGGCCGACGCCATCGCCTTCGTCAACGCCCGCGACCGGCCGCTGGCGCTGTACTGGTTCGGCAAGGACAGCAACGCGCGCGACGAGGTGCTGGCGCGCACCATCTCCGGCGGCGTCACAATCAACGACTGCCTGTTCCACTTCACGCAAGTCAACCAACCGATGGGCGGCGTCGGCGCATCCGGCACCGGCGCCTATCACGGCGAATGGGGCTTTCGCACCTTCAGCAAGCTGAAGCCGGTGTTCTATCGCTCCAAGTTCAACCGCCTCGCCGACCTCTATCCGCCCTATGGCGGCAAGATCGCGCGGCTGGAGAAGTTGATGCGGTTCATGTCGTAGGCTGTCTCAACGCCTCAATCACGCCGACGCTGATCGGTGGCAACACCAATGCACCGACCATCATGATCGCGGAGAAGGCGGCGGATATGCGGTAGCTCTTCTCCCTCTCCCCGTTCTTACGGGGAGAGGGTTGGGGGCCTCTATCCGCGAACTCGGTGGGAGACGGACTCGCGGAGGCTCCCCCTCACCCGGAATTTGCTGCGCAAATTCCGGCCTCTCCCCGCACGCGGGGAGAGGCGAAGACACGCTCAATTCAACAAGAACCCGCCGTCCACGGTGACCACACTGCCCGTCATGTAGCGCGAGGCGTTCGACGCCAGCAGCAGGATCGCGCCGTCGAGATCGGATTCGGCGCCGACGCGGCGCTGCGGGATGCGTTTAGCCAGGCGCTCACCTGCGGGCGTCGACCAGAAGGCGTGGTTCATCTCAGTGTCGATGTAGCCGGGCGCGAGCGCGTTGATGCGGATGTTCTGCCCCGCGAGCTCCAGCGCCATCGCCCTGGTCGCCTGGATGATGCCGGCCTTGGAGATCGCGTAGGGCGACACTGCCTTGAGCACGCCGGTGCCGAGCACGGAGGCGATGTTGACGATGTTCCCCGACTGCTTGCGCGCGATCATGCGCCGCGCCACTTCCGTCGCGAGGAAATAGGCGCCCTTGAGGTTGGCGCCGATCACGGCATCCCAATCGGCCTCGGTCTGCTCGGTCGCGAGCTTCTCGATGGCGATGCCGGCATTGTTGATCAGCACGGTGACGGGCCCGAGCGCGGCTTCCGCCGCATCGACCGCCCTGGCGATCGACGCGGTGTCGGTGACGTCGAGCGCGACGGCGGCAGCGCGGCCGCCCTTGCCGCGGATTTCTTCTTCCAGGCTTTTCAGCTTGTCGGTCTGCCGCGCCGCGAGCGCGACGGATGCACCATGGGCCGCCAGCACCCGGGCAAATTGCCGCCCCAGCCCCTGGCTCGCGCCTGTTACGAGGATGGTTTCTTTACTGACGTCGAATAGGTCTGACATGGCGATTTCCTTGGACGACTAGCTCGAGCTTTTGCAGCCATCAATACAGACGATTTTAGCGATCTGAAACCGGAATGATCGGTTCGGCGTTCATTCGTTCCAGCGCGGCAGCGTTCCCCGAGGTGAGCTCGCACGCATGAACGGTTTCGATCTCGCGGTCTATGCGGCACTCGCCATCGCGGTCGGCCTCGGATTCAGGACCGGGCTGCTGCGCAGCGCCATGACCATCCTCGCCTATCTCCTCGCCGCGCCGATGGCGGTGGCGTTGATGCCGCTGATCGCGCCGCAGATCGCCGCCAATCCGAATTCGCCGCTGCTGCAGAACTGGATCTGGTTCTTCGCCATCTTCCTGGTGGTCGGCATGCTGCTCGGGCATATCGGCCGTGTCGCGCTGAACGACACCATCGGCGAGGCCGGCATCGGCGACCGGCTC
Organism: Bradyrhizobium zhanjiangense; assembly: GCF_004114935.1. NCBI lineage: Bacteria > Pseudomonadati > Pseudomonadota > Alphaproteobacteria > Hyphomicrobiales > Nitrobacteraceae > Bradyrhizobium > Bradyrhizobium zhanjiangense. The sequence continues at coordinate 8,950,520 of NZ_CP022221.1, forward strand.
GGCGGCGCCGCGCTCGGCGCCATCAGGGTCGGCCTCGTCGCCATCACGCTGGTAGCGGTGTTCGACCAGATCGTGCCGGCCAATCGCCAGCCGCCGTTCCTCGCCGGCTCGCATCTGCGACCGTTGTTCTCGACGGTGGGGCGGATGGGATTCAAATCGCTGCCGCCGGAGGCGGCTGCCGCGATCGACCGCCTCAAGCAGGAGCGGCGCATCTAGGGCGCATTTGCATCGCCGTAGCGCGCGCCATGCATTTTGAAGCGAGCCCATCCCTTATCAGCGGCATCGATGTTGGCTAGAGTGGCCGCATCCAAAACCTGCCTGACATTACGGGAGTGAAACAGTGGATCTTGGGATCAAAGGTCGCCGCGCCATCGTCTGCGCATCCAGCAAGGGCCTCGGGCGCGCCTGCGCCATCGCGCTGGCGGAGGCTGGCGTTCACGTCACGCTGACCGCGCGCGGTGCCGAAGCCTTGAAGAAGACCGCCGATGATATCCGCAAAGCCTATCCTGACGTGACCGTCACCGAGATCGTCGGCGACATTACGACGCCGGCGGGCCGCGAGGCCGTGCTGAAGGCCTGCCCCGAGCCTGATATCCTGATCAACAATGCCGGCGGCCCGCCGCCCGGCGATTTCCGCAACTGGACCCGCGACGATTGGATCAAGGCGATCGACGCCAACATGCTGACGCCGATCGAGCTGATCAAGGCGACGGTGGACGGCATGATGGCGCGCAAGTTCGGCCGCATCGTCAACATCACCTCGGCCGCGGTGAAGGCGCCGATCGACATCCTCGGCCTCTCCAACGGTGCACGCGCCGGCCTCACCGGCTTCATCGCCGGCCTGTCGCGCAAGACCGTGATCAACAACGTCACCATCAACGGCCTGTTGCCTGGTCCGTTCGAGACCGATCGTCTCACCGGCACCGCCAAGGCCGAAGCCGACAAACGTGGCGTCACGCCGGAGCAGATCCTGACTGAACGTGCCAAGCTCAACCCTGCGGGGCGCTTCGGCCAGCCCGACGAGTTCGGCTATGCCTGCGCCTTCCTCTGCGGCGCCAAGGCCGGCTTCATCACCGGGCAGAACATCTTGCTCGATGGCGGCGCGTTCCCGGGAACGCTGTAGTCGCGATTGCAGGTGTACTCCCTCGCCCCGTTCTTACGGGGAGAGGGTTGGGGTGAGGGGCTCTCTCCGCCAAGCACGGTGACAGTTGGATTCGTGGAGACTCCCCCTCACCCGGATTGCATCTTCGATGCAATCCGGCCTCTCCCCGCAAGCGGGGAGAGGCGAAGAGACCCGCAAGCTGGCTAGTTAAGCAAACTCACCGCTGCTTCGTCGCTTCGTCCTCGTCGCGCTCGCTGGGATCGGAGGAATCGGCGGTGAGACGCTCACGGGCCCAGTCGATACCGAATTCGTCGAGTCCGGCAGCGAGCAGATCGCCCAGCATGGGCTCGCCGAGCAGATAGTGCACCGTCTCACGGCGCGGGCTGCTATACTCACCCCGCGCCTCCACGGCACGGGCGCGCAAATCGTCCCAATCATCGATGGTGCCGTCGCCGCGACCGAGCCAGGTCAGCGCGACGAGATCGATCTGCTCGTCCTCGTTCAAGACGATCATGAAGCTGCCGAGCTCGTGGCCGACCGGATCGGAGCCGTTGTCCTCGAGGACGTCGATCGCGTCGTCATCGCTCGGGTTCGAGCCGGAATCCGGATCGGAAGCCGCCTCCTTGACGTCGAATTCGCGCGCCTTCTCGATGATGAAGGCGACCTTGTCCGCGGAAATCGCAAGCTCTGGCATGGCTCCCTCTCCGGCTTCTTTCCGGTTCCTCGCGATAACGCCACATCACCCCAGATGATCCATTGCGCTTGATGGCGGAAAGTGTGCATGTTCCAACGCAAGAGCAAGAACACGGGGATGCGCCGGATGCAGTGGAAGGTCGGCAAGGTCAGGATCACGAAATTCGTCGAAATGGAGACGGTGGGCTCGACCCGCTTCATCCTGCCGGCAGCGACCCACGACGAAATCCGCAAACTGCCCTGGCTGATCACGCATTTCGCCACCGAAGAAGGCCGGCTGAAGATGTCGATCCACTCGCTGGTGGTGGAGACGCCTACGCGCCGGATCGTGGTCGACACCGGCCTTGGCAACGACAAGCAGGGCCGTAGCGTCCCGACCTGGAACAATCGCAGCACTCCGTTTCTGGAGACCATGACGGCGGCGGGTTTTCCGCCTGACAGCATCGATACCGTGCTGTGCACGCATCTTCACGTCGACCATGTCGGCTGGAACACGAGGCTGGTCGACGGCCGATGGGTGCCGACCTTCCCGAAGGCGCGCTACGTCTTCGGCAGAACCGAATATGAATACTGGCGCGATTACACGGCCGAACCGGATAAGGTTGCGGTGTTCAACGATTCCGTGAAGCCGGTCGTCGATGCTGACCGGGCCGAGCTCATCCCGAGCGATCACCGGCTCTGCGAGGAAATCAAGCTGATCCCAACCCCGGGCCACAGTCCCGGGCACATGAGCGTCCTGATCGAGTCCGGTGGCGAGCAGGGGCTTCTGACCGGCGACGTTGCCCATCATCCCTGCCAGATGGCGCATCTCGACTGGTGCTCGGTCGTCGATTCCGATCCCGCTCAATCGGCGGCGACCCGGCGCGAGATGTTCTCGCGTTTTGCCGACACGCCGACGCTGGTGATCGGCGGCCATTATTCGGCCGGGCATATCAAGCGGGCGGGAGACGCGTTCAGATTTGTGGCGTGGCAATCGTAGCAACCATTAAACGCCGAGGAGTTTTTCAGTCCACGGCGTTCCGCGTTGCACGACGGTGTTGGCATAGATGAGCAGCTTGCGCGCGCATGCGATGAGAGCGGCATTGTGAGCCTTTCCGGCCGCAGTCAGGCGGGCATAGAGGGCCATGACGGCCTTATTCCAGCGGAAGGCCGCAGGCAGGGCTGCCGCAAACAGAGAGCGACGCAGGCGAGCGCGGCCGCCGGCGATACGGCGTTGGCCCTTGTACTGCCCGCTATCGTTGTCGAAGGGAGCCAGCCCGGCAAGGGCTGCGACTTCCTCCCGGCTGACACGGCCGAGTTCAGGCATGCGGACCAGGAGGGCCAGTGCCGTGCGCTCACCGATCCCGGGAATGCTCATCACGAGGTCAAGGCGGACAGCGAGATCGTGGTGAGCGCGTAGTTGCTTGGCGATGTGACGGATTTGGGAGAGCCGCCTTGCCTTCAACCGGGCAATGTCATCCAGCACGATGCGGCGTAGCCCAGGCTTATCGAGATGCTCGAGCCGGGTCTTGAAGCGCTTGATGTCGTCCTCGATCTGCTCGAGGAAGGTGAGCTGCTCGGCGAGCTCCGCCAAGCGCGGATCCGGCGCACTCCTCACCTCTTCGAGCGATGCCGCGCAGGCAGCAATCAGCGCGGCATCCAGCGTATCGTTCTTGGCGCGACGCAATCGGGAGCGGCCGAACGCCTTGACCTGGATCGGCTGCAGCACCAGCACGATGACGCCGGCCGCACGCAAATGCTCCACTACCCCACGCTCGTAACCGCCGGTCGCTTCGATCCCGACTCGCTTGACGCCAGCTTTGGTCAGCAGTTGCACCAGCTTCCGCCAACCGGGAAGGTCGTTGGCGACCTCCCAACCCTCGTCTCGACCATGAACTACAATGTCGAGCTTCGCCTTGGACGTATCGATTCCCGCTGTCGTCGTGCTAGTCTGTGCCATCTTCGTCGACCCTGCCTTGTGAAGCGAACCTGATTGTTCCGGCAACCATCCGGGTCCGATGAAGGTGCTGGCGCGATCCTGCTACGGGGCAGCCACAAACTGCTCAGGGTGGGCGCGATCCGATCGCCAGCGGCCTGCCGCGGGTTGCAGCCGCGGCAGGCCATTCCTCACGGAACACGCCGACAATATCTGATTGCGCTATTACAAGGGTGGGCAAAACGACTTGTCCGCCGTAGCTCGAAGAGCGAAGGCGGAGGCCTGCCCACCAATGCAAGCCACCGATCGAATTGGAGGGCACGGCGCTCGGCGCCTTTGCCCACCCTCCAAGGATTGGCAGCAATGCGCTCCTCTCTAGGCGGTTGAATTTCCCGCCGCCCTGTTCCATGAAGCTGTTTAACCGATCGGTCCATTCCCAGGGAGAAACGAGAATGAAGCTTGTTCGTTACGGCGAGAAGGGTGCGGAAAAGCCCGGCCTGATCGATAGATCCGGCCAGTTGCGCGACCTGTCGGCGCATGTGAAGGACCTGACCGGTGAAGCCTATTCGCCTGATACCCTGAAGAAGCTGGCAGGCCTCGACCCCGCCTCGCTGCCCGCGGTGTCGGGCAAGCCGCGGTTCGGCGCACCGGTCACCGGCATCTCGAAATTCGTCGCCATCGGCCTCAATTACAGCGACCACGCCAAGGAGACCGGCGCTGCGATCCCGAGCGAGCCGATCATCTTCATGAAGGCGAACACCTCGCTGTCCGGCCCGAACGACGCGGTCGAGAAGCCGCGCGGCTCGACCAAGCTCGACTGGGAGGTTGAGATCGCCGCGATCATCGGCACCCCCGCCAAATATGTCTCGGAAGCCGACGCGCTGAACTACGTCGCCGGCTATTGCGTCTGCAACGACGTCTCCGAGCGCAACTTTCAGACCGAGCGCCTGGGCCAGTGGACCAAGGGCAAGTCGCACGACACGTTCGGCCCGCTCGGGCCGTGGCTCGCCACCAAGGACGAGATCAAGGACGTGCAGGACCTGTCGATGTGGCTCGACGTCAACGGCCAGCGTCGCCAGACCGGCTCGACCAAGACCATGATCTTCTCCATGGCGAAGTGCGTCTCCTACGTCTCGCAGTTCATGACGCTCCTGCCCGGCGACATCATCACCACGGGCACCCCGCCCGGCGTCGGCCTCGGCATGAAGCCGCCGACCTTCCTCAATGTCGGCGACGTCGTCACGCTCGGCATCGAAGGTCTCGGCGAGCAGCGCCAGGAGATCATCGCGGCGTAAGCTGCGACGACAGCTGTTGCCACACCGTCATTGCGAGGAGCGAAGCGACGAAGCAATCCAGACTATTTCCCCGGAGACAGCCTGGATTGCTTCGCTTCGCTCGCAATGACGAAACAACTGCCGGATATTCGTCAAGGTACTCACATGAAACTCACCTTCTCCCCCGCCTCGCCCTTCGCCCGCAAGGTGCGCATCGCGGCGATCGAGCTCGGGCTGATCGACAAGATCGAGCTCGTGCCCGCAACCGTCGCGCCGGGCACGGCCAATGAGGATTATTCGCGCATCACGCCGCTGAAGAAGCTGCCGGTGCTGATCACCAATGACGGCGACGTGATTTTGGACTCCTACGTCATCGTCGAATATCTCAACGAGATCGCCGGCGGCAGCCTGATCCCCGACTACGGGCCGCGGCGCTGGAAGGCCAAGACCAACCATTCGCTGCTCAACGGCATGCTCGATTCCATGCTGCTGTGCCGCTACGAGAAGATGGTGCGGCCGCAGGGCCTGCAATGGCAGGCCTGGTCGGACGACCATTGGAACAGGACCTGGACCGGCATGGCGCGCTTCGAGAACATGCCGGAGGTGCTGAACGGCCCGTTCGACATCTCGCAGATCGGCCTCGTTTGCGTGCTCGGCTATGCCGACTTCCGCTTCGCCGATTGCGGCTGGCGCAAGGCCTATCCCAAGCTCGACGCCTTCCATCAGAAGATGCTGGAGCGGCCCTCCGTGAAAATCTCGGTGCCGCCTCCAGCGTAAATCGCAGGAGCTCTCATGAGCCTCAAATACTCGGTCGGCGATCTCACCATCCATCGCGTCATCGAGCAAGAAGTCCCCTTCTTCTCGGCGCTGGAGTTCATTCCCGGGCTGACAGCGGAGGTGCTGGCCGAGAATCGGGCCTGGATGCGGCAGGCCAAGGCACTGGACGAGCAGGACACGCTGATCCTGTGCTTCCAGTCCTACGTGGTGAAGACGCCGCATTACACCATCCTGATCGACAGCTGTATCGGCAACGACAAGCCGCGGCCGCAGCGGCCGAAATGGCACTTGAAGACCGACGACACCTATTTGCGCGGCCTCGCCGCCGCCGGGGTTTCGGCGGGCGACATCGACTTCGTGATGTGCACGCATCTGCATGCCGATCACGTCGGCTGGAACACCCGGCTCGAGAACGGCCGCTGGGTGCCGACCTTCCCCAAGGCGCGCTATGTCTTCGCCAAGCGGGAATTCGACTACTGGACCGAGAACAATGCGAAGGCGGAGGTCCCGCCCTTTGCCGATAGCGTGCTGCCGGTGGTGGAGGCGGGGCGCCACGAACTCGTCGGCGGCGATCATCAGATCGGCGATCACATCCGCATCCTGCCGACGCCCGGCCACACGCCGGGCCATGTCGCCTTCGCCATCGGACGCGGCAAGGACGATGCGGTGTTCTCCGGCGATCTCATCCACTCGCCGCTGCAGGCGCTCTATCCCGAGCTGTCGATGAAGTTCGACGTCGATCAGGCCACGGCGGCGAAAACGCGCCGCAGCTTCCTGGAGCGCTATTGCGACAGCGACACGCTGTGCTGCACCGCGCATTTCCCCTCGCCGTCGGTCGGGAAGATCAAGCGCAAGGGCAGCGGATTCGTCTGCGCGGCGGTTTGATCTAGGACGGCTCGCGCTGCGAACTCCCATCCTCCCCTGGAGGGGGAGGATGGGTTCGCATGGAGCGAAGCGGAATGCGAACCCAGGTGGGGTGACGGTCTATCCTCGTTGAACACTGCCCGTGGGGAGAGATCACCCCACCCCGCTCGCGCTGCGCGATCGACCCTCCCCCTCCAGGGGAGGGTAAGAGCTCCGCCCTCACGGAGGAAACGATGACAACGCTCCCCGACATCCCGCTTCCCGCCAGCATTCGCTCGCGTTACGTCGACGGCATCAACGGCTTGCGCGTGCATGTGCTGGAAGCCGGCTTCGAGACCAAGGGCCGGCCCTGCATCCTCCTGCTGCACGGCTTTCCCGAGCTGGCCTTCTCCTGGCGCAAGGTGATGCCGGCGCTCGCCGCCGCCGGCTATCACGTGATCGCGCCGGACCAGCGCGGCTATGGACGCACGACGGGATGGAGCGCCGAGTACGACGACGATCTCGCGCCCTTCTCGCTCTTCAACCTGGTGCGTGATGCGCTCGCCCTGGTGTCGGCTTTCGGCTACCGGCAGGTTGATGTGGTCGGGCATGATTTCGGCAGCCCGGTCGCGGCCTGGTGCGCGCTGGTGCGGCCCGACGTATTCCGTTCGGTGACGATGATGAGCGCGCCGTTCGGCGGACCGCCGCCGCTGCCCTTCAACACAGTCGACACGCCGGCAAAGCCTGCGGCCGAAGACGCAGTGCATCGCGAGCTTGCCGCGCTGCCGCGCCCGCGAAAACACTATCAATGGTACTATTCGACTCGCGCGGCCAACGGCGACATGCACCGCGCGCCCCAGGGCGTGCACGATTTCCTACGCGCCTACTATCATCACAAGAGCGCGGACTGGACCGGCAACAAGCCGCACCCGCTGGAATCGTGGTCGGCAAACGAACTGGCGAAGCTGCCGACCTATTACGTGATGGACCTGAATGAGACCATGCCTGAGACGGTGGCGAAAGAGATGCCGTCGCCGGCCGCGATCGCCGCCAACCAATGGTTGCCCGATCGCGAGCTCGCCTATTACGCCGCCGAATATGGCCGCACCGGATTCCAGGGTGGGCTGCAATGGTATCGCTGCGGTACGTCGGGCGCTTTCAATCGCGAACTGCAACTGTTCTCTGGCCGCAGCATCGACGTGCCCTCCTGCTTCATCTCGGGCAAGCAGGATTGGGGCACCTATCAGCGCCCCGGCGTGTTCGAGGCGATGCAGGCGCGCGCCTGCACGAAGATGCTCGGCTGCCATCTCGTCGACGGCGCCGGTCATTGGGTGCAGCAGGAGCAGCCTGCCGAAGTCACCCGGTTGCTGCTGGACTTCCTCGCAAAGGCCGGCACCGGCTGATTTGACCGGGGAACCGCGGCGTCCTATATCGTTTAGAATAATTCTAAACTCGTGACAGGGCCGTCGTGAAGAATTTTGCCGATCTGACCGAGCGCGAGGTGCTTGCGGTCGCGATCTCCTCCGAGGAGGAGGACAGTCGCATTTACATGACCTTCGCCGAGGACCTGAAGGAGCGCTATCCGGATTCGGCAAAGCTGTTCGAGCAGATGGCTGAGGAGGAGCGCGGCCATCGGCACATGCTACTGGAAATGTACGAGCAGCGTTTCGGCCAGCACCTGCCGCCGATCCGCCGCGAGGACGTCAAGGGCTTTTTGCGCCGCCGCCCGATCTGGCTGACCAAGAACCTGGCGCTCGATACGATCCGCAGAGAAGTCGAGACCATGGAGCTCGAGGCCGAGCGCTTTTATGCGAAGGCCGCCGAGCAGGCCGAGGACGTCAACGTCCGCCGGCTGCTCGGCGACCTCGCCGAGGCCGAGAAGAGCCACGAGAACACTGCCGCCAGACTGACGGACGAGATCCTCAAGCCCGACGTGCGCGCCAAGGAAGACCGGACGCGGCGACGGATGTTCGTGCTGCAATATGTGCAGCCGGGCCTCGCCGGGTTGATGGACGGATCGGTCTCGACGCTGGCGCCGCTGTTTGCGGCCGCCTTCGCCACGCACCAGAACTGGCAGACATTTCTGGTGGGCCTTGCCGCATCAATCGGCGCCGGCATCAGCATGGGCTTTGCGGAAGCGCTGTCCGACGACGGTTCGCTGACTGGGCGCGGCTCGCCCTGGCTGCGCGGCCTCACCTGCGGCGCAATGACGACGCTCGGCGGACTCGGCCACACCGCGCCCTATCTCGTGCCGGACAGCTGGGCGAACGCATTCTGGATCGCAACCGCAATCGCCTGCGTCGTCGTGTTCTTCGAATTGTGGGCGATCGCCTTCATCCGCGCGCGCTACATGGACACACCATTCCTCCAGGCCGTATTCCAGATCGTGCTCGGCGGCGCCATCGTGCTGGCGGTGGGGATCGTGATCGGGGCGGCGTAGTCGCCTCACCCTCCGTTGTCATCGCCCGCGAAAGCGGGCGATCCAGTACGCCGCGCCAGATATGGTGAGAGCGAGTTCTCCAACGAAGGCCTCTGGAATACTGGATCGCCCGGTCAAGCCAGGCGATGACAGCGAGTTCTTGAACTCCGTCCGCTCCGTCCCGCCCACATATCAATCGCGATCAAACAGCCGTTGCGGCATTCGGCCAAACTGCGCATCATCGTCCAACAATCAGAGCGGGAGAAGCGCCGTGGCCAAATCGGAATGGAGTTTCAAGAGTGCGGTCGAGCTGTCGGCCGCATTGAGTGCGAAGAAGGTCTCGGCGGTCGAGCTCACGCAGGATGCGATCGCCCGTATCGAGCGTCACGACGGCAAGATCAACGCGATCTGCGTCCGGGATTTCGATCGCGCGCTCGGCGCCGCGCGCGAGGCGGACGGTGCGCTGGCGCGCGGCGAAAGCAAAGCGCTGCTCGGCCTCCCCGTCACCGTGAAGGAGTCCTTCAACGTCGCAGGCCTGCCCACGACCTGGGGCTGGACGCCGCAGAAGGATTTCAAGCCGGCGGAGGACGCACTGTCGATCACCCGGGTGAAGAACGCCGGCGGCATCATCCTCGGCAAGACCAACGTTCCCGTCGGCTTGGGCGATTGGCAGAGCTACAACGAGATCTACGGCACCACGAACAATCCATTCGATCTCGACCGCACGCCTGGCGGCTCATCGGGCGGCTCGTCTGCGGCACTCGCGGCCGGCTACGGACCGCTCTCGCTCGGCTCCGACATCGGCGGCTCGCTGCGGGTGCCCGCCTTCCATTGCGGGGTCTATGCGCACAAGCCGACCTACAATCTCTGCCCGACGCGTGGCCATACGCCGCCGCCATTTCCGGCGATCCCGATGGAGCGCGACATGGCGGTGATCGGCCCGATGGCGCGGAGTGCGGCCGATCTGTCCCTGCTCCTTGAGGTGATGGCAGGCCCCGATCCGCTGGACCTCGGCATCGGATACAAGCTCGTGCTGCCGGAAGCGCGACACTACGCGCTGAAGGATTTTCGGGTACTGGTGATCGACAGCCACCCGTTGCTGCCAGCGAATGCTGACGTTCGCGGCGCGATCGAGAAGCTGGCGTGCCGATTGGCGAGCATGGGCACGCGTGTCGCACGCGAGAGCCCGCTGTTTCCGGATTTCACGGAAGCCTCGCGCCTCTACATGCGCATGCTGATGAGCTTTCTCGGCGCGTTCTTTCCGCCGGACATTCTCGCCGGCGCGCGTGTGGGGGCGGCGCAACTCTCACCTGAGGACAAGAGCCTTACGGCAGAGCGGCTGCGCGGCATGACGTACACGCATCAGGCCTGGGCTGCGCGCGCAATGGCGGCAATTGTTCAGGACATTCGATGCGGTGATCTGCCCGATCATGCCGACACCGGCCTATCCGCATGATCATTCGCCGCAGCAGGAGACGCGCCGGATCAACATCGACGGCAAGGACCATGTCTATCCGGACCAGCTTGCCTGGCCCGGCATCGCCACGCTGACGGGCCTGCCGGCAACGGCCATTCCGCTCGATCTGTCGAAGGACGGCCTGCCGGTCGGCGTGCAGATCATCGGGCCGTTCCTCGAGGACCGCACGCCGCTCAAGCTCGCCGAACTGATCGAGCGCGAGTTCGGCGGGTTCTTGCCGCCGAAGATGTTTGATGACTAGTCCTCCCCGTCATTGCGAGCCAACGGGTCCGCGCGAAGCGCGGCCCGATGACAGGCTCCGCGAAGTCACCGCGGAACGGTTCTGGATTGCTTCGTCGCAAGGGCTCCTCGCGGCGGCAGTTCGTTCACACAATTGCCGCCGCGGCGTACTGGATCGCCCGGTCGAGCCGGGCGAAGACACCTGAATTGGCGCGACAACGCCCGAACAGCCGGCAAACGCCAGCGTCAGCTATCGAACACGATCACGCTGCGCAGCGTCTTGCCGGCTTTCATGTTGGCAAAGCCCTCGTTGATCTCGTTTAGCTTCAGCTTGGCCGAGATCCAGTCCTCCAGGTGCAGCCGGCCGCGCAGGTAGAAATCGACCAGGCGCGGCATGTCGACGCGGAAATGGTTCGACCCCATCGAGGAGCCCTGGATCTTGCGCTCGCGCAGGAAGTCGAAGCCGTGCAGCTCGATCTTCTGGCCGAACGGGATCATGCCGACGATCGTCGCAGTGCCGCCCGAGGCGAGCATGGCAAAGGCCTGCTCCGCGGTCTCCTTGCGGCCGAGCACCTCGAAGGCATGATGCACGCCGCCATTGGTGAGATCGCGTACCTGCTTCACAACGTCACCGTCGGCGGGATTGATGATGTCGGTCGCTCCCAGCTTGGTCGCGAGCTGGAGTTTTGCCGGATTGGTATCGATGGCGATGATGCGGCCGGCGCCGGCGATCTGCGCGCCGTTGATCGCGGCCATGCCGACGCCGCCGCAGCCGATCACCGCCACGGTCTCGCCGGCCGTCACCTTTGCCGTGTTCACGACCGCGCCGTAGCCAGTGATGACGCCGCAACCGATCAGCGCGGCGAGGTCTAGCGGCATTTCTTTGCGGATTTTGACGATCGCGTTCTCGTGCACCAGCATCTGCTCGGCGAAGGACGACAGGTTGAGAAACTGGTGCAGCTTCTCTGGTCTGGCCCACTGCATCCGGTTGGAGACACCCGGCAGCATCTTCACCGTCGTGTCGGTGCAGAGCACGGTGCGCCCCGTCGTGCAATTGTCGCAGGTGCCGCAGAAGACCGAGAGGCAGGTGACGACGTGATCGCCGGGCTTGACGTAAGTGACGTCGGAGCCGACCTGTTCGACCACGCCGGCGGACTCGTGCCCAAGCACCGCGGGCAGCGGATGCGGATAGAGCCCCTCCATGAAGTGCAGATCGGAGTGACAGAGGCCGGCGACCGCCGTGCGGATCAGGACCTCGCGCGGGCCCGGCTTCGGCAGGCTGATGTCCTCGATGACGAGCGGCTGGTTGACTTCATAGAGGACGGCGGCCTTCATCGGTGTTTCCTCCTTGTTATAATTTCGTTGAGTGCGGGGGACTCCACCTCTCCCTACGGGAGAGGTGGAGAGCCTACGCCGCCAGAACCAGTTCGCCAACCTCGCTCATGCCGGCGTCGCGATCGCCGAGCAGCAGCGCGGCGATCTTCTGCTGCACTGGATTTTCCGTCAGCCGGAACGGATCGCTCGGCGACACCCGGTGATCGATCACGAGACGCGACAGTAACAGCCGGCGCGCGTCGCCGCGCATGTCGTGGATGCGATGCCCTTCCCAGGCCAGCGCGACGGCGCTGGTGACATGATAGAGCAGGCTGGTGGCGCGACGCGCGTCCGCCTCGTTGTCGGCCTTGCCCGCGACCTCGCGTGCGAAGCCGACCGCACGATCGACAAGACCGCGCAGATTATCGCGCCAGGCCTGCGGCACGGACGCGCTGTCGTCGAGCCGGGCATGCAGATCCGCGGCCAGCGCGGATTCCGCGCCATGACGGCCGACCGCGCGCCGCAGCGCATCGATCGCGACGATGTTTCCGGTGCCTTCCCAGACCGAGCCGAGATGGGCATCGCGCAGCAGGCGGGCGGTGGCGAACTCCTCGATATAACCGATGCCGCCGCGCACCTCGAGCGCATCGCCGCAGACCTTTCGCGCATCGCGCGTGGCGCGGAACTTCAGCGTTGGTGTGAGAATGCGCAACAGCGCCGCCGCATCCTGGCTGCCGGCCTCGGCGCGATCGAGCGCGTCCGCGGTGAGGAAACTCATCGACAGCGCCTGCTCGACCGGCAGCATGATCTTCAGCATCTGCCGGCGACCGAGCGGCAGGTCGATGATACGGTTGCCGAACACCACGCGGTTCTTCGCGACCGTCATTGCGTCGTGATAGGCGCGGCGCATCAGCGCGGCGGATTTGACGCCATTGGAGAGCCGCGACGAGTTCACCATCTCTGCCATCTGCACGAAGCCGCGATCGAGCTTGCCGACCGCATAGGCGATCGCGCCTTCGAGCTTGATCTCGCCCGAGGCCATCGAGCGCGTGCCGAGCTTGTCCTTGAGACGCACGATGCGGTAGTGGTTCTGCGCGCCGTCATCGAGGAAGCGCGGCATCAGGAACAGGCCGACACCGCGGGTGCCGGGGCCGGCGCCTTCGGGCCGCGCCAGCAGCATCACGACCTTGGCGTCGGCATTCGAGCAGAACCATTTCTCGCCATAGAGGCGCCAATGGTCGCCCTCCTGCACCGCGCGCGTGGTCAGCGTACCGACGTCGGAGCCGCCTTCCTTCTCGGTCATGAACTGGCCGCCCTGCGTCAGCTTGCTCATATCCGTCTGCGTGAGACCATCGAGATATTTGGCCTTCAGCGCCTCACTGCCGAAATTCGCCAGCAGCTTGGCGCAGCCGTCGGTGACGTTGATCGGGCAGCCCATGCCGAATTCGGTCTGGTTGAACAGAAAAGTGAAGGCGTGTTTGGCGACCACGGGATATTTGTCCGGCCAACCCATGATGCCCTTGCGGATCGAGAGCGCGTGGATGCCGAACTCACCGAACGCAACCTTCTCCAATTCGCGATAGGCTGGATGATATTCGATCCACTGCACGTCGCGGCCGAACTTGTCGCGCTGATGCAGGATGGGCGTATGCCGGTCGGCAAGCCGCGCGCATTCGTCGAGCGGGCCGCCGGCGAGTTCGCCGAGGCGATCGAGATGCGGCTCGATATGGCGGAACAGCGTGTCCGGCAGATGGATGCGCAAGAGGTCCGTCAGTGCGGGATCGGCGCGGTAGAAATTCATGCCTGACGTGTCGGGCGCCAGCAGGCCGGACGGCTCGGCCGCGACACGTGCTGGCTGCGCTGGGACCGGCTTGTGCATGATCGTCCTCTTCGTTTCCGCCCGACGGCAATTCTTTGCGCTTGCCGCTTGGAATGATGTCGATCATGCTCCAGAGGCGGATGCGGATAAAGCCGCAAATCGTCAGGGCGGCATGATCGCCGCGGGGGAGCAACTCGCCCTGCGGAATTGTGACCGCCCCGGCTGGTTGTCCGCGCGGACCATGCATAGATCAACGGCTTCCTGTCTCCGAGAGATCACGCCATGGAACACCCAAAATACAAGATCGCGCTCATCGTCGGCGCCGGCGAAGGATTGAGCGCGTCGCTGGCGCGGCTGTTTGCCGCCCAGAACATCCGCGTCGCCCTTGCCGCGCGCAAGATCGAGAAGCTGGGCGCGCTCTGCACCGAGACCGGGGCCAAGGCCTATGCCTGCAACGCCACGGAGCCTGAGGAGGTCGAGCGGCTGTTCGGCCTGGTCGAGCGCGAGATCGGCACGCCCGACCTCGTCGTCTACAACGCCAGCGGCCGCACGCGCGGACCGTTCCTCGACCTGGTCCCTGCCGAAGTCGCGCAGGCGATCGCGGTCAGCGCCTATGGCGGCTTCCTGGTGGCGCAGCAGGCGGCCAAACGCATGCTGCCGAACAAGCACGGCGCGATCCTGTTCACCGGCGCCTCCGCCAGCGTCAAGGGCTATGCGCAGTCGACGCCCTTTGCGATGGGCAAGTTCGCGCTGCGCGGGCTCGCGCAGAGCATGGCGCGCGAATTGTCGCCGCAGGGCATCCATGTCGCGCATTTCGTCATCGATGGCGCGATCCGCAGCGCGGCGCGCACCGAGCCGGCCGACAAGCCGGACTCGATGCTCGACCCCGACGCGATCGCGCAGAGCTATTGGAACGTACTGCAGCAGCCGCGCAGCGCCTGGAGCTGGGAGCTGGAGTTGCGGCCGTGGGTGGAGAATTTTTGAGACGGTGTTTTGTCACAACAATCGTCACTGCGAGCGCAGCGAAGCAATCCAGGGATATCTCTGCGGATACAGACTGGATTGCTTCGTCGCCAGCGCAAAATTGCTTCGCAATTTTGTCGCGGGCTCTTCGCAATGACGGAAGAATAAGGGAGCGACATGACGACGGAAACCACCATCGATACCGGTACCGATGAACTGCTCTGCGTGATCCGCGACCGCGTCGCTGTCATCACGCTGAATCGGCCCGAGGCGCGCAATTCACTATCGGACACGCTCACGCCAGCGCTGCGCACGATGATCCGGAGCTGCGGCGAGAACCCTGATGTCGGCGCGCTGCTGCTCACGGGCGCGGGCGAAGCATTCTGCGCCGGCGGCAACGTCAAGGGCATGGGCGCGCATCGTGATCCGAACAAGCTGGAGATGTCGCTCGACGATCGTATCGCCGATCTCCAGGAGCGGCAGCGGCTGCTCACCGGCGCGCTGGTGTCGGTGCGCAAGCCGACCATCGCCGCCCTGCCCGGCCCCGCGGTCGGCGCCGGGCTCGCCATCGCCATGGCCTGCGACATTCGCATCGCCGCGCAATCCGCCTTCGTCGCCACCGGCTACGCCCGCATCGCGCTCAGCGGTGATTACGGCATCGCCTGGCTGCTGACCCGGCTGGTCGGCACCGCACGGGCGCGCGAATTGATGTTCACCGGCGATCGTGTCGATGCTGTCAGGTGCGAGGCCATCGGCCTCGTCAACCGCGTCGTGCCCGACGACAGGCTGCAAGCGGAGGCCTTCGCGCTGGCCAAATCGCTCGCCGAAGGCCCACGCCTCGCGCTGCGCTACATGAAGGACAATCTCGACGAGGCCGTGCTGTTCGACTTCGCGACCGCCCGGGATCACGAGGCCGAACGGTTGATCCGCCTCACCACGACCGCCGATCACAAGGAGGCGGTGCAGGCCTTCATCGAGAAGCGCAAGGCGGTGTTCACGGGGAAGTAGGCGGCGCAAAAAAATGCCCGGCAGCAAGCCGGGCATCGAGTGGTGTCAGGCCGAGGCTGAGGGGCTGTCGGCCTGACGGGAAAGCGCAGCGAGGCGCTAGCTCGCACAGGGAATGTCCTTCGGTGTGACCGCGATCTTCTTGTCGAAGCGCACCAGCTTCCAATCGTCGGGATGGTTGACGAAAGCGAAGCCGGATTTGCGGGCGAGCGAGATCATGGTCTCGTTGGAGCGCAGCGTCTCGCCGAAGATGCGCTCGGCGCCGAGCGCGGCGGCGCGGCATTCGAGATTCTTCAGAAGCGCGGTGGCAATGCCGTGGCCGTGCCAGCGGTCATCGACCGACAGGCCGAACTCGAGCGTCGCGGTTTCAGGATGCAGCGCATAGCGCATTTCGGCGACGATGGTCTCGAAGCCGTCGACCATCATGGTCGCGACCACGGTGAAGCGCTCGCGCTCACCGATCTCGAGGAAATCGTGCAGCAGCCCCTTCGGCAATTCGCTGATCGCGCCGAAGAAGCGGTTGTAGCGGGAGCGGGTCGAGAGCGAGCGGAAATAGTGCTGGAGCTCTTCGGTGTCGCGCGGCTCGACGAAGCGAACGGTGACGGCCTCACCCTGCCGGGTGCGCAGCGTATCCGAATATTGCCTGAGATCTTCGAGGCGAAGCGTGCTCATGACCGGCACCGTGCGAAAAGGGGACCGCCGGCGCCCCCACACTCAGGCGGCGCCGGCCTGGCGGCCTATCAGGCCCGCCAGAAGGGTTTGTCGGCCTCATAGGCAATGTCGGACCAGGACAGGCCGACGTCCTGCAGATCCCGGGCGGTCCAGTTGGTGAGCTCGCGCCTGTTACGGTAGCGCTCGTGCCAGAGGTGGAGGGTGTCGCCGATCTGGTGGAGCAGACTTGGCGCATGATGATTTGTCATCGAATTCTGGGTCAACGTAGACATCTTCAGCTCCTGGAGCTAACTTGACCGCTAATATCAGCTCTCTGTTGCGCCGCGACAAACGACAATTTGTACCTTTTCGCATGAAATAACGTCATGTATCCTGCTGCCAGATGACTGCCAGATTGCCGTCCCTGAACGGATTGCGGGCGTTCGAGGCCGCCGCGCGCCATCTCAGCTTCACGCTGGCGGCGGCCGAGCTGAACGTGACCCAGACCGCGATCAGCCATCAGATCCGGAGGCTGGAGGAGGAGCTCGGCATCCGCCTGTTCGTCCGGCAGAACCGCGCCCTGGCGCTGACGCCGGAAGCGCGGGATTACCTCCCCGGCGTCCGCGCTGCCTTCAACGACCTGCGCCTGGCCACCGATCGGCTGCTGCGTAAGGACGACGACAAGGTTCTGACGGTGTCGACGCTGGCTTCGCTCGCCGCAAAATGGCTGCTGCCGCGGCTCACCGATTTCCAGGAACAGCATCCCGGCATCGATGTCCGCATCACCACATCGACCAGCCTCGTCGACTTCCAGCGCGACGACGTCGATGCCGCGATCCGCTACGGCCGCGGCCAGTGGCCGGGCCTGCGTGCCGACTGGCTGATGGCGGACGAGCTGTTTCCCGTGTGCAGCCCGTCACTGCTGCGCGGCGACAGGCCGCTGCGCCGGCCGGAGGACCTGCGAAACCATCCGCTGCTGCACACCTCCAACGCCAATAGCGACGACTGGCGGCTGTGGCTGACGGCGGCGGGCCTGCCGGCCGATATCGCCAGGCAGCCCGGCATCACCTTCGACATGATCTTCATGACCATCCAGGCCGCGATCGACGGCATCGGCGTCGCGATGGGCCGGACCTCCTACGTCCAGGACGACATCGCCAAGGGCCGGCTCGTGGTGCCCTTCAAGATCGCGCTGCCGGCGGATGCCGGCTTCTACCTGGTCTCGCCGGAGGGCCGCCGCGAAGCGCCGAAGCTGAGCGCTTTCCGGAACTGGATGATCGCTGCAACGCAAAATAAAGCCTGAAAAATCATCAGCTTCCCCGGGCAAATCGATTGACTCGGCTCCCACCGTGCGGGAAGGGGTGAGGCAGATTGTCGCAGCCGCATCAATCTGTCGGCTGGCCGTGAGGATGAATTCCGGCCGGCCACGCCTTTCCAAGGGGAGAACGCCATGGCTGGATCAGCCGCATCGAATCCACCCGCGATCAAGTCGCGCATCGGCGCCATCCTGCGCGCCACCTCGGGCAATTTCCTCGAGCAGTTCGACTTCTTCCTGTTCGGTTTCTATGCCGCCGCGATCGGCAAGGAGCCGGTGGCGGGGCATTGAGAGGGCGTCATTCCGGGGCGCCTTTTCTTCGCCTCTCCCCGCTTGCGGTAGGGCTATCGCATATGGCGTGGATAATGCTTCGGCATCGGCAGTGGGCTCCCTCTCCCGCTTGCGGGGGAGGGCTGGGGTGGGGGTGCCTCTGATCTTCCCCCGAAAAAGTGGACGGGTTTAAGCGGCTTTTAGCTCCATCTCGATCGGGGCGATATATCCGATCGCGGAATGGAGCCGGGTGCGGTTGTAGAGGCCCTCGATGAAGGCGAAGATATCGCGCTGGGCCTCGGCGCGGGTCTGGTAGTCGCGATGGTGAACGAGCTCGGTCTTCAGGGTATGGAAGAAGCTCTCCATCGGGGCATTGTCGTAGCAATCGGCCTTGCGGCTCATCGATGCAACGATGCCGGCGCCCGTGAGAGCGTCGCGATAGGCGTGTGAGGCATACTGCACGCCGCGATCGGAGTGGTGGATCAATCCGGCCTGCGGCCGTTGCTGCTGGATGGCCATCGTCAACGCCGCGGATGCGAGTTCGACTTGCATGTGATCCCGCATGGCCCAGCCGACGATCTTTCGACTGAAGAGATCCATGACGGCCGCCAGATACAGCCAGCCCTCCGCGGTCGGGATGTAGGTGATATCGGCGAGCCAAACGCGGTTCGGGGCTTCCGCTGTGAAGTCGCGCGCGATCAGGTTCGGGGCGATCGGCAGGTCGTGACGGCTGTCGGTGGTGCGCACCCGGCGCGGCGGCGCCGTGATGGCGCGGATACCGTGCCGGCGCATCATCCGCTCGATCCGGCCGCGGCTGGCGCCACGGCCCTGCGTCCGCAGCACGGCATGGACGCGGGGACTGCCGTAGCGTCCGCTGCTGTCGTGATGGGCCTGCCGGATCGCAGCCAGCAGCGTGGCATTGGATTTGGTCCGCTGACTCGCCGGGCGATCGCGCCAGGCGTAATAGCCGGCCGGCGAGACCTCGAGCACGGCGCACATCAATCGTACCGGATAGGCGTCGCGATGGTCCTCGATGAAGCGGAAGCTCATGTCCGGGTTCCGGCAAAGATCGCGATCGACTTTTTTAAAATGTCGCGCTCCATGCGCAGCCGTTCGTTCTCCTGGCGCAACCGGGCGATCTCCGAAGCCTGGTCCGCCGACATCGGCGTCGCCTGCGTGGTGGGGCGCCACGCCGCCGATGCCGGCTGCTGCCCGGCCTTATCCACCCAGCGCCGCAGCACCGAGTCGCGCAGCCCGAGTTCCTTGCCTACCGACGTGATCGAGCGACCGCTCGACACCACCAGCTCAACGGCCTGGCGCTTGTACTCTTCGGTAAATGACCGACGTTGACGTTCCATTCGACACCTCCGGGCTCAATGAGCCTACTACAGGTGTCCACTCATTCGGAGGAGGTTCACTCCGCGTCGGGATTGTCGAGAATTGCGGAGGCGATCCCAGTGCGGTGAGAGCCCTCACCCGCCGCGCTCGGGACGATGCTTCGCATCGCCCGGGACGCGTCGGCCTCTCCCGCAAGCGGGAGAGGCGGAGCAAACTCGCGGGTGGTCCCCGCGAAATGCATATGCGATAGCCCTACCACTTGCGGGGAGAGGCCGGAATGCGCGCAAAGCGCGGATTCCGGGTGAGGGGGACTCTCCGCGAGTCCAACTCTCACCGTCCCTGCGGAGACTCCCCCTCACCCCAACCCTCTCCCCGCAAGCGGGACGAGGGAGGGTACTGACGCTGCGGCTACAGCTCCACCACCACGTAGTCGCTCTCGATCCTGACCGGGATCGTCTCGGCGACATAGGGCCCCTTCACCACGCTAGCGCCCGGTTCGACATTGGCCGGATAAGCCTTCACGCGGAAGCGGCGGGGGTCGCAGTAGGACTGCCCGGTGCGGATGTCGAACTCCCAGCCGTGCCAGGGGCAGCGGATGATCTCGCCGAGTTTCGTATATTCGATCTCGCCTGGATCCTTCGATTGCGCGAGGCCGATCAGCGGGCCCTCGCACAACGCCGCGCCCTGATGCGGGCAGCGGTTCATCAGGCCGAAATATTCGCCCTTGATGTTGAAGATCGCGATCGGCCGCCCGTCGATCTCGAGGAATTTTCGCGTGCCCGGCGGAAGCTCGTCGACCGCGGCAATCACATGACGCGCCATCAAGCCAGTCCGTAGAGCTTGCGCGCATTGCCGAAATAGAACGCCTCGCGATTGGTCTCGCTGACGCCGGCCGGCAGCACGCGTGAGGGCTCGTCATAGTCCCAATGCGGATAGTCGGTTGCGAACAAGAGCCGGTCCCAACCGATCCAGTTGATGACGTCGAACAGATCCTCGCGCCGCTCCGGGTCTTCCATCGGCTGCGTGGTCCACCACACCTGCTCGCGGATATATTCCGACGGCGGCCGCTTCACATGCGGCACCTCGCTGCGCAGCCGCTGCCAGGCCTTGTCGAGCCGCCACGCCAGCGACGGCGCCCAGCCGAAGCCGGCCTCGATCATCACCATCTTCAGTTTCGGGAAGCGCGCGAACACGCCCTCCAACACGAGGCTCGCCAGCGCCGATTGCTGGCACTGCGAGTGCCCGACCATCTCCTCGATGTAATAGGACGGCCAGCCCGACGGCGTGATTGGATTGCCGCCGAAGCCGAAGGCGTGCACGCCGACGGGAAGGCCGGCCTCTTCTGCGGCTTGATAGATCGGCCAATAACGGCGCTGGCCGAGCGGCTCGACATTGCGGCTGAGCAGCAGCACCTGCACGAAGTTCTTGTCGCCGGCACGCTCGCGGATTTCGGCGGCGGCCGACAGCCCGTCCTCATTGCCGACGACGATGGACGCCTTCAGCCGCTTGTCCTTGCTGGTCCATTTGTCGATCTGCCAGTCGTTGATCGCCGAGCACAGAGCGGCCGAGAGCTCATGATTGCGGATACCCTGCCCGGTGTTGAGCGGATTGAGCACGCCGAGCTGCACGTTGTTGGGATCGAGCAGCTGCTTCTGCATGAAGGAGAGAGAGGAACCTTGCGGGCCGCCTTCCGGCGGATAGGCGTCGCGGCGCGAGGCGTTGGGCTGTGCCTTCGGATAGGGCGGGCCGTCCATCATGCCCTGATAGGCATGGACGCCGTAGATGTCGAGGTGATGCTGCCAGCGTTTGGCGAGGTAGGGATAGAGCTCGGTGCGGGTGGCGCGGGCCGGATGGATGTCGCAATCCGCGATCGCGGTTTTCGCAGTCAGTGGGGAAGCAGCTTCGGAGCTCTCGCGGAACTGGATATTCATCGCCTTGCCTCCTTTGGCAGCGGGCTAAGTCAGGCGGGGATAGGTCGCATGCGGATTGTCGATCATGATCTTGTGCACGAGATCGGGGGACAGACCTTCGGGCAGCGCGTCCTGGCCGTCGAACTGCCAGTGCGGATAGTCCGTGGAGAATAGGACCAATTCGTCCGACTGCATATGATCAAACAGGCGAATTAATGTCTCAGGTTCCGGCGGCGCATCAAATGGCTGTAACGAGAAGCGGATGTTGCTGCGCACAATCTCCAGCGGCGCGCGATCGACCCAGGGCGTCTCCATCCGCACCCCGCGCCAGAACTTGTGCAAGCGCCAGAGATAGGGCGCGATCCAGGAAACGCCGGACTCAAGCATCACCATTTTCAGCCGCGGATATTTGGCGAACACGCCCTCGACGATCAGGCTGGTGAGCTGGGTCTGGAACGCCTGGGCCTGACCGACATAATCTTCGATGTGATAAGAGCCCCACCCCACGGCGGTGGGCGGATTGTGGTAGGCCGAACCGGCATGGATGCCGATCGGTAATTCCAGACTTTCCGCGGCTGCATAGATCGGCCACAGCGCGCGCTTGCCGAGCGGCGTGTCACCCATGACCAGCATGAGCACCTGCACGAAGCGGCGATCCTGCGCGCAGCGCTCGATCTCGGCGATGGCCTTCTCGACGCTTTGCGTGGGAATTACAATTGAGCCGCGCAGCCGCGGATCACGATCGAGCCATTCCGTCACGAGCCAGTCGTTCAGCGCGCGGCAGAAGGCCGCCTGCATGTCCTCGGAGAACACCATCTGCACGCCGTAGAGCGGATTGCAGATCGCGAGCTTGAGCTGGAAAAGATCGAGCACATGACGCTGCATGTCCTCCAGGCTTTCGCCGGGCTTGCCGTTCTCGGGGCGCCAATCGGGCCGCGCCACGATCGGCGAGTTCTTCGGATAGGATTGTGAGACGAGATCGACCATGCCGCGCGTCGTCACCTGATCGCGCCAATAATCGTTCAGGTGCGGCAGCAGGCTAGTCAGATGCGGCACGGCGGGATGCACGTCGCAATCCACTCCGCCGGCGATCAGGGACGCCATCACGTTTCCCTTCTCACGTTTCCACGCATGTCTCTTCTTGTACCCGCCATTCAAGCAGGCCTGCCCGCCGCCCGCAACTCGGCCAAGGCTTCCGTCATATGCTAGGAAGGCTGAGCACAGTTGCGAGGATCAGAGGTGAAGGACATGAAAGAGCTCGTCGGCATTGCGGAACAGGTCGCGGCCAAGCTGATCGCGCGAAATCAGACCATTGCGGTGGCAGAATCCTCGGCCGGTGGCCTGATCTCGGCCAGTCTGCTCGCCGTGCCCGGCGCGTCCGCCTATTTCCTCGGTGGCGCCGTGGTCTACACCCGCGACGCCAGGCATGTGCTGATGGATATTTCGGACGACGGCATGAAGGGCTTTCGATCCTCATCGGAGCCCTATGCGAAACTACTTGCTGAGCGGATGCGAACGCGCTTCGGATGCGACTGGGGCCTGTCCGAAACCGGAGCCGCCGGCCCCACCGGCAACCGCTACGGCGACGCCGCCGGCCATAGCTGCATGGCGGTGGCAGGCCCTGCGGCCGAGGTGATGACGCTGGAGACGGGCAACAATGACCGGCTTGCCAACATGCAGGTGTTCGCGGCGACGGCGCTGAAATTGTTGCTGAAGAAGCTGGAGGAGTAGCAGGCCGTTTGCGTTGATGGACCGGCCGCGCCTCATCTCCGGTGTCGTCCTGGCGAAGGCCAGGACCCATTACCCCGAATGAGAGTTGTGCGGATGGCGGAGCCACAGCTTCTTCAAACAATATAAGCCGGTGGCAATGGGTCCTGGCCTTCGCCAGGACGACATTGAGGGCGCGTTGTGCGCCTTACCGCCCCAAATGCCGCATAAAGATCCGCACCACATAGCCCTGAAACCTCGGCGCTTCGTCGTAGAGGTCTGACGCGATCCGCTCGATGGTCTCGCGCAGGGACAGGAACTGCGCCTGACGTGCGCTGCTTTCGGTGCCCTGCATGCCCGCAAGCTCGTCCATCGCGGCGTCGCTGATCTGGCACTGCACCACATCGCCGTCGTTCAGCATGGTGAAGCGAAAGGCCAGCCGTTCGAGGTCATGGCCAATGATCTTGTCGCGCATGAGTGGCATCAAGTCGTCCCGGTCGAGCCCCCGCGCCGGACAATGCTGAAAATTTCTTCGCTTGTCACTATTTGTAGGGTGGGTTAGCCAAAGGCGTAACCTACCTATTGTCGCAATAGTGGATTGCGCCGAGCGGACTGCGCTTCGTACGGCCGCGGGCCTGACCCACCCTGCGTTCTCAGTAAACGAGGGCCGCGCCTGTGGGTTTTTCCAGCGCGTTCGCCAGAGACTTGTACTCCTCGCAATCGGTCCCGCAGATCGCGGCGATGCGGCTCAGGTGAAACATTGCCTGCTCGCGGTTACCCTGCTCGAGCTGCCAAAGACCATAGTACTGCCAAGTCAGCACGTGATTCGGATCGGCCTTCAGCGCGCGCTCGTACCAAATCTGCGACCGCTTGTAGTCGCCGAGCTTGCGATATGAGTAACCGATGAGATTGGCGACGTTCGGATGATCGTCGTGGCCGAGCGCCTTCAATTGCTCGATTGCGACCGCATAATCGTTGCGCTCGTAGATCGTGTCATAGGCCGTGCGGTAACCGGCCGCGAATGCGGGATCACCGATGCTCGACTGGTTGTTCGGCTTCTTGCCTTTCTGGGTTGCCTTTGGGTCGGAGCGTTTCGGGTAGGTGGGCTGCACTTTCTGATCCGAATAGGCGCCCGCATAGGGATCCGTGGAGCTGGTGCCACCACCTCCACCGCCTCCTCCACCGCCCGCGGCCAATACCGGCGAAGCGAACAGCGCCGCTGCGAACGTTCCCAGCACGACGACTCTGGTCATTGCTGTGATCATTGCTGTCTCCTGCTTCTGACTACGCGGCCCCGGATGACGTGACAACCCTGCTATGGCGGCGATATTCCGGGATGATTGCGTTCTCACGGCGACGCCGGCCTCGGGCGTGCGACAGTCTTGCTGCCAGATCCTGCCGGCAAGCGGGACGGACGCGCTACTGAAACGCGACCTCGGCAAAGCTCCTCAGCTTTCGCGAATGCAGCCGCTCCGATTCCTGCTGTTTCAGCCGCTCCAGCGCCTTCAGACCGATCTCGAGGTGTTGTCCGACGCGGCGGCGATAGAACTCGCTGGCCATGCCGGCGAGCTTGATCTCGCCATGCAGCGGCTTGTCGGAGACGCAGAGCAGCGTGCCGTAGGGGACGCGGAAGCGGTAGCCGTTGGCGGCAATCGCGGCCGATTCCATGTCGAGCGCGACCGCTCGGGATTGCGACAAGCGGCGGATCACGGCCGGCCCGGAGATCTCCCAGTTGCGGTTGTCGACGCTCGCGACGGTGCCGGTGCGCATCAGGCGCTTCAGTTCAAAACCTTCCAGGCCGGTGACGTCCTCGACCGCCTCCTCGAGCGCAACCTGCATCTCGGCCAGCGCCGGGATCGGTACCCACAGCGGCAGCTCGCGGTCGAGCACGTGATCCTCGCGCACGTAGCCGTGGGCGAGCACGTAGTCGCCCAGCCGCTGCGTGTTGCGCAGGCCGGCGCAATGGCCGAGCATCAGCCAGGCATGCGGCCGCAGCACGGCGACATGGTCGGTGACGTTGCGCGCGTTGGATGGACCGGTGCCGATATTGATCAGGGTTATGCCGCGATAGTCGGGTGCGACCAGGTGGAAGGCCGGCATCTGCGGTGCGCGCACGGGCGCCATTCCGCTGATGGCGCCGCCATTGCACGTGATCACATTGCCGGGCGCGACGAAGGCATCGAGACCAGCCTCGCCGGATTGAAGCCGCTGCTGGCAGAGCTGCGCAAAGGCGTCAACATAGAACTGGTAGTTGGTGAAGATCACGAAGTTCTGGAAATATTCGGGATCCGTGCCGGTGTAGTGGTAAAGCCGACGCAGCGAGTAGTCGACGCGGGCCGCGCGGAACAAGGATAGCGGCTCGGGCGCGCCGGGTTGAAGCTCGAAGGTGCCGTCGGCGATCGAATCGTCCATCGTGGCGAGATCAGGCACGTCGAACGCATCGCGCAGCGATCGCGTGATGGCGGAGCTCTCGCTGGTAGTGATGGCGGCCTCGATGTTGATGTCGCGGCGATAGGCGAAGTGGATCGGGATCGGCTCAGTGGACTCGCCGATCTCGACGGGCACCGCGTGGTTCTGGATCAGGAGTCCGATCTGCTCGGTGAGATAGGCACGGAACAGATCCGGCCGCGTCACGCTGGTCTCGTGCACGCCGGGGCCATGGACGAAACCGTAGGACAAGCGCGAGTCCAGCCGCGCATGCGTCGCGGTGGTGAGACGGACGAAGGGATAGTAAGCGCGAACCCGCGTCGTGACCGTTTCGCCGCCAACGTAAGCCTCGAACCGATCGCGCAGGAATTTTGTGTTGCGCTCATAAATCTCTTCGAGTCGTGCGACCGCGAGGCCGGCGTCGGAGAAAGATTCGGTGGCGATGGAGGGTGGGGATTGCATGGTCGACCGCCGGGTTGCTGTTTGCAATCGCAGTATAGCAAACTGACAGCCAAGTCGTCATTGCGAGCGCAGCGAAGCAATCCAGAAATCTCTCCGCTGAGGCAGACTGGATTGCTTCGCTGCGCTCGCAATGACGCTGGGAGATGCCGCGCTTTCGTGCGTCACTTCTCCCGGAACGCGCGCATCAGCTGGTCGTGCAGCGGCTTCATCAGATAGGACAGCATGGTGCGGTCGCCGGTCTGGACGAAGGCTTCCACGGGCATGCCCGGAATCATCTTGACGTCGCCGAGGCGGGCGACCTCTTCGGCCGGCATCGAGACGCGGATGGTGTAATAGCTCTGGCCGGTGCGCTGGTCGGTGGTGACGTCGGGCGACACGCGGCTGACGACGCCGTTGAGCTCGGGCGTGGTGCGCTGGTTGAAGGCGGACAGGCGCAACAACGTCTTCTGGCCGATCTGGAGCTTGTCGATGTCGACCGGGTTGACCTTGGCCTCGACCTGGAGATCGTCGGCCTGCGGCACGATCAGCATCAGGGCATCACCGGCGGTGACGACGCCGCCGACAGTGTGCACCGTCGATTGCAGCACCATGCCGTCCTGCGGCGCGCGGATGTCGACACGGCGGAGCTGGTCTTCGGCGGCGACCTTGCGCTCGATCAGCTCGCCGATCTTGTCGTTGGTCTCGCGCAGGTCCTTGGAGACCTCGCTGACCACGTCCTTGTCGATCTGGATGATCTGGAGCTCGGTCTCGGTGATCTTGCCCTTGGCCTGGGCGCGCGAGGCGATGTACTGCGCGCGCTCGCCGTTGAGGCGCGCCGAGTCGCGTTCGAGCTGGGTCAGGCGCGAGATCTGCACCAGGCGCTTGTCGTAGAGGTCGCGCACGCCGGTGAGCTCGTTCTGCACCAGCGCGATCTCCTGGTCCTTGGCTTTCTCCTGGGCGCTGAGACCTGCGATTTCCTCGTTGAGCTGGGTGATGCGCTCGCGCAGCTGCGCTTTCTGCCCGGTGCGGCCGTTGACGCGGACGTCGAACAGCTTGGTTTCGGCGGAGAGCAGCACCTTGACGTCAGGATCGTCGACGCGCTCGAGCAGGCTTTGCGGGAATTCGATCTTGTCGACACCGCGCTGCTCGGCCTGGAGCCGCGCCGCGCGCGCCTGCGCAGCATCGAGATTCTTGGTGACGATGGCAAGGTTGGCCTTTGTGACGGTGTCGTCGAGCCGCACCACGATGTCGCCGGCCTTGACCACGTCGCCATCGCGGGCGCGCACCTCGCCGACCACGCCGCCGGTCGGATGCTGCACTTTCTTGACGTTGGATTCGACCACGATCTGCCCCGGCGCGATCAGCGCGCCCGAGATCAGCACCGTCGAGGCCCAGCCGCCAAAACCGACGACCAGGACCAGCACGATCCCAAGCCCGAGCACCAGGTGAAACTTGATCGAATCGCGCACGGTCTTCTTTGCGGCAGGCTTCGGGCCGCCGATCGCCAACGTGCTCATGGCTTGGGTACTCCACCTTCGCTCACGATCTTGATCGGCGCCGGCGGCGTCACGCGCGGCTGGAGCACCTGGGCGAGCACCTGCTCCTTGGGACCGAAAGTCTGCATGCGGCCGTCACGCAGCACCAGGATCTGGTCGACCGCCTCGACCCCGATCGGCCGGTGCGCCACCACGACGACGATGGCGCCGCGCTCGCGCGCCGAGCGGATGGCGCGGGTCAGCGCCTCATCGCCTTCAGTGTCCAAATTGGAGTTGGGCTCGTCGAGTACGATCAGGAACGGATTGCCGTAGAGCGCGCGCGCCAGCGCAACGCGCTGCGCCTGGCCTGCGGAGAGCGCGGCGCCCTGCTCGCCGACTTGCGTGTTGTAGCCCTCGCGCATCTTGATGATCATCTCGTGCACGCCGGCCTCCTTGGCCGCGGCGATGATCGCGTCGGAGGTGGCCTCGGGATCGAACCGGCTGATGTTCTGCGCGATGGTGCCGCCGAACAATTCGACGTCCTGCGGCAGGTAGCCGATGTGGCGGCCGAGCACGTCGGACGACCATTGGTCGAGCGCCGCGCCGTCGATCCGCACCTTGCCGCGCACCGGCTGCCAGACGCCGACCAGCGCGCGGATCAGCGACGACTTGCCCGAGCCGCTCGGCCCGATCACGCCAAGGCCGTTGCCGGCGGTCAGCGCGAAGGTGATGTCCTGGACGATGAGGCGCTGGTCGCCGGGCGGCACCATGGCGACGCCTTCGACCGAGAGCCGGCTGGTGGGTGCCTGCAATTGGGTCGGCATCGCCTGCGCCGGCATCTGCTCGAGGAGCCGCGTGAGACGCTGCCAGCTCTGGCGGGCCGCGACGAAGGATTTCCAGTGCGCAATCGCCAGATCGACCGGCGCGAGCGCGCGGGCGGAGAGGATCGAGCCGGCGATGATGATGCCGGCGGTCGCCTCCTGATGGATGACGAGATAGGCACCAACCGCGAGCACGGCCGATTGCAGCATCATGCGCAGCACCTTTGCGACCGCGCCGAGACCGCCGGCGACGTCGCTCGCGCGCTGATTGCCGGCCAGATATTTTTCGTTGGCCTCGCTCCAGCGCTGATTCATGCGGCTGGCCATGCCCATGGACACCATGACTTCGGCGTTGCGGCGGCTGGCCTGGGCGAGATCGTTGCGCTGGGCGGCAAGCCCCATCGCCTCCTTCGCCGGCTGGCGGGACATGAATTCGGTGACCAGCGTCAGACCGACCAGGATGATGGCGCCGACCAGCGCGGTGATGCCGATCAGGACGTGGAAGGCGAAGCAGATGGCGAGATAGAGCGGCAGCCAGGGCAGGTCGAAGAACGCGCTTGGGCCCATGCCGCCGAGGAAGGAACGGACATTGTCGAGGTCGCGCAGCGGCTGGAGACCCTCGTTGCGGCTGCCGACCAGCAGCGGCAGTCGCACGATGGTGTCGAACACGCGCTTGTTGAGGGCCTCGTCGAGCGAAGTGCCGATCCGCCCCAGAATGCGGTTGCGGATCATGTCGAGCACGCCCTGCGCCATGTAGAGGAAGCTGGCGAGGATGATCAGGCCGACCAGGGTCGGGATGCTGCGGCTCGGCAGCACCCGGTCGTAGACCTCCAGCATGAAGATCGACCCGGTCAGATAGAGCAGGTTGATCATGCAGCTCATCAGGCCGACGCCGACGAACGCCATGCGACAAGCGCGCAAGGCGTCACCGAGCTCTGAACGGCGGACGCCAGGGATGGCTGCCATCAGTCTGATCTCTTTCGGGTGAGGGGCAATGCCCCTGATTTCAAAGGCGATTCAGGGTACTCGCCTCGGATTAACATCTGTTTTCCGGCCGTCAACGCAGTCGAATTAATCCGGGGCCCTGATGGGCCACATCTACCCCTGATAGACTTCCGCGCAAGTCCGGAATTTCACAGGCTTGCGGCTTTTTCTTGCAGGCTTTCAGGCTCTTCCCCGGAAAAGGGAGAGGCCGCAAGCTCCGATCTGCCGAACGCCGGCTAGAACCGGCCCCCGCCGCGCACCAGCCGTACCACCAGAAGCAGAATGACGGCACCAATGGCGGAATAGACGATCTCGGAGACGAGGCCGGTGCCGAGACGAATGCCGAGCTTTGGGAACAAGAGGCTTGCCACCAGGGCCCCGGCGATGCCGATCACGATGTCGCCGATGATGCCGAACCCGGCGCCCCTCACGATCTTTCCGGCCAGCCAGCCGGCGACCAGGCCGACGAACAGGATGACGAGCAAGCCTTCGTTGGAAATGTACATAAGTGAGGTCCCTCTGGCGTGAATGGCCGCATGGAACCGGAATCGGGATGAATGGGGTCTGAATGGCGTTCGTGGCTGGCCGGTTGCGGCAGTGCAGACAAAAAATGTCGAAAACAACCCCATGCACAGTAGAGCAGGCCCTGGCCGGTGCGCTCAGTATTACGACAATGCGGTGACCCGCTCCGCCAGCACGCACCTCGCCGCCCGGCCCGGTCCCACCTCCACATTCGCAGGCAGCTGCTCCAGGCAGCGCGGCTCGGCGAACTTGCAGCGGGGGGCGAAGGAGCAGTTGTGGGGTTTCTCGGCCAGCGAGGGCGGGGTGCCGGGAATGGTTTCGAGCCGCTGCCCGCGCTTGGCGCCGTGGATGGTGGAGGCAAGCAGGCCCTTGGCATAGGGATGCACCGGCGAACGGACGATGTCGCGCAGGCTCCCCTGCTCCACGATCTGGCCGGCATACATCACCGCGACGCGGTCGCAGATCTCGATGGCGACGCCGATGTCATGGGTGACGAAGATGACGGACATGCCGAACTCGCGCTGCAGCTCCCGCAGCAGCAAGAGGATCTGGATCTGCACGGTGGCATCGAGCGCGGTGGTTGGCTCGTCCGCGAGCAATATCTTGGGACGGCAGGCCAGTGCGAGTGCGATCATCGCGCGCTGGCGCATGCCGCCGGACATTTCGTGCGGATAGGCATCCAGCCGGCGCTTGGCCGAGGGGATGCGCACGACCTCGAGCATGTCGAGCGCCCTCGCCCGCCCTTCCGCAAAACTCCTGCCTTCATGGCGCACTACGCTCTCGGCAATCTGCGCGCCGATGGTGTAGACCGGATCGAGCGCGAGCGCGGGCTCCTGGAAGATCATCGAGACGGTCTGGCCGCGGAACGACGAGAGCTCCTCGTCGTTCATGGCGAGCACGTCGCGGCCCAGCACGTTGACCCTGCCCGAAATCTGCGTGCGCTTCTTCGGCAGCAGCCGCATCAGCGCACGCAACGTCACGCTCTTGCCCGAGCCGGACTCGCCGAGCAGGCCCAGCACCTCACTGTTGCCGAGCGAGAGGCTGAGATCGTTCACGGCATAGACCGTGCGCTCGCCGGTGAAGCGGATGTTGAGGCCTGAGATCTCGACGAGCTTTGTCATGACGGCAGTTTCGGCAATCGATCGTGGTAGTCGGTGACGCGCTGGAACGCGGCGCCGATGGTGAGCAAGGTGGCTTCATCGAAGGAGCGGCCGATCAGCTGCATGCCTACAGGCAGGCCGCTTCTGGTGAAGCCGGACGGCACCGTGAGCGACGGCAGGCCGAGGAAATTCACCGGGCGGGTGAACAGCGTCAGCCGCTGCAACAGCGCCGGCGCGTTCGGACCGCCGCCGACATCGCTTTCCTCGATCGTCGGCGCCGGCACCGGGGAAGCCGGTGCGATCACCGCATCCACACCCGCGGTGGCCGCGTTGTGCGCAGCGAGTGCCGGGCCGCGCCAGCGCATCGCCTCGAGATAGGTGATGGCGGGAACGGCGAGCCCGTTCTGAAGCCGCATCAGGACCTGCGCGCTGTAATCCTGCGGACGCTCGATCATCCAGCGCTTGTGGAAGGCGGCGGCTTCAGCCGCGAGCACGAGCTGGCTCGCCGAGGACAATTGCCGCTGATCCGGCAGCTCGACCGCGACGATGTCGGCGCCCTCGCGCTTGAGCACAGCGATGGTTTCGTCCAGCACCCGCGCGACCTCGCTGTCGAGATCGTCGACATAGAAGGACGCGGGCACCCCCACCTTCAGGCCCTTCAGCGAGCCCTTGGTCGCGGCGACATAGTCCGACAGCGGCTCGTGGCTACAGGTCGAATCTGCGGGGTCCGCACCGGCGATCAGCGCCAGCAGCAGCGCGCAGTCCTCGGCGGTGCGGGCGAGCGGGCCGACCGTGTCGAGCGATTGCGACAGCGGCATCGCGCCGGCGCGGCTGACCCGGCCGACGGTGGTCTTGAGACCCGTGACGCCGCAGAAATGCGCGGGCATGCGGATCGAGCCGCCGGTGTCCGAGCCGAGCGCCGCATAGGTCAGTCGCGCCGCAACCGCCGAACCGGAGCCGGACGACGAGCCGCCGGTAATGTGGGCAACGTTCCAGGGATTGCGCACCGGGCCGTAATGAGCGTTGTGCCCGGTCGGGCCATAGGCGAACTCGGCGAGGTGCAGCGTGCCGAGCCGGACCTGCCCGGCATCCTTCAACCGCTGCAAGGCGGTGGAGGTCACGGTCGGCACGTAGTCGCGGCGGATCAGCGAGCCGCAGGTCGCGACCTTGCCGGCGTCGTAATACATGTCCTTGTGCGCGAGCGGCACGCCGTGCAGCGGACCACGGACATTGCCCCTGGCGAGCTCGGCGTCGGCGGTCTCGGCCGCCTTGAGCGCGGCCTCCGCTTCAATCGACATGAAGGCATTGAGATGCGGCTGCCACTGCGCGATGCGGTGCAGCAGCGTGCGCGTCACCTCATGCGAGGACAGCTGCTTCATCGCGATCGCACGCGCGACCTCGGTGAGCGTCATCAAGGCAGGCTCGATGCTCATTTCGACACCTTCTGCGTCTGCGCGATCGGATAGAGCGCAGGCTCGAGGTCGAACGGCAGCGTGCCGGCAATGGCCGCAAAGCCTTCGAAGGCCGGGCCAATGGAATTGGAGATGCGCGTCGCGATCTCGTCATCCACGGGGACGCCGGCGATCTGCGCCATCGGCTTGATCTCTTTCGGTGTCGGTCTCGTCATGCGGTCTTCTCCCTAGGCGCACGGCTATGGCCTGAACCCGGAATCGCCATGTAGCACGCGGCCTCGTGGCCCATATTATCGAGCGCAGTGAGCTTTGGTGTCGCATTTGCGCAGAGCGGCTCCGCAAACGGACATCGGGTGTGGAAGCGGCAGCCCGAGGGCGGATCGATCGGATTGGGCGGATCGCCCGTGATCGGCGGCGTCTCGGTGCGGCTATCAGGATCGGAGGACGGCATCGCCGCCAGCAGCGCGCGCGTATAGGGATGCGCCGGCTGGTCCCAGACCTGGTCGACCGGGCCGAGCTCGACCACCTCGCCGAGATACATCACCAGCACGCGGTCGCTGATGTAGCGCACGACGTTGAGATCGTGGCTGATGAAGAGATAGGTCAGGCCGAACTCGCGCTTGAGATCGGCGAGCAGATTGAGCACCTGCGCCTCGACGGATTTGTCGAGCGCGGAGACGGCCTCGTCCAGGATCACCAGCCGCGGCGACAGCGCCAGGGCTCGCGCGATGTTGACGCGCTGGCGCTGGCCGCCGGAGATCTCGTGCGGATAGCGGCTGGCGAAGTTTTCCGGACGCAGGCCGACCTTGCCGAGCAGCTCGCGCGCCAGATTGCGCGCCGCGCCGTCGGCCATGCCGTGGACCTTGGGGCCGAAGGCGATGGATTCCTCGATCGTGAGGCGCGGATTGAGCGAGGCGTAGGAATCCTGAAACACCATCTGCATGCCGCGGCGAAGCTCGCGCAAGCTTAGCGACTGGCCGACGATCATGCCGTCATAGATGATGTCGCCGGTATCGCGCGGCATCAGATGCATCAAGAGCCGCGCGGTGGTCGACTTGCCGCAGCCGGATTCGCCGACGATGCCGACGGTCTCGCCCTTGGCGACAGAGAAGGAGACGTTGTCGACAGCGCGCACGGTGCGCTTCGCGGCGAACAGCCCGCCGCGCACGGGGAAGTGTTTTGTCAGGCCGGAGACCTGAAGCAGCGGCTGCGCAACGCCGCCGCGGTCTTCGACTTGCTCCAGCATTTCGACGGATGTGTTACTCTCGCTCATGGCCGCGGTCCTCCACCTCTCCCCACCGGGGAGAGGTCGGCGCGTAGCGTCGGGTGAGGGGGCGCGGCAAACTCGGTGGAGCGTAACCCCTCACCCGGATTGCATCTTGCGATGCAATCCGACCTCTCCCTTCGGGAGAGGTGTGGCACCAGCAACGCCATGAAAGACCGCGTCTCTCTCATCATCGTTAGTTCCTGATGTCCATGGCGCTGCGCAGGCCGTCCGAGAGCAGGTTGAAGCAGATCGAGACCGCGAAGATCATCGCACCCGGCAACGCTGCAACCCAGGGATTGACGTAGATCGCGGTGCGCAAGGTGTTGAGCATCAGGCCCCATTCCGGCTCCGGCGGCTTGGTGCCGAGGCCGAGGAAGGAAAGGCCGGCGGCCAGGATCATCGAGACCGAGATCAGGCTGGTGGCATAGACGAAGATGGCGCCGAGCACGTTGCCGAGGATGTGCACGCGCATGATGGTGAAGGCCCCCGCGCCGGAGGCGCGCGCGGCTTCGACGAAGTCCATGTTGCGCACGCCGGTGGTGACGCTCTCGGCGACGCGGGTGATCTGCGGCACGAACACGACGGTCAACGACACGATGGAATTGAGGATGCCCGCTCCCAGCGCGCCGGAGATGGCGATCGCCAGCAGCACGGAGGGAAAAGCGTAGAACACGTCGACCGTGCGCATGATCGCGGTGTTGAGCCTGCCGCCGACATAGCCGGCAACAAGACCGAGCGAGGTGCCGATGCAGAAGGCAAAGATCACCGGCAAAATGCCGATGACCAGCGACAGCCGCCCGCCATAGATCAGCCGCGCCAGCATGTCGCGGCCGAGCTCGTCGGTGCCGAGCGGATAGCCAGCGGTGCCGATGTGGCGAAGGCGGCGGATCATCGAGCCCTTGTAGGGGTCTTCGAGACCGAGCCACGGCGCGAGGATCGCGGAGAGGAAGATCAGCAGCAGCACGAGCGCGCAGGCCATACTGACCTTGTCGCGCATGATACGGCGGCCGACGGTCGCCCAATAGCCGCGCGCCCTGGTGGCGGGTGCGGCCTGAAGCGCGGCATCGGCGGTGGCGGACAATGGAAGCTCGCTCATCGGCTGGCTCCCGGTCGGTATTGATGCAATCGGTGCACGCCAAGGACGCGGTGCACCTCTCCCGCTCGCGGGAGAGGTCGCGCCGAAGGCGCGGGTGAGGGTTCTCTCCTCTTGGGGGTTCTCGATTGCGCAGACACCCTCTCCCCTACCCTCCCCCGCAGGCGGGGGAGGGAGCGCAGCTTTTGCGTGGCAGTAGCTAAACTCATCCCGCTAGCCCCGCTTGATGCGCGGGTCGATCGCGGCTTGCGCGATGTCGACCAAGAGATTGAGGAACACGAAGAACAGCGCCAGGATCAGGATCGTGCCTTGCAGCAGCGGCAGGTCGCGCTGGAAGATCGCGGAGTTGAGCAGGAAGCCCGAACCCGGCCAGGAGAACACGGTCTCGATCAGGATCGAGCCGCCGAGCATGTAACCCAGCTGGAGCCCCATCACCGCGAGCGCAGTGGGCGCGGCGTTTTTGATGACATGGCGGAACACGCCGGTTTCACGCAGGCCCTTGGCCCGCAGCGCCTCGACGAAATCCTGGCTGAGGATGTCGCCGGTGAGCGCGCGCACCGTGCGGGTGACGATGCCCATCGGGATCACCGAGGTCGTGATCGCCGGCAACACCAGATATTTCAGGTGCGCCCAGTCCCAGGTCCAGGAGTTGGAGCCGCTCGGCCCGGCGCCGACCGCGGGCAGCCAGTTCAGCTGGACCGAGAAGATGATGACGAGCAGCATGCCGAGCCAGTAATGCGGCACCGAGACGCCGGCGATCGCGAAGGAGGTCGCGACCTTGTCGATCCAGGTCTCGCGAAAATAGCCGGCGATCAGGCCGAACAGGATGCCCATGGTGAAGCCGATGATGGCCGCGGCAATCGCCAGCGTGACGGTGTTGCCGACCGCGCGCATGACCTCGGCCAGCACGGGACGCCCCGTGGCGATGGAATTGCCGAGATCGCCATGCAGCGCGCGCAGCAACCAGAGCCCGAACTGCACCGGCAGCGGCCGGTCGAAGCCGTAGGCGGCGCGCAGCTGCGCGGCGAGCTCCTGCGAGGCGTCAGCCGGCAGCACGGCCACGAGCGGATCGCCCGGCGTGATGTGCACGAGCAGAAAGCACACCAGCGCCACGCTGATGACGATCGGGACGACGTAGACGATGCGTCTGGCGATATAGGTAAGCACGTTGTTTCTTTTCTTTCCTTCTCCCCTTGTGGGAGAAGGTGGCGCGAAGCGCCGGATGAGGGGTTGTTTCCGCGGATGACATTGCAGCGATCGAGAGGTTCGCATCCGCGGAGAGAGACCCCTCACCCGGCTTCGCTAACGCGAAGCCACCCTCTCCCACAGGGGGAGAGGGTACACTGAGCACGCGGCGCGAATTATTGCTTCATCGACACCGGCGAGAAGTCGATGAACCAGCTCTTCGGCTGCACGACGCCTGTCACCTTCGGGCTCATGGCGCGAGGGCCGACGTCGTGGGCGACGTAGAGGAAGGCGGCGTCGTCGACGGAGGCCGCGTGCAGCTCGGCCAGCGCAGCGTCACGCGCAGCGGGATCGAAGGTCTGGCGCGCCTTCTTCACGAGGTCGTCGAATTTGGGGTTGTTGATGAAGCCCCAATTGTTCGACACCGGCGGCGCCATGCCCGATTGCAGGAAGCGCACCAGCGCGAAGAACGGGTCCATCGCCGCATAGGTGACGTTGGTCGCGTTCGCGCCGTTGGCTGAGGGATCCTTGGCGCCGCGGCGCCAGTTGGTGAACAGCGTGTTCCATTCGATGACGTCGAGCTGCACGTCGAAATAGCATTCGGCCAGGGCCTGCTGGAGATATTCGTTCATCGGCAATGGCTGCATCTGGCCCGAGCCGGAGGCGGAGGTCTGGGTCTTTACCGTCAGCTTCTTGTTCGGACCGAAGCCGGCCTCCTGCATCAGCTTTTGTGCAGCCGCCTTATCATACTTGATCTCGAAGCTCGGCTTGCCGCGCCAGGGATGACCGGGCTCGAAGGTGCCGGTCGCCGGCACCATCAGGCCGGCAAGCAGGCCATCCTTCAGGCCCTCGCGGTCGACACAGAGGTTCGCGGCCTTGCGCACGCGGATGTCGTTCCAGGGCGAGCCTTCGACACGCGAGAATTGCCACGGCCAGACATGCGGCTGCTCGTTGGCGTAGAGCTTGAAGCCGCGCTGCTTGAGCTCGGGCAGCGCATCCGGCGCCGGGGCCTCGACCCAATCGACCTGCCCCGAGAGCAGCGCCGCGGTGCGCGCGTTGGCTTCCGGCATCGGCAGCAGCACCATCTTGTCGACCTTGGGCACACGAGCCTTGTCCCAGTAGTTCGCGTTCTTGACCAGCTCGAGCCGTTCGCGCGGGGTGAAGCTCGCCATCTTCCACGGGCCGGTGCCCGAGGCGTCCCTGGCGAAGGCGGTCCAGGCGGCTTGCGACTTCGCCTTGGCGTCAGCGCCTTCGGCCTTATCGTAAAAGGCCTGCCACTTCGCCGGGCTCGCCATGAACAAATTGGTGAGGTTGATCGGCAGGAAGCTGTCGGGCTCCTTGGTGGTGAGCTCGACCGTCATGTCGTCGATCTTCTTCGCAGACGCCAGCGTCGGCATGCGCGAGGCCGTGACGCCGACCTGGCTGGCGTCGAATTGCGGCGCGTCCTGCTTCAAGACCTTCTCGACATTCCATACCACGGCGTCCGCATTGAACGGCGAGCCGTCATGGAAGGTCACGCCGGGACGCAGCTTGAAGACCCACTTGGTCTTGTCGGCGTCGTCGACCTTCCACTCGGTGGCAAGGCCCGGGATCACCACGCTCGCCTTGTCGGCCGAGGACAGGTCCCAGCCGGTAAGCCCGTCATACATGGTGAGGCCGGTGAAGCGGTTGCCTTCAAAACCCTGGTCGGGCTGGCCCAGCGTGCGCGGAATATCGGCGGCGGTCATGCCGATGCGCAGCACAGTTTCGGCACTGGCGACGCGCGGACATGCGGCCGCCGTGCCGAGCGCCAGGAGCGCGATCAGCGCGGCATGTGTCTTGTTTTTCTTGATAAGCATCGCCTCAATCCTTTTCCGGCTTCAATGACTATTTTTGATGCAATCGTATGCAATGGCTATGCCAAAGAGAAACTTATTCTGCCATTTGTCACTGCGACGACAAGTC
The DNA here is from genome assembly GCF_004114935.1 of Bradyrhizobium zhanjiangense. Taxonomy (NCBI): domain Bacteria; kingdom Pseudomonadati; phylum Pseudomonadota; class Alphaproteobacteria; order Hyphomicrobiales; family Nitrobacteraceae; genus Bradyrhizobium; species Bradyrhizobium zhanjiangense. The sequence goes on from NZ_CP022221.1 coordinate 8,988,202, forward strand.
CTTGTGAGGCGCGCGCGGGCGAACGCATCGCCCTGCCTATTCTGGCATCAAGATTGCAAGTTTGGTCCCGATGTCTCCTGGGAGCCTTGGGCCAATGCGTATTCGACTGTCGACCTGTCTCGCCGTGCTTGCGCTGGCGGCCTCCGCAATCTCGGCGCGCGCCGAAAGTGTCGTACGCTACGGCATCTCGATGGCGGACATTCCGCTGACGACGGGCCAGCCCGATCGCGGCGCCGGCGCTTATCAGTTCACCGCCTACACGATCTACGATCCCTTGATCGCCTGGGAGATGGACGTCGCCGATCGCCCTGGCAAGCTGGTGCCGGGGCTCGCCACCGAATGGAAGGTCGACGATGCCGACAAGACCAAATGGCGCTTCACTTTGCGCAAAGGCGTGAAGTTTCACGACGGCAGCGAGTTCAATGCCGACGCGGTGATCTGGAATCTGGACAAGGTCCTCAACGACAAGGCGCCGCAATTCGACAAGCGGCAGAGCGCGCAGGTGAAGACCCGACTGCCCTCGGTCGCGAGCTACGCCAAGATCGACGACTTCACGGTGGAGATCACAACCAAGACGGTCGATTCCTTCTTTCCCTATCAGATGCTGTGGTTCCTGGTGTCGAGCCCGGCGCAATACGACAAGCTCGGCAAGGACTGGGACAAGTTCGCCAGCCAGCCGTCGGGCACCGGACCGTTAAAACTGACGAAGCTGGTGCCGCGCGAGCTCGCGGAGCTCACCAAGAACCCCGACTACTGGAACAAGAAGCGCATTCCCAAGGCCGACAAGATCGTGCTGGTGCCAATGCCGGAGGCGCTGACGCGCACCAACGCGCTGCTTGCGGGGCAAGTCGACCTGATCGAAACGCCCGCGCCGGATGCCGTGCCGCAGCTGAAAGCCGCCGGCATGAAGCTCGTCGACAACATCACGCCGCATGTCTGGAATTATCATCTCAGCGTGCTGCCGGGCTCGCCCTGGACCGACATCCGCCTGCGCAAGGCGCTGAACCTCGCGATCGATCGCGAGGCGGTGGTCGGGCTGATGAACGGCTTGGCAAAGCCAGCCAAGGGTCAGGTCGATCCGTCCAGCCCGTGGTTCGGCAAACCGAGCTTCGAGCTGAAATACGATCTCGCCGCAGCGAAGAAGCTGGTCGAAGAGGCCGGCTACTCCAAGGCGAAGCCGCTGAAGACCACCTTCATCATCGCGCAGGGCGGCACCGGCCAGATGCTGTCGCTGCCGATGAACGAATTCCTGCAGCAGAGTTTCAAGGAGATCGGCATCGAGATCGACTTCAAGGTCGTCGAGCTCGAGACACTATATACACACTGGCGCAAGGGCGCGGCCGACGAGATGAACGCCGGCATCACCGCCAACAACATCGCCTATGTCACCTCGGATCCGCTCTACGCCATTGTCCGCTTCTTCCATTCCGGGCAGATCGCGCCTGTTGGCGTCAACTGGGGCGGCTACAAGAACCCTGAGGTCGATGCGTTGATCGACGAGGCCAAGCAGACCTTCGATTCCGCCAAACAGGACGCACTGCTGGCGCAGGCGCATGCGCTGATCGTGAACGATGCTGCGCTGGTCTGGGTGGTCCACGACACCAATCCCCACGCGCTCTCGCCGAAGATCAAGCAGTTCGTGCAGGCGCAGCACTGGTTCCAGGATTTGACGACGATCGGGGTGGAGTGAGGCGGGCCCTCAGCTTCGGCAGACATTTGGTTAGAAGGCACACTCGCGCAAAACACTCAGTCTCGTAGGGTGGGCAAAGCGTAGCGTGCCCACCATTCGACCTCGGTGAGAGCGGATGGTGGGCACGGCGCTTCGCGCCTTTGCCCACCCTACGGGAGCGGTGACGAAGGCAACTACTTCGTCAGCAGCGCGTACGCTCCCGTCCATCCTTCCGGCGGCGGCGTGAGCTGGAAATCCCTGATCCGCGCTTCATAGAGCCTGAACAGCTTTTCCAGCGTGTCGGCGTCTTCGCTGCGGCGGCCGCGCTCGATGGCGTCCAGTGCGCCCTGCCAGTCGCGATTGCGGTAGCAGCCCAGCATTTCGATGGTGATGTTGCGCAGGCGCTGGAAGGCACCCGAATGCATCACGTCTTCGCGGCCGGCGATGGCGTAGATCACCTCCGGCTCGGTCTTGCCCTTGACCATGATGAAGTCGAGCTCGAGGATCGCGAACTTGTCCTTGGCGGCGACCGCCGTCCTGGAGCCGACGATGATCGGGAAGCCGTATTCCTTGGTCTGCCCCTCAAGGCGCGAGGCCAGGTTCACACTGTCGCCGAGCACCGAGTAGTTCTTCTTCAGGTCGGAGCCCATGTTGCCGACCACGCCGATGCCGGTGTTGAGACCGATGCCGACATTAAGCGGAATGTAGACGTGGCCGCCGTCGGCGGCTTCCTGCTCGCGCTCCTTGTTGACCGCGTCGATCTGCTGCAGCATCTGGATCGCGGCCTCGCAGGCATTGACCTCGTGCTCGGCATCGTCGAGCGGCGCGTTCCAGAACGCCATGATGGCGTCGCCCATGTATTTGTCGATGTAGCCCTTGCGCTCGATGATGACGTCGGTCAGCGGCGTCAGGAAGCGGTTCATGAGCTCGATCAACCCTTGCGGATCGTCCTTGTAGCTCTCCGAGATCGTTGTGAAGCCGCGCACGTCGGAGAACATGATCGTCATCTCGCGCTCCTCGCCGCCGAGCACGAGCTTTTCCGGCGACTGCACGAGCTGCTCGACCAGCACCGGCGACATGTATTGCGCGAATTGCCCGCGGATCTGCACGCGCTGGCGCTGCTCGCGCACGAAGCTGGCAAAGATCAGCGTTAGGTAGACCGCGGTGGTCGACAGCAGCGGATAGGTGAAATCGATGAGGTAGCGGTACTGCGCGTAGAAGAACCAGGACACGCCGACCAGAATGGCAGCGAACATCGCGCCCGCAAGCACCAAGCGCACGGGGCCGAGGTTTGGCGTAAAGACGATGACGAGCAGACCGATGACCAGCGCGGCGATCAGTTCGACGCCGAGCGCATAGTTCGGCTGGGAGATCACCGCGCCGCTCAGCACGCTCTCCAGCACCTGAGCATGGATCTCGACCCCCGGCATGGTCGAGGACACCGGCGTGGTTTTGATGTCGTTGAGCCCGCCCGCGGAGGTGCCGATCAGCACCAGCTTGCCGGCGATCTTGCTCGGCGACACGCTGTTGTCGAGCACGTCGGCCGCGGAGACGTAGATCGAAGGATCCCGGCGGGCGTAATGCACCCAAAGCTGGCCGTTCTTGTCGGTCGGAATCTCTACGCCTTTGAGGCGGATCGCCCTGATACCGGTCTTGTCGGTGCGAACCAGCAGCGTCGGCGTGCCGGTGACGACGCGCAGGACCTCGAGGCTGAGCGAGGGCATGATGTTGCCCTGGGCGCGCATGATCATCGGCACGCGGCGGATCAGACCGTCGCGCTCGGTCCTGATCGAGAACAGTCCGCGACCGGCCGCGACCTTCTCGATGATCGGCACGTTGCGCAACAAGCCCGGGAATTCAAACAGGAAGCGCTCGGCGCCCTCCTCACCGACCGTCGCGACGCCAGTGAAGGGCAGCGACTTGTCGAGCTCGGACAAGACGCCTGGAAGCCCGGTCTCGCCCAGCACCACGCGCGAGCGCTTGATCGCCTCGGCGAGGATCTGGTCGTTGGTCGGCAGCTCGCGCAGCTTGGCGCGGGTGACCTCGTCGAGATAGCGCATCTGGCTCGCGACCAGATCCGGATTGAGCCGGTCGGCTTCCGAGAACACCACGTCGAAGCCGATCGCCACCGCGCCGTTGTTGGTGAGGTTCTGGATCAGATCGGCGATTCGCGTCCGCGGCCACGGCCATTGGCCGAGCTTGCCGAGGCTCTTGTCGTCGATGTCGACGATGGTGACGGGCCGCGCCGTCTTGTGGCGCGGATCGATCAACTGGAACATGTCGAAGGTGCGCAGCCGCAATTCCTGGATCGGCGGCGGGTCCCAGAGACGGGCGCCGGCAAACAGGACCAGCAGCGCGAGGCACATCAGTCGCGCAAAGCCGAACTTGCGCGCAAACCACCGCCGCAGGATTTTTAGACGTTTCATGCCGGTTGGGCTTCCTGTCCCGCCTCCTGCCGTGCGCACCGATCATGGAGCGTCTGCGCGCGATTTGCTATGCCCTGGCAGCTGAGGATTATGGATTTTTTGCCGCGGTCAAGAAAGCCGCCGGCCGTGGAGGGGCAAGGCGTTCATCAGGTGATGTGGAAGATGAAATCGCTGGCCTTGAGATTTGCCGCGATCACGTTCTTCAGCAGCAGCGACTCGTTCTCCGTGAACGGCGCGCCCTCAGGCTGTGTGACCTGCTGATGCCAAGTGATCAGCGTGTCGCCGGAGCCCTGCTGGACGATGGTGAGATTGCTAATGGAGTTGACGTCCGAGAATTGCCGCAGGTCGATCTTGTCCAGCCCCGTCGTGAAATCGGTGATGGTGTGCGAGAGGTCGGTGATGGGTTGCCCGTTCTGGTCGTACAGCACGCCCGGCGAGAACACGAACTGATCCTTGCCGGCGCCGCCGGTCAGCGTGTCGCCCGTATCGGTCGCGAAGATGACGTCCTTGCCGTCGGTGCCTTCCAGAGTGACGCCTTGGCCGGTGTCCCCCGCCTCGTTGAAGATGAAGTGGACGGTATCGAACAGGCCGGTGGTCTTGTCCGTCACCGTCAGCGTGATCTGATCATTGTCCGGCGGCGTTTGGCCCGGATCATAGGTGACCCCATCCGCGAGGGCCAAGTTGATGTCGTCGAGAGAGCCGCACGCCGCCCCCGGGGCGACACTGCTGTCCGGATCATGTGCAGTTACGGCCGTGATCTTGAACTCATCCGTCGCAGCGCCGGGATCGGTGTCGATGACCGAGAGACCGGTGATGAAGTCGGTGTTGCTCTCGTTGGCGTGCCAGACGTAGAAGCTCGTGGTGTCGATGACCGGGCCGCTGGCGTCGTCGGCGCCGGTCACGTCCACCGTGAGCGTTGCCGTGCCGGTGGCGCCATGCGCGTCCGTGGTCTGGACCGTGAAAATATCCGCATAGGACCCGTCCGACAGCGCGTTGATGGCCCCTGCATTGGGAACGTAGCTGTAGCTGCCGTCCGGGTTGACCGTCAGCGAGCCGTACAGACCCGCAACCGTCGTCGTGGCATGGTGATCCGCGTTCAGGACGGCATAGGTCAGCGTCGCCGTCTCGCCGCTATCCGCGTCGGTGCCGGCCAGTTGACCGGTAAGATCGGAGAAGGTGTCGGCAGCGGTCGTGTCCGTGAGCGGGCCGATGTGGAGATCGGCGAGTGTCGGCGCATCGTTGCTGCCGGCGATGTTGATGGTGACTACGCCGCCCGTGCCAGCGCCCTCGGCATCCGACGGAACGATCGTGTATTGCAGCGACAGCGTCTGGCCGGCGGCGAGGAAGTCGAAGGCCTGGCTGCCCGAATTGAAATTCCAGGTGAACTGGGCGTAGCTGGCCGTGCCGTCGAGGATGTCGCCGGACGGCACGATGAGATAGTTCAAAAGGTCCGCATGCGACAGCCCGCCGACGTCGCCGGTTTGCGGCACGCCGTCGAGAGAGACCTGCACCTGGCTGACCGACACCGTGACGTGATCGATCGCGTCGACGTCGGAGACCGCCAGCACGCCATGCGAAAGCTGGCCGGCATTGGTTTCCATCAGATCGGCGACGGCGCCGCCCGGGCCGGAGGTCCCGCTGGCCCAGTCTGCAGTGCCCTCGATTGCGAGGCTGTGGGCGGAGTTGACCATATTGGTGGCCGTGGTCCCGCTGCCGTCGCCGAGCTGATAATACGCGGCGAGATTCGCCTCGCTGCCGGTGAGGCCGGTGAAATCGATCGACTGGATCTGCGTCTGCGTGAGCGCAGTGGTCCAGACACTGACATCGGCGATCGAGCCGAAGAAGCCTTCCGCTCCAAAGCCCGCCGCACCTGGGTCACTCGCGGCGCCGATCATCATGTAGGACGCCGACGGATTCGACGGACTGCCGTCGATCGGGTTGACCGTCCATGACTGCGAATATTCGAGGTTTCCGTCGAGATAGAGCGTGAAGGTGCCGTTGTCGCGGGTCAGCGCGATGTTGTGCCACTGCGACGCGGTGAGCGCCACGCCGGTATCGGCGATCTGGACGCCGCCCGCGAGAATCTGCAGCTCCATAGTGCCATCGGCGTTGACGGTGCCAAGGAGACCGAAGCCGGTGGTCGAGGTGTTGCCGTTGTAGAACAGAATCTGGCCGTGATCGGGATTGGCGCCCCCGCTCCAGTTCACCCAGCCGTCCAGCGTCACGTCATCGGTGGCGACCGTCGGCACGTCGCCGACCGCGATGGTCTGGCCGTCGAAGTTCATGTAGTTCGATGTCACATAGGAGACGGCCGGCGCATCGTTGGTGCCGGTGATCGTGACGGTGACGTCCTGCGAGACTTGCGCGCCGTGATCGTCGGTAAAGGTGACGGTGTAGACCTGGGTGATGGTCTGCCCCTCCGCCAGCGACTGCAGCACGGGATCGCTATTGTCCAGCGTGAAGTGCCAGCCCAGCGTCGCGCCGTTGCTGGTGTCGGTGCTGGATTCGGACACCGGGTCGATCGTGAAGGTGCCGATATTCGTGCTGTCGTCCTCGAAGCCCGGCAGAGCCGAACTGACGGACGACGATTTGAACGACCACTGCGCCGTGTGGGTGTCGGTCAGGTCGACGTCCTGGATCGCCAGCGTGCCGCATGCCGACAGCGACGAACCCTCATCCTCGGTGACCGCGCCTGTCGCCGCGGCCGCATCGCTCGTGATCGTCGGCGCGTCGTTGACGCCGTTGATCGTGACGGTGACATCCTGGCTGACGGTGCCGCCGTGGTGGTCATCGAACGTGACGGTGTAGACCTGGGTGATGGTCTGGCCCTGCGCGAGCGATTGCAGCAGCGCGTCGTTGTTGTCGAGCGTGAAGTGCCAGCCCAGCGTAGCGCCGTTGTTGGTGTCGGTGCTGGATTCGAGCACCGACGGATCGATCGTGAACGTGCCGATGTTCGTGCTGTTGGCGTCGAACCCCGGCAGAGCCAAGCTGACGGATGACGACTTGAACACCGCCTGCGCGGTATGAGTGTCGATCAGGTCGAGGTCCTGGATCGCCAGTGTGCCGTCAATCGACAATGTCGGACCGGTGTCCTCGGTGACCTCGCCCGTTGCCGCCAAGGCATCGCTGGTCACGGTCGGCGCATCGTTGACTCCCGTGATGGTGACGGTGACGTCCTGCGTGACCGTCGCATTGTGATTGTCGGTGAAGGTGACGGTGTAGACCTGGGTGATGGTCTGACCTTCCGCCAGCGACTGCAGCATCGCATTGCTGTTGTCGAGCGTGAAGTGCCAACCCAGCGTGGCGCCGTTGTTGGTGTCGGTGTTGGATTCGAGCACCGAAGGATCGATCGTGAAGGTGCCGATATTCGTAGCGCCCTCAACAAAGCCCGGCAGATGCGCGCTCGAGGACGAGGACTTGAACACCGCCTGCGCCGTATGGGTGTCGATCAGGTCCAGATCCTGGATTGCCAGCGTGCCGTCGATCGACAGCGACAGGGCCGTGTCCTCGATGACTTTGCCCGTCGCCGCCGCGGCGCTGCTGGTCACGGTCGGCGCATCGTTGGTCCCGGTAATGGTGACCGTGACGTCCTGGGTGACCGTTCCGCCGTGATGATCGTCGACGGTAACGGTGTAGACCTGCGTGATGGTCTGGCCTTCGGCCAGCGACTGCAGCACCGGATCGTTATCGTCGAGCGTGAAGGTCCAGCCCACCGACCCTCGCGTGCTGACGCCGGGGCTCTCGCTCACCGGCAGAAGCGCGAAAGTGCCGATATGCGAGCTGCCGTCGCTGAAGCCGGGCAGATGCGCGCTCGACGTCGTCGACTTCAGGGCGAAGCTCGCGCTGTGCGTGTCCGTGAGATCAGGGTCGTTGAAGGCGATGGTACCCTCGGCCGTCAGGGGCGTCGCATCCTCCGTCACCGCGCCGGTCGGGATCGTGGAGTCTTCGACGATCGTCGGCACGTCGTTGGTGCCCTCGACATTGACGTCCGCACCGTTGATGGACACGCTGATCGGCGTGCTGACCACACCGCCGTGCCCGTCATCGACCTGCACCACATAATTGAGGGTCAGCGTCTCGCCTTCGGCGAGGAAATCGAAGAGATGGTCGGGAACGCTGTAGGTCCAGGTGGCCGAGCCGTTGTTGCTGTTTCCCGCGCCCTGCACCACGGTCAGCGGCACCTCGACGGCGGCGATCGCGGCGCGTTGCTCCGGCGTCAGCGTCGCGGTGATATCGTTGCCTTCAGCATCGAGATATTTGAACGGCTGGGTCGACGAGAGCGCCGCGCTCACGATCGGCCGGTCCGTCAGATCGACGTCGGCAAACGTGACCGTGCCCGTGATGGTGTCCAGAGCCTCGTTGCCTGTCCCGACCTTCTCGATGACGGTGCCACCCGATGTCGCGACGGTAGGCTTGTCGTTCGTCCCCGTGATCGTGATGGTGATCGGGATGAACTTGGACTCCGGGTTCACCGCGAAATTGGTATCGACGCGAACCATGTAGGTCAGCGTCAGCGTTTCGCCGGCTGCGAGGAAGTCGAAGACGTGGTCGGGGACCGTGTAGGTCCAGACCGCAGAGCCATTGTTGTTGTTGCCGCCATCGGCAACGACGTTGATCTGGATCTGCGTCGCCGCGATGTCCTGCTTCTGCAGCGCGGTGAGTGAGCCAGTAACGTCCTGCTGGCCCGCGTTCTTGTAGACGTAGTTCGGCGCCTCGGCGAGGCTCACCGACACCGTCGGCAGGTCGCCGAGGTTTTGATCGACGAAGGTGATCCGGCCGGAGACCGTGTCGTTATGCGTCGTGTCGCCCGTGGTGTCCGCGCGCTCGGTGAACTCGAACGCCGTCTTCACGTTGCCGCTGGAATCGAGACTTTGCACCAGTGGCTGGCCGGGAACACGGGTGGCCGTAGGCGTGGAGGTGTGGGGGCCGTCCTGTCCCTGCGGATTGAGATTGACGAATGTCGCGATCGCGATCGGGCCCGCCCCCGATTTGAACACCACGTCCTGGCTGATCGGCGTGATCGTGTCGGTGAAGTTCGTGGTCAGCTTGGTGTTGGTGTTGTTGTCGGTGAACTTCAGCGTGAACACATCCGTGATCAGCTTCTGCACGTCCGGCGACATCAGCGCATTGCTGATCGAGACGTTGCCGCCGCTGATCTGGATCATCTGGCCGGCCTGGTTGACCGTCGCGATCGGCAGCAGCGTGACCTTGTCGAACAGGATGTAGGAGCCCGTGGTGCCGTTCGGCTCGACCAGCACCTGGAAGCTCGCCTGCGGCTGCGGATCGCCGCCGCCGGCGGGAACGACGAAGTTGATCTGGGTCAGCACCGCGGTGCCGCGGATGCCCATGGTGGCGACCGGCGTGTCGATCTTCATGTCGCCGTGCTTGGCGGTCTCGCCGGCGACGAAGGTGATGGTGCCCGCGACCAGGCTCAGCAGCGAGGAGTTGCTCGACCCGTTGGGGTCATAGACCATCTCGTTCAGCACCATCCGTGCATTGGAGGACAGGCCGAACACGGTGCCGTCGATGAAGGTGATGCCGAGCGTCGAATCGGCGCCGGTCGAGACCACGTCGCCCTTCTCGACATTGTCGCCGTTGTTCAGGATGACCGAAACGCCATTGCGGATCGCGGTCGCGCTGCCGGAGAGTTTTGTGACGTGACCGATGACCTGGGCCGCGGCAGCGCCAGGCGCGGCCTGCGCATATTGCACATGGCCCGTGAGCGCGCTGACGATGTCGCCGCTGAGGTGGGCGCCATCGGGCGAGGCGACCGCCGCGCGCTTGTCGCCCCTAAAATAATCGTGAACGACGAACTCATGACCCTCATGGGACAGCACGAGGTCGAGACCTGCGCGCTTGAACTCGCCATTGAAGATCAGGTTGGGATCGGGAACAACGAACGCGCCATCGGGCACGTGACCATGCGCCTTGGCGATAAAGGGCTTGGCAGCAGAGAAATCGACATGGCCATCGGCGAGCGAACGGGAATCCTGGCCGTCCAAGGACATCGCGGCGTCAAATTTGCCAGCGTAATTCAATCGGGCACCGTAAAAAGGGTTAAAATCTAAGTAAGTATCGACCGCCTAAGCTTGCATAGCATTACCAAGTCCTTAGCGAAACCATCTATTGCTTGTGTGATTTCGCGTCACCGAGCCGCGCCCGGCTCGGTCGGAGCAAGTCTTCATGGAGGAAGCGGGGCAACTCGAGAAATATTTGGAAGTATAATTTCGCCTGTTTGAGCCCATTTCCGGCACTCCTACGTATTCCAATGTATAGATCTTGGAACGAATACTTGTGTCATCTCTTGTTCATGGTGCCCCGCAGCACACTGGGGCAAATACGGAGCCAAATCTGTGACCCAACTAACAGAACCCGGGAAATATCGGGCCGTTAGCCATAGGACGCGGAATCAGCGAGCGCACAACCAATAACTGCAATTGGCTCCATTTCGCGGCAGCCGGCGCTTCCCCTAGCCCCCGATTCGTAAAATTTTATGCAATCTGGGCAGGCTCGTTTCAGCCTGTTCCCCGGTTTCGGGACCCCCTGCCGGGCGCGTTAAGCAGAACAAAACGGCCCATCTCGCACTATCTCCGCGAAAGCAACAAAGCCCGGCACGTCGAGATCGAGGGGGATCTCGCGATGCCCGGAAGGGGATGTCAGATGGAGACCGCTGCTCGCTCGCGCGCTTGGCGCGCAATCCTTGTCTTGTGCGCATTGATCCTGCTCGGATCGGTCGCCGAGCTTCGCGCCGGCACGTTGCTGTCGCCGGGCGCCGGCGTCCTCGTGCGCAAATCCGCCGAGCCGTTCGGCGTGTTCGCCTTTGCCATCTCATCGGGCAGCCTGCAACGGAAATGGCTCGCGCTGAAGGACAGGCTCGACGACGACATGGTGCAGCTCGCGCTGTGCGATGGCGACCGGGACCATTGCGCATCGCCTGCGGCCCTGAAACTGCTCGCCATCGTCGACCAGGCCCGTGATCGCGACGGCCGCGCGAAGCTGGGCGAGGCCAACCGCGCCATCAACCTCGCCATCCGGGCCACCAATGACGGCACCGACGACGTCTGGAGCTCGCCGCTTGCGACTTTCCAGCGCGGCGCCGGCGATTGCGAAGACTATGCCATTGCCAAGCTCGCCGCCCTGCGGCTCGCCGGCGTTGCCGCCGAAGACCTCCGCATCGTCGTGGTGCGCGACACCCACGCCGGCGAGGCGCATGCGGTGGCCGCCGCACGGCTCGACGGCCACTGGCTGATGCTCGACAACCGCCGCATGGCAATGGTCGCGGACGACGCGACACCGATCTACCAGCCGCTTTTCGTGCTCTATCAGTCAGCCGTGATGAAGTATGTCGACGAACCCGTGCGGTTCTCGATGGCCGCCAACGAGACGCATTGAACCCGGATCCTGTAGGCGCGCGACGAGGCAACCCATACGATGTCGTCCCGGCGAAGGCCTGGACCCATACCGCGTGATCATTCGGTGGACGCAGGTAGTTGTACCAAAGGAAAGCCGAATAACCACCAATCTTCGCCAAACGTCTCCCCAGGGTTATGGGTCCCGGCCTTCGCCGGGACGACGCTGCAGAACCTTGTAGCTCGCTTCTGGAATAAGCCGTCCAGCCACAAAGCCATTCCGTCACATCGTCCGGGACGCTAGCATGGCCGCGGCTATGTGGGGGCGACTGGGATGCGGCTCATCGTGCTGATTGTGCTTGCGCTGCTGGCGTTGCCGGCCGCCCCAGCCTCCGCGCAATCCGGCCGTTCCATCGCCGACAGGCTGCCGCTGTTCGCCAAGAACAACTGCCAACAGATACGCGATCCCGGCAACCAATTGTTCTGCGGCGATGCCGAGCTTGCCGCCGCCGCCGAGAAGCTGAGCTCGGCGATCGAGGCACGGCTCGCCCGCCTGCCCGATCGCCTGCCCGCGATCGAGGAGAATGCGATCTGGAACCGGCAGCGCAACCTCAGCTGCGGCATCGTCGGCCAGACCGCGATCCGCGCCGACGATTTCGACCGGGTGAAGGCGTGCCTGCTCAAGGTCACCGAGGAGCGCGCCGCAATTGTGCGCGATCCGGATTTCGACTGTCTCGCGGCCAACACCGCGGCGGGCGCGCTGATCTGCGCGGACCCGGCGCTGGCGCTTGCCGAAGCCGAGTTGAACAGCCAGGTGCTCGGCCTGATCGGCAGGCTGGACCCGACCGCAGCGCGCTTTGCCTTCGCCGAATATGGAAGGTGGACGCGAGAGCGCGACCGCAAATGCAATCTGGTCGGCAAGGAGAACGTGCCGCTCCTGGAGCTGGAATCCGCGGAGGACTGTCTCGCCGACCATTTGAAGCGCAAGACCGATGAGATTCGCGCCGCGAGAGGCGACCCCAAGAAGGTGTTCGGCCGGCAGGTCGCGGCCCACTCGCCCGACACCGACGCGGTCGACTTCTGCGCCGCGCGGATTCACGCGGCCAATTCGTGTGGAAATTTCCTCCGCATCAACCGCGTCTACGCGCTCGACAGCCAGGTGACCGAGCAGGAGGCGCAGGTCACCGGCGAGATCGAGATGGCCGTGCTGGCGCCCTTCACCATGTGCAGCAAGGTCGCCTCCACCTGCACCGGCACCTGCTGGGACGCCAGAACCGGTCGTCCGCAGCCGAAAGCCAGCAACAAGGAGCGCGCCGGCGAGGCTTTCAATGTCACGCGCCGGCTGAGGATCCAGCGAACCTTCGCCTTCGTCAAAGCCGCCGACGGCTGGCGCTGCCGCGAAGACGAACTGGCCCCGGTGAACTCGGGCAACGCGGCTGGAGGATCGTGAACTCTTACCCTCCCCTCAAGGGCAGGGCTATCGCATATGGATTTCACGAAGATTGTCCGCGGGCTTGCTCGGCCTCTCCCGCTTGCGGGAGAGGCCGACGCGCTCGCAGAGCGCGGCGAGTGAGGGCTCTCGCCACGCAGAGACGCCCTCCACAATTCAACAATCCCAACGCGGAGACACCCCCACCCCAGCCCTCCCCCGCAAGCGGGAGAGGGAGCCCAGCGCCGATGCCGCAGCATCGTGCACGCCATATGCGATAGCCCTCCCCTCCAGGGGAGGGTGAAAGCGACACCTCAATCAAAACATCAGATTGTCCTTCACCAGCACCCAGCGGCCGCCCTTGACCTGCTGTACCTGGGTGATGGTGTTGGCAAGGTGGTCGGTCTTGGAGAACTTGGTCGGGGGCGAGTTGAATATGTCGAGGAATTTGTCGCCCGACTCCAGCGCGTCCAGCATCTTCTGACCCGTGAGATCCTTGCCCGCCTTGTTGGCGTAGAACGCAAACGTCATCACCGCATTGTAGCCGATGATGGCCTGCGTGTTGGCGTCGGTGCCAAACATCTTCTTGTAGTTGACCAGCCAGTCCTTGACCTTGCCCTTGGCGGTGTCCTCGTAAGGAATCTCGAAGCCGCTGGCTGCGTAGAGACCTTCGACGGCTTCCTTGCCGAGCATCGGCACCTCCATCACATTGGTCGGTGTCGCACCGAGGAAGGTGACCTCCCAGCCGAGCTTCTTGGCTTCGGTCATCGCCCCTATGGTCTCGCGGAGCACAGTACCGAGCAGGACGAGGTCGCAGCCATCGGACTTCATCTTGGCGATCTGCGCGCTGAAATCGGAGGCGCCGCGCTTGTAGCTCGTGATCGACGCCGGCTGCACCTTCATCGCGGTGAGCTGCTGGTTGAAGCCGTCGAGCACGTTCTTGCCGTACTCGTCATCCTGATGCATGATGCAGGGCTTCTTGAAACCCTTCCACTCCATCATGTATTTCAGCGCGGCCCGCGTGCTCTCGACGTAAGGCAAGAGGTTGTTGAACTTCAGCCGCTCCTGCGGCTTGGCCGGATCGAACTTGAAGGTGAACTCGGCCGCCGTCAGCGGGAAGAGCTGCATGACGCCGGCGTCGAACAGGATGTCCTGCGCGGCGAGCACTGTCGGCGATCCCATCGGTCCCACCATCGCGAAGATCTTGTCACGCTCGATCAGCTTTTGCGAAGCCAGCACAGCCTTTTTCGGATCATAGCCGCTGTCCTCGACGACCAGTCGAATCTTGCGGCCATTGATTCCGCCGGACGCATTGATCTCCTCGGTCGCCATCTTCATACCGTTTGCGACCGGGACGCCCCAACCCTTGATCGGACCCGACAGATCCTGGTGAGTGCCGATGACGATCTCGGATGCCGAGATGCCCTCATTGGTGACCTTGGTCTGCGCCGCGGCCGGCAGATGCGTGAGCACCACTGCGCTCACCGCAAGGCCGAACGCCCTGAACGACTTCGACATTGATATCTCCTCTCCCTGGCCCGTGTTGCGCGAAGGGCGTGGCCATCGCTCCCTCGCTGATTTCAGCGTCGCCTGGCGCACGGCGTTCCTGCCATGCGCCTCACGCCACCGCACGCTGGCGATACATCGCCTCGATCTCCGCAGCGTAGCGCTTGTTCACGAAGCCGCGCTTCAGCTTCATGGTCGGCGTCAGTTCCTCGTCCTCCGGGGTGAGCTGGCGCTCGATCAGGTAGAACTTCTTGATGGTCTCGACGCGAGCGAAATTGCCGTTGACCTGCTCGATCTCGCGCCAGATCAGGTCCTGAATCTCCGTCGCCCGGCACAGGCTGGCATAATTGGTGAACGGAATGTCGTGGTCCTGCGCGAACTTCTCGACGTTCTCCTGGTCGATCATCACGAGGCAGGTCAGATACGGCCGCTTGTCACCGATCACCACGGCGTCCGAGATGTAGGGCGAGAATTTGAGCTGGTTCTCGATCTCGGAGGGCGTGATGTTCTTGCCGCCCGAGGTGATGATGATGTCCTTCATCCGGTCGGTGATGCGGACGAAGCCTTCATTGTCGATGGTGCCGACGTCGCCGGTGTGCAGCCAGCCGCGTTGATCGATGGTCTCGGCGGTCTTCTCCGGCTGGTTCAGGTAGCCCAGGAACAGGAAGTCGCCCTTGATCAGGATCTCGCCGTCGGGCGACAGCGCGACCTCGCCCCAGGGCACGGCCGTGCCGACCGAGCCGAGCTTGATCCGTTCCGCCGGCATCATGGTGGCCACCCCGCAATTCTCGGTCTGGCCATAGACCTCGTGCATGTCGATGCCGAGCGCGAGATACCAGCGAATCAGCTCCGGGGCGATCGGCGCCGCGCCGGTGAAGGCGATGCGGCAGCGGTCGAGCCCGATCATGCGGCGAATGTTGCGGAATGCGATGCGATAGGCGAGGCGGTTGGCGAGGCGCAGCGATAGCGGCGGCGTCTTACCCTCGAGCCGGCAATCGACCATGCGGTGGCCGACACCGATGGCGCGGCGATAGACCCATTGCTGGAGCGGCGTCGCATCCTTCAGGGCGATGGTGATGGCGGAATAGAATTTTTCCCAGATGCGCGGCACTGCGAGGAAGACCGTCGGCTGCACCTCTCGCAAATTGTCCGGCACTGTCTCCGGGCTCTCGGCAAAGTTCATCACCGAGCCGAGCGCGACCGAGATGTAGTAGCCGCCGATGCGCTCGGCGACGTGGCAGAGCGGCAGAAAGATCAGCCGGTCCTCGTCTTCCTGCGCCGGGATGAAATCGTTGGCGTGGCGCATCTGATGCGTCACGCTGCGGTTGGCATGCATCGCCCCCTTGGGCGGCCCCGTCGTGCCCGACGTGTAGACGAGGATCGCGAGATCGCCGGCGCTGCGGCTGTCGATCATCTCCTGCCACAGCGCCTCGCGGCCGACCATGTGGTTGCAGCCGAGCGCACGGAACTCGTCGAGCGACATCACCATGTCGTCGGAAAAGCCGCGGAGGCCCTCCATGTCGAACACGATGATCTTCTGCAAAGTAGGACAGCGGGCCCGGCAAGCGAGGACCTTGTCGAGCTGCTCCTCGTCCTCGACGAAGATCACCTTTGTTCTGGAGTCGTTGACGAGATATTCGACCTGGGAGGATGCGTCGGTGGGATAGATGCCCGAGGAGACGCCGCCGGCGCACAGGATGCCCATGTCGGCATGGACCCATTCGGGCACGGCATTGGCGATGATGGAGCCGACGTCGCCGGGCATGAAGCCGATCGCGCGAAGCGCGTAGGCGACTTCCTTTGAGATCTCCAGCCATTGGCGCCAGCTCGTCGGCTGCCAGATACCGAATTTCTTCTCCCGGATCGCCGGCCTGTCGCCCCGCGTCTCGACGGCGCGCAGAAAGCTCTTCGCGATCGTATCAGCGACCGTCAGCACCGCCGGTCGGGCCATGCGCCTCTCCTCCTTGTCGCTTTCCCTTCCGCTGCCTGCCTTGCCGGCGGTCTATGTCTTACGGAGGGGCTGTTCCATCTAACGCCACGTTTTCTTCTTTTTCCAGCGCCGTTCGCCTCTAGCGCCCGCTTCTTTGGCGCCAAGGTAAAATTCCTGGATGTCCTGGGAATGCATCAAGCGGTCGCAGGTGTCGTTCATCACGATCCGGCCGATCTCCAGGACATAGCCGTAATGCGCGGTCTCCAGCGCCACCTTGGCGTTTTGCTCGACCAGCAGGATCGACATGCCCTGCTCCTCGTTGACGCGGCGGATGATGGTGAAGATCTCCTTCACCAGCAGCGGCGACAGGCCGAGCGACGGCTCGTCGAGCAGCAACAACGTCGGCCGGTTCATCAGGGCGCGGCCGATCGCCAGCATCTGCTGCTCGCCGCCGGAGAGCTGTCCGGCCGGCTGGTTGATGCGCTCCTTCAGGCGTGGAAAATAGCCGTAGACGCGCTCCAGATCTTCCGCGACGCCGTCGCGATCCCGGCGCGGATAGGCGCCCATCATCAGGTTCTCGCGCACCGAGAGGAACGGGAAGACTTCGCGCCCCTCCGGCACGTGGCTGAGGCCGAGCCGCACGATCCTGTCGGCTTCCATGCGCTGGATCGGCTTGCCCATGAACTCGATCGCGCCCTTCTGCGGATCGAGGATGCCCGAGATGGTCTTCAGCACCGTGGTCTTGCCGGCGCCATTGGCGCCAAGCAGCGTGACGATGCGGCCGCGCGGCACCTCCAGCGAGATGCCGCGGATCGCCATGATCGGCCCGTAATAGCTCTCGATGTTCGAGAGCTTCAGGATGGTCTCGGGTGTCGCGGTCGCATCCATCGCCTCAGGCTCCTAGATACGCGGCGACGACGTCGGGGTGCTGCTGCACCTCGGCCGGCGAGCCCATCGCGAGCACCCGGCCGTAGTTCAGCGCGATGACGCGATCGGAGACGCGATTGACCAGCGACATGTCGTGCTCGACCATCAGCACGGTGACGCCGAGCTCGTTCTTCAAGTCGCGGATCCAGAACGACATGTCGTCGGTCTCCTCGACATTGAGGCCGGAGGACGGCTCGTCGAGCAGAATCAGCTTCGGCTCCGAGCACAGCGCACGCGCCAGCTCGATCACCTTGCGCACGCCGTAGGGAAGGCCCGAGATCAGCTTGTCGCGATAGGGTTCGAGATCGAGGAATTCGATGACCTGCTCGACCCGGCGGCGGTGCACCTTCTCGTTGGCCCGCACGCTCGGCAGGAACAGCAGCTCCTGCCAGAGCTGCGTGGTGGAATGGCGGTGGCGGCCGACCAGCAGATTGGAGAGCACGGTCGCGTTCTCGAACAGCTCGATGTTCTGGAAGGTGCGGGCGATGCCGAGCTTGGCGATGTCGTAGGGCGGCTGCTCCGTGATGTCCTGGTCCTCGAAGAAGATGCGGCCCGAGGTCGGCCGGTAGATCCGCGAGATCAGATTGAAGATCGAGCTCTTGCCGGCGCCGTTGGGACCGATGATCGAGAGGATCTCGCCCTTCTCGACCGCGAACGAGACCGCATCGACGGCCTTGAGGCCTCCAAAATGCAGCGACAGGTTCTCGGCGCGGAAATAGCTCATCGGTTGCGCTCCGACTTCACGTAGATCTTCTGCCGCTTGAAGGTGGCGCGCTTGTAGAGCGGGAACAGCTGGAAGAAGAGCTTGATCTTCAGCCAGCGGCCGTAGAGCCCGAGCGGCTCGAACAGCACGAACAGCACGATAATGATGCCGTAGATCGCGCCTTTCAGGCCGTTGAGCGAGGCGAAGGCCGCGACTTTTGACTGGACGTTGCCCGCAGTCGCCGGGCTCGCACCAAATGTCGCGGTGATGCCGGCGATGATGCCGGGCATGTCATCCTTCAGATAGGTTAGGAACGGATCGATCATGACGATGAAGATCGCGCCCAGCACCGCGCCGTGCAGGCTGAAGGCACCGCCGATCAGGATCACGATGATGAATTCGATCGAGAGCTGAAGCGTGAACATCTCCGGCGAGATGAAGGAGAGCTTGTGCGCGAACAGCACGCCGGCAAGGCCGGTGATCGCCGCCGAGATCGCAAAGGACTTGACCTTGTAGAGCGCGACATTGACGCCCATGCTGCGCGCCGCCGTCTCGGAGTCGCGGATCGCGACGAAGGCGCGCCCCGTCGGCGAACGCAACAGGTTGAGCGTGCCGACGATGGTCAGCACCAGTACGGCAAGACACAGGTAATAGAAGGCCGGGCTGTCACGCGGGACCGTGACGCCGAGCAGCGACAGCGTCTTGACCCGCATGCCCTCGTTGCCGTTGGTGACGCTCTCCCAGCGTGCCAGGACCTCCTCCACGATCAAGGCAAAGGAGATGGTGGCGATGACGAGGTAGATGCCTGTCAGGCGCAGGGCGGGAAAGCCGACCAACGCACCGATGACGCCGGTCAAGGCTCCCGCGGCGAGGAAGTAGACCGGAAACGGCACGTTGTATTTCTGCAAATAGGCCGCAGTATAGGCCCCAATCGCGAGGAACGCGGCGTGGCCGAGCGAAGCCTGCCCCGTGAAGCCGGTGAGGATCAGCAGCGCCACGCCGACGGTCGCATAGATGCAGACGAAGACGAGCTGGCTCATCAGATAGCTGGAAAGCACGTAGGGCGCGATCAGCAGCAGCGCGATCAGGATGCCATAGGTGACGACGTAGCCCGAATGCGGAAACAGCTTGATGTCGTCTTCATAGTCGGTCTTGAACAGGAAGCGCATGGCGTTCAGACCTTCTTGCGGACGTGGAGGCCGAACAGGCCTTCAGGCTTCAAGAGCAGCACGGTGAGCAGCACGATGTAGGGCGCGGCGTCCTTCCAGCCTTCGGGCAAATAAAAGCCGGCCATGCTCTCGATGACGCCGATCAGCACGCCACCAACGACTGCGCCCGGGATCGACCCGAAGCCACCGAGCACGGCGGCCGGAAATGCCTTCAGGCCGAGCACGAGGCCGACATTGGAGTGGATGAAGGTGATCGGCGCCAGCAGCACACCGGCGCAGGTCGCGACCGCCGCGCTGATGGCCCATACGATCGACACCACGCGCTTGACCGGAATGCCCATGTAGTAGGCCGCCAGCATGTTCTCGGAGCTGGCGCGCATCGCGGTGCCGAGCGTGGTCTTGTTGAAGAACAGCCAGAGCAGCGTGCACAGGATCATCGTCGCCGCGATCACAGAGAGCTTGTCGTAGGCGAGCACCAGCGAGCCCATGCGCAGCACGCCCTGGCTGAACGGCGTCTCGATCTTCAGATCGTCGGTGCCCCAGATCATGCCGGCGATCGAACGCAGGAAATAGCCGAGGCCGATCGTCGCCATGATGATGGAGAATTGCGGATAGCCGAGGATCGGCCGGACCACCACGCGCTCGGCCAGCATACCGAACAGCGCCATGGCGGCCACCGCACCGGCAAAGCCGATCCAGTAGTTCAGGCCCATCATGCCGATGAAGGTGAAAGCGAAGAAGCCGCCGAGCATCATCAGATCGCCCTGGGCGAAATTGACGACCTCGGTGGCCTTGTAGACGAGCACGAAGCCGAGCGCGATCAGGCCGTAGACGCAGCCGAGCGCAACACCGCTGACCAGCTGCTGAACGAAATCCAGCATCGCCGCGCATCCTCCCGATGCAACCGGCAGCTCTTCCTGACCGCCTTGTCGCATCTTGTGTCCAGTCGCTACGCAGTCGTTTCGCTGCGTCAGCGCCATTTGTCCGAGGCCAATTCAGCCTGAACCGCCAAGCGCTGTCAACAAACGGTGACTTGCCTTTAGGATGACGGAATTTGTCGGCCGTAGATTCACGGTGCCGAAACATCTTCAAGTCATGGTCGCGGGCGATGCAAAACCGGATGGTGGACGTCATGAAGCCGGGCAGCTCGGCGCTGGAAGTCGTGGGGTTAACGAAGCGTTTTGACCGTTTGGCGGTCGATGGCCTCGATCTCACCATTCATGCCGGCGAGTTCTATGCCCTGGTCGGCCCCAACGGCGCCGGCAAGACCACCACCCTGCGCATGGTCGCGGGCCTGTTGCGGCCCGACGCCGGCAGCGTCTCGATCTTCGGCATCGATGCGCTCCAAAACCCCGGCGCCGCCAAGCAGGTGATGGCATGGGTGTCCGACGAGCCGATGATCTACGACAAGCTGACACCGCTCGAATATCTCGAGTTCGTCGCCGGTCTCTGGGGCATCGCGCCGACTAGCTCGGAACCGGTTGCGCAGGAGCTTCTCGGCTCGCTCGGTCCGCCGCACCGGCACGAACGCTGCGAGGGTTTTTCCAAGGGCATGCGCCAGAAGGTGGCACTGGCTGGCGCGCTGGTGCACCATCCCCACCTCATCATCCTCGACGAGCCGCTGACGGGGTTAGATGCCGTTTCCGCCCGCCATGTGAAGGGCCTCCTCAGCGAGCGCGTCCGCGCCGGCTGCACCGTGATCATGACCACGCATATTCTGGAGGTGGCCGAGCGCATGGCCGACCGCATCGGCGTGATCGCATCGGGCCAACTGGTCGCCGAAGGCACGCTCGACGAGCTGCGCCGGCAGAACGGCCATGACGACACCAGCCTCGAAGACCTCTTCATCGCGCTGGTGACGCTTCCGGACGCCGCATGAGTTCGGCGACCGCGCTGTCCTGGTTCGCCCGTCACGAGTTCCGGCTCGCCTGGCGCGAATGGTTCGCCATGATGACGGGCGGACGGCGCAAGCGGGCACGCGCCGCCATGATCGGCCTGCTGTTCTTCGCCGCACTCCTGCACCTGCCGGCCTGGGCCGTGATCGGCCGCTTCGCCGACCTGCAAGTGCCGCTCGACAAATCCTCGCTGATCGTGATCTCGGCAACGATCTTTCTGGCCTGGACCTTGATGCTGTCGCAGGCGATCGAATCGGTGACGCGGGTGTTTTACGCCCGCGCCGATCTCGACCTCATCATGTCCTCGCCGGCGAGGCTGGCCAATCTGTTCTCGGTGCGCATTGCTGCGATCGCGCTCACCGTCACGATGATGGCGCTGCTGTTCTCGACGCCCTTCATCGACGTGCTGGTGATCGGCGGCGGTGCGCGATGGCTGAGCGCGTTCGGCGTCGTGATCGCGATGGGCCTTTCGGCAGCTGCGATCGCGATTGCCGTCACCATTCTCCTGTTTCGGCTGATCGGCCCGGCGCGGACGCGCCTGATCGCCCAGATCCTCGCCGCGATCATCGGCGCGGGCTTCGTGATCGCGCTCCAGGTCGCCGCGATCATGTCCTACGGCACGCTATCGCGCTTCACCATCCTGACCTCGGGTCGCGTGGCCGCCCACGCGCCCGATGTCGACAGCATCTGGTGGTGGCCGGCGCGGGCGACCATGGGCGACAGCGAAGCGCTGCTGTTGCTCCTCGCGCTCGGGCTGGTGCTGCTCGGAAGCGTCATGGCGATCTTCTCACGCCGCTTTGCCGACACCGCCATCGACGCGGCGGCGTATGGCACAGCCGGCCGCGTGCGCGCCAAGGAGCGCCCCTTCCGCGGCGGATCGCGGCAGCAGGCGCTGCGGCGCAAGGAATTTTCGCTGCTCTGGCGCGATCCTTGGCTGATCTCGCAGACCCTGATGCAGCTTCTGTACCTGGTGCCACCGGCGCTACTGCTCTGGCGCAATTTTGCCGACAGTTCGGCGGCGCTGACGCTGATCACGCCTGTCATGGTGATGGCTGCCGGACAGCTCGCCGGCGGGCTTGCCTGGCTGACCATCTCGGGCGAGGACGCGCCCGACCTGGTCGCGACCTCGCCGCTGACGCCATCCAGCGTCATCCGTGCCAAGATCGAGGTGGTGCTGATCGCGACCGCCGTGATCTTCTGCCCCCTGGTTGCGGCACTGGCCTTCGCCTCGCCATTCCAGGCGGCAATCAGCGCCGGCGCGATCATCATCAGCGCAGCTTCCGCCACCGCGATCCAACTCTGGTTCCGGGTGCAGGCGCGGCGCAGCCAGTTCCGCCGGCGCCAGACTTCCTCGCGGCTTGCGACCTTTGCCGAAGCCTTCTCCTCGATCGGCTGGGCCGCCAGCGCCGCGCTGCTGCTTGCTCTTCCCATCGCCGGCCTCGTCAGCGGCCTGATCACAGCCAGCCTCATCGCCATCACCTGGAAGTTCAGCCCAAGGCGCGAATAATAAAAGGTGTGAGCGAGGGCCACCTTGAAAGTAAGGCTGATTTTCCTTACATTTCTTTGAATGTCAGAAACCTTACAGGCGGCCTATGGGTGAGCTTACCGTCACAGCCAAAGGACAAGTCACGCTGCGAAAGGATTTGCTGGAGCACCTAGGTGTGCATCCGGGTGACAAGATCTCGATCGAAAAGCTTCCGGGCGGGCGCGTTGAAGTGAAAGCAGCTCGACCCACCGGCAAGATCTCAGATGCTTTCGGCATTCTAAAGACAAAAAGTAATGCGCGGTCGTTGTCGATCGAGGAGATGAACGAGATTATCGCTGACGGCTGGGCTGGCAAGCGATGAAAATAACACCCGACACCAACGTATTGGTACGGGTTCTCGTCGAGGATGATGCCGAGCAGAGCAAGGCGGCTCAGGCCATTCTCAGGAAGGCAGACGTGATAGCTATCTCGATCACCGCACTGTGCGAGCTGACCTGGGTTCTCTCACGTGGTTACAAGATTTCTGCTGCCGACATCGCGATTGCAATTCGACGCTTGATCAATGCCGCCAATGTAGCGGCGAACCGTCCAGTAGCGGAAGCAGGATTGGCGCTGCTCGATGCCGGCGGCGATTTCGCCGACGGCGTCATCGCCCACGAAGGCAACTGGCTCGGAGCCGACACCTTCGTGTCTTTCGACAAGAAGGCCGTGAAACTGATCGAGGCAAGCGGCGGATTGGCGCGGACGCCTTAGCGCTGCATGACGTCGGGATAATTCGACGATACACTGATTGGACTGCCGCCTGAACCACGGACAGTCTTGTGATGACCCGACTATTGCTGACGGCTCTTGCGATCCTCGGCTGGCTGATGGCTCCTGCCCTCGCCCAGCAGCCACCTCAACGCAGCGAATGCCTGGCGATGGCGAACGCGGCGCCCCGCGCGCTGCCGGTCGCGCTCCGGCACGCCGGCGGCTCAGCCGAGGTCGAGATCACCTATGCCGGCCACTCCACCTATTTCATCGATACGCCCGGGGGCCTGCGCATCGCCACCGATTATAGCGGCGCCTATCAGGTGGGACGGCGCCCCGATGTCGTCACCATGAACCGGGCCCACAGCACTCACTACACCCTGTTCCCGGACAAGCGCATTCCCCATGTGCTGCATGGCTGGGGCGAGGACGGCAAGCCCGCGGTGATCTCCGAGCGCATCGGCGACACCTTCATCCGCAATGTCACCACCGACATCCGCCGCTATTTCGGCGACGATTCCGGCGCCGACATGATCCGCGACGGCAACTCGATCTTCATCTTCGAGGTCGCCGGCCTCTGCATCGGTCATCTCGGCCATCTCCACCACAAGCTCGACGACAGCCATTTCGCCCAGATCGGGCGGCTCGACATCGTGATGGTGCCGATCGACGGCACCTACACCATGTCGCTGGACGGCATCTCCGAGATCACCAAACGGCTGCGCTCCTCGGTGGTGCTGCCGATGCACCGCTTCGCTACACCGCTCGACGATTTCATACGCCGGATCGGCCAGCAGTTCGAGATCGACCAGCGCATCGAGCGATGGTTCCGGATCTCGCGGGATGCGCTGCCGTCGAAGCCGACGGTGATCATCCTCGACGGGGTCTGACGCGCAATTTTCTCCAAGTCCGCTAAGGCGCGTTCGTGCTGATCTCCTGGCAACAGGAGATCGACATGACAGATTTTGCGAGACTGTTGCACGCGGACGGACCGAACCCGGAGCACGCGGCGGCGCTGCAGCTTTACGGCCGTTTCGTCGGCGACTGGGACGCCGAAATTACCGCCCATGGGCCCGATGGAACCAAGTACGCCGCACCCGGCGAAATCCATTTTGGCTGGGTGCTGGAAGGGCGCGCCGTGCAGGACGTCTGGATGATTCCTCGTCGCGCGGGCAGCCCGGCCTTTCCGATCGCCGGCAATTGGTACGGCACGACGCTACGTGTCTATGACCCAACCATCGCCGCATGGCGGATTTCCTGGTTCGATCCCGGCCGCAGCGTGTTCCGGCAGCAGATCGGCCGTCCGCAAGGCGCGGACATCGTGCAGGAAGGCACGACCGAAGCCGGCGAGCTGACGCGCTGGAGCTTTACGGAGATCACTGGCGATTCCTTCCACTGGCTCGGCGAGGTCAAGCCTGCGACGGCAACCGATTGGCGGCTCGTCGTCGACGTGAAGGCGAAGCGGCGCAAGACTTAAGATCGAATCGCTCTTGAATCAGTCAGCTCCGGGCGCGCGACAACCTCTCCCGCTTGCGGGGGAGGTCGCGCCGAAGGCGCGGGTGGGGGCTCTCTCCACACTGGGGATCTCTCTGTGGCGGCACCCCCACCCCAGCCCTCCCCCGCAAGCGGGAGAGGGAGCGCACCTTCCGTGTGGCGGCAATCGAGCTTCATCTAGTCGATATCGGTCACACCGCCGCTGTGCTCGCGATGACGGGTGCGGTTGCGCAACGTGCGCTGCTGCACGAAGACATGAGATGCTAGGCTCCCCAGCACAAGAATACAGAGGGAGCGAACGCCTATGGCCGCAAGCGGGTTGCCCGCCAGTACGAGCGGGCTGTTTGTCGAGCCGCGCGAGGACTGGCTCGCGCAGCACCAGGAGGAGATCATCGATGCGGCCCGGCCGATCGTCGATCCTCACCACCACCTCTGGAATCGCGGGCATCGCTATCTGATCGAGGAGATGGCAGCCGACATCGCCTCCGGCCACAACATCATTGCAACCGTCTATGTCGATTGCCGCTCGATGTATCGCGCGCATGGGCCAGAGGCGTTCCGGCCCATCGGCGAGGTCGAGTTCGCCAATGGCGTCGCCGCGATGAGCGCGAGCGGTGCTTACGGCAACGCGGCGATCTGTGCGGGCATCGTCAGCCACGCCAATCTGCTGCTGGGTGACGCGGCCAAGCCGGTGCTGGAAGCGGAAATCGCGGCGGGCAACGGCCGCTTCCGCGGCATCAGGCATTCCTCGGCCTGGGACGAAGACCCCGTCGTCGCCGGCATGTATGCGAACCGGCCGAAGGGCCTGTTGCGGGATCCGACCTTCCGCAAGGGATTCGCCTGCCTCGCGCCGCTGAACCTCAGCTTCGATGCCTGGCTGTTTCATCCGCAGATCGGCGAGCTCACCGAGCTTGCGCGCGCCTTTCCCGATACCAGGATCGTGCTCGACCATTGCGGCGGCCCGGCCGGCGTCGGACGCTTTGCAGGACGGCGCGAGGAGGTGTTTGCACAGTGGCGCGCCTCGATCCGCGAGATTGCGAAATGCGAGAACGTAGTGGTTAAGCTCGGCGGGCTCGCAATGTGCCTGCTCGGCTACGACTTCCATTTGCGCGCGAGGCCGCCGTCATCCGAGGAGCTTGCCACGGCCTGGCGGCCTTATGTCGAAACCTGCATCGAAGCGTTCGGACCCAAACGCGCGATGTTCGAGAGCAATTTCCCGCCGGACAAAGGCCAGTGCAGCTATCAGGTGATCTTCAACGCCTTCAAGCGCATCGCGGCGCCCCTGAGCGAGGCCGAGAAGACGGCACTGTTCTCACAGACCGCGATTGATTTCTATCGGCTCGAACTGCCATCGTGACAAGAAAAGGGGCCCGGATGTTGATCCCGACCCCTCTTCCGTCGTGGCCGCTGGGAAGCGTCCTTGAAACTTTGTGAGCTCTAGCCTGCACCCATCAACGAGGCTGGACGGCGTTCGCCGGTGGAGGTGAACATCTTCTTCAGCTTGTTGACGACGCGGATCAGGAACCCGATCATCACGGGATTGGTCTTGCGGCAGAACGCGATCTTCTTGACGTGGCCTTCGACATGCCATTTGGCATGCGCGCCGTCGCGGAAGAAAATGACGTCGCCGGGGCCGTAGCGCTTCGGCGGCATGCCGTCGCTTTCGAGCACGATCGATCCTTCCATGATCATGATCGTCTCGTCGATATCGTAGTACCAGCTGAAGCGCCCCTCGGTGCAGGCCCAGATGATGGTCTGGGCCGTGCCGTCGGCGCTGGTGGACAGGACGCGCGAGCGCGACACCGGGTTACCCTCGATGATCCAGGACGGCTCGATCGGCCGCAGCTCGAGATCCACATTGCAACTGCCGATTTCAATCATTGCGCGCGACATCTGTTTCCTCAGGGAATAAAATAGGTTTGGCCGGGTCGGAGCCCGGATTGTTTCCAATGATGATCGCAACGCTAGTGACCGCCTTTTAATTCTTCCTTACGCAGGCACCGACAATCAGCCCTAAGTTGCAGGTGCGAAGCAGCTAACGTTGAGATTCCGCTGCGAATTCGCGCACATGACCCCCTCTTTTCCGGGGTGCGACAAAATGCGCGAAAGTGACCATGGAAGGAGCCAATGCCGATGCCCGTCACGCACGAGGCTCTGACAGCCAACCGCGAGGTCGTCGCCTGGCTCGGCGTCCTCGATGTTTCCTTCGGGCCGGACGAGGAGCCCTGGTTCACTATCGACGACATCGAACGCCCGCGGCAGATCGGCAGCGACGGTTCCGGCGGCACGTTCGTGCTGCTGCCGTCGCAGAATGTGCTCTACGTGTCGTCAGAGGGGCGCGCTGGCATTATCGCGGAGAATTTCGAGGCGTTCATGCAGCTCGTCGTCACTCGCCCCTATTGGCTCGACATCCTCAAATTTTCCGCCGGCGGTGATCTCGTGGAGATGCGGCGCGCGGCGGATGCGCTGGAGGCGACACTCGACAACGAGGACGACCTCAACGAGGCCCGCGAGCAAATCCGCGACGCGCTCGACCTGCCCGAGCCGGACGATTCCGTCGGCGCGCTCTACGAGGCAGTCGCTGCTTCCGACGCCATCGTGCGGGCCACCGACGGCAGCCCGTTCACGACGCTGTTCAACCGCTTCAGCATCGACAACAACCCGATACTGCGCAACGCCGCGGCGTGAGACAGCACGCCAGACCATGGGCCTGGGGAAGACTGTCGCCGGGATGCTTACCTCTCCCCGACGGGGAGAGGTCGGATGAGGGGCCGCGGCATTTGGTGAAAGCGTAAACCCTCACCCGGATCGCATCTGCGATGCGATCCGACCTCTCCCTACAGGAGAGGTGAAGCAAGCTACTTCGCCCACTCGCCCTTGCGGAACACCGGCACCTTGCTGCCGTCGGCGAGAATGCCGTCGATGTCGGTCTCGGCCGAGCCGATCATCCAGTCGATATGGATCAGGCTCTGGTTGCCGCCTTGCGCGGCGATCTGCTGCGGCGTGAGCTGCGCGCCGTTGATGAAGCATTTCGAGTAGCATTGGCCGAGCGCGATGTGGGAGGCCGCATTCTCGTCGAATAGGGTGTTGTAGAACAACAGCCCGCTCTGCGAGATCGGCGAGGAATGCGGCACCAGCGCCACCTCGCCGAGGCGGCGCGCGCCCTCGTCGGTGTCGAGCACCTTGTTCAGCACCTCTGCGCCGCGCGAGGCCTTGGCATCGACGATCTTGCCGTCCTCGAAACGCACCGCGATGTTGTCGATCAGGGTGCCCTGGTAGGACAGCGGCTTCGAGCTCACGACGTGGCCGTAGACGCGGCGGCAATGCGGCGTGGTGAAAACCTCTTCGGTCGGAATGTTGGCGTTGCAGCTGATGCCGTTCTTGGAGAGTGAGGCACCGCCCTCCCATTCATGGCCGTCGGCGAGCCCGATGGTGAGGTCGGTGCCGGGACCCGAATATTGCAACGCGCGAAAGCGCTGGCCGTTGAGCCAGTTGGTGCGCTCGCGCAGCACCGCATTGTGGCTCGCCCAATTGCTGATCGCGTCCTCGCGGTCGACGCGAGACGCGGCGAAGATCGCATCCGCGAGCTTGCCGATCGCGATGTCCTCGGGATCATTAGGAAAAACCTGCTTGGCCCAGGACGGGCTCGGATAGGCGATGATGTTCCAGTTGGTGTCGAAATTGACGATTTTTTCCAATGCCGGCTGATAGGCCATGGAGTTGGCCTTGCTGGCGCGCGCCACCTTCGACGGATCCTCGCCCGACAGCAGCATCGGATTGTCGCCGACGATGGCGAGCCGCGCGGTGTTGTCCGAGAAGGCCTTGGCCATGCCCTCGTACAGCCAGCCGGCGGCACGATCGAAACTGTTGTCCTGGCCGTGGCGGTAGCGCGCCAGCGTCATCTCCTCGTCCGAAAGGATCGGCGTCACGATGCCGGCGCCGGCCTTGTAGGCGTGCACGGCAATCCGCCGCACCAGCGGCAGCGCGATGGCAGGCGCCGTCAGAAGAAGATCCTGTCCCGGCCGCAAGCCCAGGCCCACCTTCACCGCCACCTCGGCCAGCCGGTCGAGTTTCGCGGGATCGATGGGAGTAGCGGAATTGCGGTGATCAGTCATGCGGGGCCCTCTGCCGAAAGTCTCTCATTCAATCTAAGCCTAGCATCGCGAGGCGCAAGTGCGCGAGCACCTTGCGACACGGATAAGATACGCAGTTTCACGCATATTGGTTTTCAACGCGTTGCCGATTTCAGCACCCGGTCGACCATGGCGGGGGCAAGCCCGAGGTAATTTTTTGGTGAGGTGAGCACCTCGATCGTGGCGCGGTCGATGCGGCTCGAAACGCGGGAGTCGGATGAGAGCGCATCCGCCAGCGTCAAGCCTTTCTCATTGGCGAGCCGGCAGGCGTCATAGACCACGTCATGCGCCTCCTGCCGTCCGATCTGTGGGGCGAGCCCCATCATGACCGCTTCGGCCACGATCAGGCCGCGGCTGATAGCGAGATTGTCGTTCATCTTCGCCTCGTCCACGATGAGGCCTGCGAGCGCAAACTTCGCCTGGTGCAGCGCGCCGGCGCTCAGCACGAAGCTCTCGGGGATCGCCATCCATTCGGCGTGCCAGGGACCCGTGGCGCGCTCGAAGTCCTGCACCATGGCATCGAGCATCAGGCTTGCATGCTGGCGTACCGCCTTGGACGCCGCCAGCATCAGTTCGGAGGAGATCGGGTTGCGCTTCTGCGGCATGGTCGAGGAGGCGCCGCGCCCCTTGACGAAGGGCTCGTAGACCTCGGCAAACTCGGTCGAGGCCATGATCATGATGTCGAGCGCGATCTTGCCGAGCGAGCCGGTGACGAGCGCCAGGAAGTTCACGGCCTCGGCAAAGCCGTCGCGAGCGACGTGCCAGGTCGAGGCGGGAACGCCGAGCTTCAGCTCGGCACAGAGCGCCTCTTGCACCTCGAACCCCTTGTCGCCGAGCGAGGCCAGGGTGCCGGCGGCGCCGGCGAACTGGCCGACCAGGACGCGCGGCTTCAACTGCGCCAGCCGCTCGGCATGGCGGTCGAACATCGCGAGCCAGATCGCGGTCTTGTAGCCGAACGTTACCGGCAGCGCCTGCTGCAGATGGGTGCGGCCCGCCATCGGCGTGTCGCGATATCGCTTGGAGAGGTCAGCGAGGATACGACGGAGTTCGGCAATGTCCTTTTCGACGATCTCGAGCGCGGCGCGCAGTTGCAGGACTACCGCGGTGTCCATGATGTCCTGCGTGGTCGCGCCCCAATGCAGGTAACGGCCGGCCTCGCCGCATTGCTTCACCATCTGATGCACCAGGGGAAGGATCGGATAGCCGACGATGTCGGTCTCCCGCCGCAACAGATCGAAATCGAGCGCGGCAACATTGGTCCGGGCCGCGATCTGGTCGGCGGCATCCTGCGGGATCACGCCGCATCTGGCCTCAGCCTTCGCCAGCGCCACCTCGACCTCGGCATAGCGCCCCACCAGCGCAAAATCGGAGAACACCTCCCGCATCTCAGGCGTGCCGAAGGCATCGCGGAACAGCATGGAGTCGAGCACGGTGGTCGATGCGGGAAAAGCGGGCATGGGCGTTTCTTCGTGGCTGGGTGTTTTCTGTGAAGGCAGCTTACGCAGGCCGCGCTGTTCGGCAATGGACAAAGGCACTACTCCCGTCATTCCGGGGCGCGCGAAGCGCGAGCCCGGAATCCATTGGGCGGCAAGCGATGCGGACAAATGGATTCCGGGCTCGCGCCAAGCGGCGCGCCCCGGAATGACGAGAGAGAGCCCAAATCGCGGCATCTGACCTAAATCGCCGCACTCGCTTAGCGGCTGGTATTCCCATCCGAAACCGCATGACTGCCATCACGCGATCGTGGTGAACCTGACAGACCGTTCGGCGGACTCACAGACTTCAAGTCGAAATCCATTTTGATTTTATTATTGCCTGATGCCGTTGTGAGGACTGAGTTTTCGACGTGCAATTTCTGTTCCGGGATCATCTCCTCGACACCGACCGGCGCGAGCTGAGCCGCGAGCAGGTTCCCATTGCCGTGGAACCCCAGGTTTTCGACCTGGTCGTGCATCTCATGGAGAACCGCGATCGGGTGGTCAGCAAGGACGAGCTGATCGACAAGATCTGGCACGGCCGCAGCGTCTCCGAATCGACCCTGACCAGCCGGATCAACGCGGCGCGCAAGGCAATCGGCGACAATGGCGCGAACCAGGCGCTGATCCGCACCATCGCACGCAAGGGCTTTCGCTTCGTCGGCGACGTCGAGGCGAAGCGTGGTGCAGCCGTTCCGGAACCCGGCCGCGGGGCACCGGCGCCGCAGCCCACGCTTGCGTTGCCCGACCGGCCCGCGATCGCCGTGCTGCCCTTCACCAATATGAGCGGCGACCGCGAGCAGGACTATTTCTCGGACGGCATCAGCGAGGACATCATCACCGCGCTGTCGAAGCTGCGCTGGTTCTTCGTCGTCGCGCGCAACTCGTCCTTTGTCTACAAGGGTCGCGCAGTGCACCTCCATGAGGTCGCGCGCGAACTCGGCGTACGCTACGTGGTCGAAGGCAGCGTGCGGCGTAGCGGCGAGCGCCTGCGCATCTCGGCGCAGCTCAACGACGTCTCGACCGGCAGCCATCTCTGGGCCGAGCGCTACGACCGCGAGCTGGCCGACGTCTTCGCCGTGCAGGACGAGATCACCGAGGCGATCGTCGCGGCGATCGAGCCGCAGCTCTATGCCGCCGAGAGCTTCCGCGCCCAGCAGAAGCCGCCGGGCAGCCTGGATGCCTGGGATTTCGTGATGCGCGCATTGTCGCATTACTGGCGCATCACCCGCGAGGACAATGCCGCCGCGCAAGGGCTGCTGGAACAGGCGATCGCGATCGATCCCGCTTATGGCAAGGCGCTGGGCCTGCTCGCGACCAGCCATATCTTCGGCGCGCATATGGGCTGGGCGGACATGGCTGTAACCGTGCCGGTCGCCGAACGCGCGGCGCTGGCGGCGGTGGAGGCCGATCGCGACGACGCCTGGGCGCATCACGGCCTCGCCTATACTTATCTATTCCGCCGCCGCTTCGACGACGCACTGGCGGAGTTCGAGCTGGCTCTCAAGCTCAATCCGAATTTCGCGATGGCGTACGCCTTCTACGGCGTGACGCTGTGCTACGCGGGACGATGGCAGGACGGCGACGCCGCCGCGTGCCGTGCGCTGCGGCTGAGCCCGCGCGATCCGCTCGCCGCGATCTATTGCGGAGTTGCGGCCTATGCCCGGTTCATCGGTCGCGACTACGAAGGCGCTGTGCAGATGGCACGCGAGTCGCTACGGCAACGCAGCGATTTCGTCGGTGCGCATCGTGTGCTGACCGCCGCCGCCGGCATGTCGGGAAGCTCGGCTCTCGCTGCGTCCGCCCTGGAAGGCCTGCGCCGCGCCCAGCCCGGCATTTCACTCGCATGGATCACGCGCGAGTTGCCGATGCTGCGCGAAGAGGATCGCGCGCATTATCTGGACGGATTGCGTCGCGCCGGGATGAGGTGAGGACCTCTCCCTCGCCCCGCTTGCGGGGAGAGGGTCAGGGTAATTGGGAGTCTCCGCAGGGACGGTGACAGTTCGACTCGCGGAGGCTCCTCCTCACCCGGATTGCATCTTCGATGCAATCCGGCCTCTTCCCGCAAGCGGGGAGAGGCGAAGCGACCTACTCCTGCATCATCTCACCGCTGCCGCCGAACTCGGCAGGAAAATCCTTCAGCTTGGGCAGACCGTCGCGCATCGGCAGCACCGTCTCGGCGTAATTGACGTGGACGCCGGGCGTGAACGCCAGCGTCGGGATGGTGGCGGTGAAGACGTCGACGAGGCCGAGCGGCGGATGGTTGGTCATGAGATGACCGCCGCACTTCCTACAATATTTGCGCTGGCTGAGCGGCGTCTTGGCGAAGGTCTCGACGTTCTGGGCGCCTTCGGTGATGCGCACGGCTTCAGGCTTCCACAGGCTGAAGGCGTTCACCGGCCCGCCCGACCACGACCGGCAGGAGCGGCAATGGCAATAGCCCATCGCCTCCGGCGCGCCCGTGACCTCGACCGTGACCGTGCCACAGAAGCAGTTTCCGACATGTTTCATTGTTGTCTCCATGATGAAGGATCGTTATCGCGTGTCGGCGCCCCGCGCATCCTCCTCTCGGTGGACGCGCGGAACGAGGCCAAGACTATACTGATCTGCGCCAGGGAATAAGCATCGACACGCGTTGTTTGTACTGCCGGTAGTCGTCGCCGAAGAGATCGATGAGGTCGCGCTCCTCCAGCGCGATACCGACGAAGATGTAGAGCGTCGTCACGGCGGCGAACAGCAGGTGGCCCGCGGTCATGACCGGCGCCGCCCAGAACGCGATGATGAAGCCGAGATAGATCGGATGGCGAACGAAGTTGTAGAGCAGCGGCGTCTTGAACCGCGCAGGCGCCGCTTCCTTGCCGATGAGATGGTTCGTCACCTGATGCAGGCCGAACAATTCGAAATGGTTGATCATATAGGTCGAGATGAACACCAGCACCCAGCCTGCGAAGGACAATGTGACGAGCGTCACGGCAAGATCGGGATCCTGGACCTCCCATATGACCGCAGGCATCGGACGCCACTGCCAGAACAGGAGCAGCAACGACAGGCTCGCCAGCAGCACATAGGTGCTGCGCTCGACCGGTTTCGGGACGAACTGCGTCCACCAGGCCTTGAAGCTCTGACGCGCCATCACGCTGTGCTGAATGGCGAACAGCGACATCAGAAGGAGATTGACGATGACTGCCTCAACCGGCGGCGTGGCGGTTCCAGTGTCGATGGTCTTCGGCACGACCAGCCCCATGACAAAGCCGATGGCGTAGAGGATGGTGACGAAAAACACGAGATATGCCGCAATTCCGTACAGAAAGGCGACGAACTTGAATATGCGTGAGCCCGCAACCGCCGGGCTGATCGAATGAACCTGATCAATCTGGGACATGGAAAGCTCCGTTGTGCCAAAACATCGGCACTTGTTGGTAGTCCCACCATGCACCTCGGACGGGCCTGAGGCTTTCGCTGACAATTGATTTTCGCCTGAGACGCCTTTGATTTTTGCTTGAGACGACGAAAACGTGCGATTTTGCTTTGAAAACAATGTGCTCGACGGCGACCTGCGGGAACTCACCTGCGCCGGGGTCGCCGTGCCGTTGCAGCCGCAAGTATTCGATTTGTTGCTCTATCTGGTCGCGCAACGCGCGCGTGTGGTCAGCAAGGATGACCTGATCAGCCAGATCTGGAGCGACCGCATCGTCTCCGATTCCGCCCTGAACAGCCGAATCAACGCTGCGCGCAAGGCGATTGGCGATGACGGCGCGACCCAGCGGCTGATCAAGACCATTCCGCGCAAGGGTTTTCGTTTCGTCGGCGCAGTCCAGGAAGAAATCCGGAAAGACCTGGCGGCTTCATCTGCGCCCGCTGTATCCGTTCCTGCGCGGCCGAACACCGTGTCGGACCGCCCGGCCGTCGCGGTGCTCGCCTTCGAGAACATGAGCGGCGATCCCGCACAGGATTATTTCGGCGACGGAATCAGCGAGGACATCCTCACCGCGCTGTCGAAGCAGCGCTGGTTCATGGTGATCGCCCGCAACTCGTCCTTCATCTACAAGGGACGCGCGGTCCACGTCAGGCAGATCGCCGAGGAACTCGGCGTCCGCTACATCGTCGAAGGCAGCGTCCGCAAGGCGGACAACCGGGTGCGCATCACCGCGCAGCTCAACGACGCCACATCGGGCGGCCATCTCTGGGCCGAACGCTACGACCGCGAGCTGATCGACGTCTTTGCCGTGCAGGACGAGATCACCAACGCGATCGTGGCGGCGATCGAGCCGCAAATCCATGCGGCGGAAAGTTTTCGCGCTCACCGCAAACCGCCGGCGAGCCTGGATGCCTGGGATCTGCTGATGCGGGCGCTGTCGCACTACTGGCGCGTGACACGGCGGGATCACGAGAGCGCGAAGGCGCTGCTGGAGCGCGCGATCGGGATCGATCCGAATTATGGTCAGGCGCTGTCGGTGCTGGCGGCAAACCATATGTTCGGCGTGCATCTCGGCTGGTCCGAGCTTGCCACGGTGGCGCCGGTCGCGGAAGCCGCCGCACTCGCTGCCGTGCGCTGCGACCATGAGGATGCCTGGGCGCATGCCGCGCTCGGGAGCGTCCTGTTCTCGACCCGTAGGCTGGCCGACGCACTGTCCGAGTTCGAGCAGGCGCTCGCGCTCAATCCGAACTTCTCGCTGGCGCAGGGCTATTACGCGCTGGCGCTGTCCTATGCCGGACGCTCGAAGGAGTCGTTCGAGGCGGCACAGAGGGCGATCCGGCTCTCGCCGCGCGATCCCTCGCTGGCAATCTATCATGGCATCGCCGGCTACGCGCGCTTTACCGAGCGGCACTATGACGAGGCGATCGCGCTCGCGCGCGAGGCGATCCGACACCGCGGCGACCTCACCGGCGCCTACCGCGTGCTCGCGGTCTCCGCCGGCATGACCGGCGACGGAAAGCTTGCGGAGACCGCGCTGGGCGAGCTCCGCCGCACCCAGCCCGGCATCTCGCTGCACTGGATCGCGACGCAATTGCCGTGGGCCAATGAGGCCGATCGCGAGCACTATCTGGAGGGATTTCGGCGCGCAGGGTTGCGGTGATTCCTCTTACCCTCCCCTGGAGGGACCCTGGGGGGATGGTAAGAGCACAGTGGTGCTACGCGCGCTTGCGGCGCAGATGCACGATGACGTCGAGCCGCGCGATCTCGTGGCCGGGAAGCGCCTCGGGCACCCTGGTGAAAGTCAGGCCCTCGGCGACGTCGACCAGCACATCGTCGCCTTCGAGGTAGAAATGCGGATGCACGGATGTGTCGGTGTCGAAGAACGATTTGATGCCGTCGGCCGCGATCCGGCGCAACAAGCCGGCTTCGGTGAACTGGTTCAGCGTGTTGTAGACGGTCGCGAGCGACAGATACATGTTCGCCGCCATCGCCTCGTCATAGAGCTTCTCCGCGGTGACGTGACGATGGCCGTTCAGGAACAGCAGCTGGCCGAGCGCCAAGCGCTGGCGCGTCGGGCGGAGGCCAGCCTCGTTCAGCAGTTGAAGACAGCGTTGCACGCCCTCATCCGGCTGCGGCCCGACGGCATCGGGCCCGCTGTCGTTACCGGCAGGGATATTCGTGGCGTACATGTCCATCGATCGTCTCACGTCTGCAAGAACCAGGACGCGCAACACGCTATCCCAGTTGCTATTCGATCGCAGAAGCGACGACTTGGCTTTGATCCGGATCAAATTTGGGACTTCGATTGCCTCCACGCCGTCATTGCGAGGAGCGAAGCGACGAAGCAATCCAGACTGCCTCCTCGGTGGGACTCTGGATTGCTTCGCTACGCTCGCAATGACGGAGTTTGGCGCAACAGCGCCTGACACAATGTCGCTCGCGAGCGTGGCCGCAGACAATGCTGCTCCTATTTTCCCTTAACCGGGGTCGGCTTCGGTGCCGGCACTTGCGCCCATTCCTTGTCGGCGCGGGGACCATTGAGATCGCCGGTCAGGCCAACGAGTTGACCGGGCAGCACGTCGAGGGTCTGTTGCCAGGTTTGGGTCTGGCACAGGATCTTGATCAGGCATCCCCTGAGCTTGAGGCGGTCAGGGGATTCGCGCCAGAGCGAGACCGAGTACGACTTGCCGTCTTCGGCATTGTAGATGTCGCCGGCAAACCGCCCCTCGGGTGTCGCCTGCAAGCCCATGATGAGCTGGTGGCCGAGCAGCATGCGGGCGCGCTTGTCGGGATCTGGATTCTGGCTGTCGCGATAAGGCTGGCCGCGTTTGTCGACCGGCTCCTTCATCCAGACGATGAAGCCGCAAATACGGTCGCGCGACGGACCGCAGCGCTCGAGCCGGATGCGGGTGCGGCCGTCCTCGACCAGCCAGGTGCCGCTCGGATCGGTGGACGTCGCCTTGTCCTTGTCGGACATGTCGCCGAACTGGTGATCCCTCCCCCGGTAGACGACGACGGGATCGAGGATCACTTTATTGTAAGCGCGCCAGTCGACCTGCGTGGAATAGCGGTAGGGCACGCGGCCGGAAGCGTCCGACTTGTCCGGAGCCATGTAGGCCGAGGACGCCATCTCCGAATAGAGCACGGGAGCGACCGAGGCGCAGCCGGCGGCGGCCACGCAAAGCACCAGCGTTCCCAGACCGCGCAGGGCGATCGAGCGATCCATTCCAGAGTCCTCTTGCGGCTGATTGGGAAGGCCAACCTTTAAAGTTGCGATGGCGACCGCAGCCGCGCTTCGGGACCAGACGCGGCTGCGGCGCTCACCATTGCCAGCCCAATGGCCTCGTCCGGGGCCTTTTTCAGATGCCTTGGGCCGTCTCAGTGGCTCTGGTATAAAACCGACCAGTTGGTTTGTGAAGTTCAAAAACGGAAATTGGCACATTTGGTCGCAGGCGTGGCTTTGGGCAGCCACCGGATGAATTGTTAACGATGAATCAGGCGCGCTTGCGCGGGCTTGCGGCCTTTGCCATCGATGCCGCACTGGATCTAGCGGCACGCTTTGCGGCCGACTGTTCGAGGCCGATCCACTGCGCATCGTCGAGCAGACGCGCGAACAATCGCTGGTGCTCGTCTTTGCTGAGCGGCGACATGCCAAATAGCGAGCTCAGCAGCAAGCCCATCGCTCCGGCCCAGCGCAGCATCGCAAGGTCGGGGTCGGCGGCCTCGTCCCTGATCGCCGCCATCCTTTCCATCTCGCGCTCGCGCGGCAGCGCCATCAGGTTGGGATTCTCGACCATGGCTGCAACCAGCGCCAGCGCGGCAGAATTCGGCGAGGTCGCCGCTTCGCGCACGGTGGCGAGCTGGGTCGCCAGATTGGGATTGGCGGAGGTCGCGCTCACCTTTGCCATATAATCGTTCGAGAACTCCTCGAACCGCGCCATCTGTCGTTCGAGCAGCGCCTTCAGCACCGCCTCCTTGGTGCGGAATTGATGCATCACGCCGCCCTTGCTGAGGCCGCTCTCGCGCGCGATCGCATCGAGCGTCAACCGCCCCGGCCCGTCGCGCGCGATGATGGCGATGGCCGCTTCAAGCGCAGCGTTGCGGGAGCGTTCGGAGCGCGTGGCGTTGTCCATGGCGGACTTGTCTCCGTGACGGGAGAATGAATCAAGTGAAAACAGGACGCGCTGTACATTTTTTGTGCGAACACTGTCGCGACTTTCATCTTGCGGCGCCGAACGAGACTATGTGAGCCTCGATATTGGATGGGGACTGGGATGGGCCGGCCGTCGCTTTGCGCGCGAGGACGTTGCGAAGCGTTTACGGCTGGTCTCGGTTGAGAAAGATACGACATGCCAAAACGAGTGTTGCTTGGTCTCCTCCTGGCTTGCGGCCTCACGGCCCCGGCACTGGCGCAAGAGCCGAAAACGGGGGGTGTGATCAATGCCGTGATCCAGCCCGAGCCACCCGGCCTGATGCTCGCGATGGTCCAGAACGGCCCGACCCAGATGGTGTCGGGCAACATCTTCGAGGGGCTGCTGCGCTACAGCCCCAAGCTCGAACCCCAGCCGCAGCTCGCCGAGAGCTGGAGCGTCAGCGAAGACGCCAAGACCTACACTTTCAAGCTCAGGAAGGGCGTGACCTGGCATGACGGCAAGCCCTTCACCGCCGCGGACGTGCTGTTCTCGGTCGAGATGCTGAAGCAGACACACGCGCGCGCCCGCAACAACCTCGCCCAGGTTGACAAGGTCGAGGCTCCCGACGACTACACGGTGGTGTTCACGCTGAAGCAGCCGTTCGGCCCGTTCCTCGGCATCTTCGAGGTTGGCTCGATGCCGATGGTGCCGAAGCATCTCTATGAAGGCACCGACTTCAAGACCAATCCCTACAACAACGCGCCTGTGGGCACCGGCCCCTTCATGTTCAAGGAGTGGCAGAAGGGCTCGTTCATCCGCCTGGTCAAGAATCCGAACTATTACGAGAAGGGCAAACCCTACATCGACGAGATCTACTGGCAGATCATTCCCGACGCCGCCGCCCGCTCGGTGGCGTATGAGACCGGCAAGGTCGACGTGCTGCCCGGCGGCTCGGTCGAGAATTTCGATGTGCCGCGCCTGTCCAAGCTGAAGGACACTTGCGTCACCGGCGCCGGCTGGGAGTTCTTCTCGCCGCTGGCCTGGCTGTGGCTCAACAACCGCCAGGGTCCGCTCGCGGACAAGCGGGTGCGGCAGGCGGTCATGTATGCGATCGACCGCGACTTCGCCAAGGATGTGATCTGGAACGGGCTCGGCAAGGTCGCGACCGGCCCGTCCGCCTCGACCATCAAATATTACACCGACGACGTGAAGAAATATCCGTACGATCCGGCCAAGGCCAAGGCACTGCTGAAGGAAGCCGGCTACAAGGGCGAGAAGATCCGCCTGTTGCCGCTCGCCTATGGCGAAACCTGGCAGCGCTGGGGTGAAGCGGTGAAGCAGAACCTCCAGGACGTCGGCATCAACATCGAGACGATCGCCACCGACGTTGCCGGCGGTAACCAGAAGATCGGCGACTGGGACTACGACATCGCCTTCACCTATCTCTACCAGTACGGCGATCCCGCGCTCGGGGTGGGACGCAATTACGTCTCCAGCGCCATCGCCAAGGGCCAGGTCTTCAACAATGTCGAAGGCTATTCCAACCCGGAGATCGACAAGCTGTTCGCCGATGGCGCCGTCGCGACCCCTGACACCAAGCGCAAGGAGATCTACGAGAAGGCGCAGAAGATCCTGGTCGAGGACGTGCCGGTGGCCTGGATGCTCGAGCTGCAATTCCCGACCATCATGCGCTGCAAGGTCAAGAACCTGATCACCACGGGGATCGGGGTCAATGACGGCTTCAAGGACGCATGGCTCGACAAATAGTTACAATTCGCGTCTGATCTTCCTGCCATGGCTCTCGCCACATGACCTCCGATCGAGCCGCAAACTCGCTGAACCTCCCCCGCTTGCGGGGGAGGTCGACGCGCTCGCAGAGCGCGGCGGGAGAGGGCTTTCTCCTCTTGGCGTCCTCTCTGCGGAAATATCCTCTCCCCTGCCCTCTCCCGCAAGCGGGAGAGGGAGCGCACCGTGATTCTGGCTGCGTTCAACCTGATCCGATCGCCTTCTAAGATGCTCTCCTTCGTCGCTCAGCGTATCCTGAAGGGCGTGATCGTCCTGCTCGCGATCGTTGTCCTCAATTTCTTCCTGATCCGGCTTGCGCCTGGCGACCCCGCGGTCGTGATGGCGGGCGAAGCCGGGGCCAGTGACCAGGTCTTCGTCAAGCAGCTCCGGGAAAAGTTCGGCCTCGACAAGCCGCTGCCCGAGCAGCTCTTCATCTACGTCAAGGGCGTCGTGACACTCGACCTCGGCTTCTCCTTCCGCCAGCAGGCGCCGGTCGCAAAGCTGATTGGCGAACGACTGCCGGCGACACTGCTGCTGACACTGACGGCATTTGCGATCTCGCTCATGCTCGGCATTCTCTTCGGCACCTTCGCCGCGCGCTTTGCCGGAACCTTCCTCGACACGGCCATCACGGTGTTCGCGCTGATCTTCTACGCCATGCCGATCTTCTGGGTGGCGCTGATGGGGATCCTGCTGTTCTCGGTCACCATGGATTGGCTGCCGAGCTTCGGCTACGAGACGGTCGGCGCCAATCTCACCGGCCTTGCCCACGCCGTCGACGTCGCAACACACCTGATCATGCCGGCGATGACGCTCGGGCTGTTCTTCATGGCGACCTACACCCGCATGACGCGCGCCTCGATGCTCGAGGTGAAGCGGCTCGACTTCGTCAAGACTGCGCGTGCCAAGGGCCTGTCCGATGCCGTGATCCAGCGCCGCCACGTGCTGCGCAATGCGCTGCTCCCCGTCGTGACGCTCGCCGGCGTGCATTCCGGCACGCTGATCGGCGGCGCCGTCATCACCGAGACCGTGTTCGCCTGGCCTGGCATCGGTCGGCTGATGTACGACGCGCTGCTCCAGCGCGACTACAACCTGCTGCTCGGCGTCTTCGTGATCTGCTCCGCCATGGTGCTGATCTTCAACCTCATTACCGACCTGGTCTACCGCATGGTCGATCCGCGCATCGAATTCGCCTCATGAAACAGTTCTGGAAATCGATGCTGAAGAGCCC
Source organism: Bradyrhizobium zhanjiangense (assembly GCF_004114935.1). NCBI lineage: Bacteria > Pseudomonadati > Pseudomonadota > Alphaproteobacteria > Hyphomicrobiales > Nitrobacteraceae > Bradyrhizobium > Bradyrhizobium zhanjiangense. The sequence continues at coordinate 9,029,110 of NZ_CP022221.1, forward strand.
GAGCGGCGTCATCGGGCTCGTCATCCTGCTGCTTGCGATCTCGGTCGCGGTGTTTGGACCGATGCTATTCCCGAACTCGCCCTGGCGCATGGTGCAGCGGCCGTTCCTGCCGCCCTTCACGCTGTCGACCGTGCCGCTCGGCACCGACGCGCTCGGCCGCGACGTGTTCGCCGGCATGATCTTTGGCGCACGCGTCTCGCTGCTTGTGGGCCTGGTCTCCACGCTGGTCGCGCTGCTCGTCGGCGTGCCGATCGGCGCCATGGCCGGCTATTTCGGCGGCAAGGTCGACGACGCCCTGATGCGCTTCACCGAATTTTTTCAGACCATTCCGAGCTTCGCGCTCGCGATCGTGCTGGTCGCGATCCTGCAGCCCTCGATCTATTCGATCGTGGCATCGATCGCGGTGGTGAGCTGGCCGCCGGTCGCCCGCCTCGTGCGCGGCGAGGTGCTGTCGCTGCGCACGCGCGAATATGTCCAGGCCGCGGTGGTCACGGGACAGAGCAACACCTGGATCATCCTGCGCGAGATCCTGCCGAACGCGCTGTCGCCGGTGATCGTGCTGGCTTCGCTGATGGTGGCGACCGCGATCCTGCTGGAATCCTCGCTGTCATTCCTTGGCCTTGGCGATCCCAATCTGATCTCCTGGGGCTACATGGTCGGCGCCGGCCGCACCGTGATCCGCCAAGCCTGGTGGATCACCGTGTTTCCCGGCGTCGCCATCCTGATCTCGGTGCTCGGCCTCAATTTGATCGGCGAAGGCCTCAACGACGCGCTCAATCCACGCCTGTCGCGGGAGGGACGCTGACGATGACCGCACCGCCCGCCGTCTCCATCAAGAACCTGAGGATCGCGCTGCCCAAGGGCGCCGAGCGTCCGTTCGCCGTCGATGGCGTGTCGCTCGATTTGCAGCCCGGCAAGATCGTCTGCGTCGTCGGCGAATCCGGCTCCGGCAAGTCGATGTGCGCGCATGCGCTGATGGGCCTGTTGCCGGACACGGTGTCGATCGCCTCCGGCGAAATCCAGTTCGAAGGCCGCGACCTGCTCAGGCTGGACGACGACGGCTGGCGCGATCTGCGCGGCCGCAGGCTCGCGATGATCTTCCAGGAGCCGATGACCGCGCTCAATCCGTTGATGCGGATCGGCGACCAGATGGCCGAGATGTTCGAGGCGCACGGCCTGCTCACACCCAAGGAACGGCGCGCGAGAGCGCTCGCATTGGCGCGCGAGGTCGGCTTGCCCGACCCCGAACGCATCGTGCGCGCCTATCCGCACCAGCTCTCCGGCGGCCAGCGCCAGCGCGCCATGATCGCGATGGCGCTCGCGCTCGAGCCCGCCGTGCTGGTCGCGGACGAGCCGACCACCGCGCTCGACGTCACCACGCAGGCGCAGATCCTGAAACTGATCCGCAACCTCCAGCGCAATCGCAACATGGCGGTGATGTTCATCACCCATGATTTCGGCGTGGTCGCCGACATCGCCGACCAGGTCGTCGTGCTCAGGCACGGCAAGGTCGTCGAGGAAGGCCCCGCCGCTGCCGTCTTCAGCGAGCCGCAGCATGACTACACCAAGGCGCTGCTCGCCGCCGTGCCATCGATGGACCCGCCGGTGCGCGCACCTCTCGACGATCAGGCCCGGGCTGTTGAGGTGATCGGGCTGGACAAGACTTATGTCACCTCGGGCGGCTGGTTTCGCCAGGACCGCCGCGTCGATGCCGCGCGCGAGGTCAATTTCAACATCCTCAAGGGCGAGACGCTCGGTCTCGTCGGCGAATCCGGCTCCGGCAAATCGTCTGTCGCGCGGCTCGTGATGCGGCTGATCGAGGCCGACCGCGGCACGGTGCGAATCGGCGAGACCGACCTCACGTCTCTGACGGGCAAGACGCTGCGCGCCGAGCGCCATCGCATCCAGATGATCTTTCAGGACCCGTTCGCCTCGCTCAATCCGCGCCGCAAGATCGGCCACATCATTGCCGACGGCCCGATCGCGGCCGGCACTGATCCGAAGGTCGCATTCGACCGGGCCCGCGATCTCCTGAAGATGGTGGGCCTCGACGCCGGCGCGATCGAGCGCTACCCGCATGAATTCTCCGGCGGCCAGCGCCAGCGCATCGGCATTGCGCGCGCGCTCGCACTCGAGCCCGAGATCATCGTCGCCGACGAAGCCGTCTCCGCGCTCGACGTCTCCGTGCAGGCGCAGGTGCTGAAGCTGCTCGAAGACCTCAAGGCGCGCCTCGGCCTCTCGATGCTGTTCATCACTCACGATCTGCGCGTCGCCGCCCAGATCTGCGACCGCATCGCCGTGATGCAGCGCGGCGCCATCGTCGAGCTCAAGCCAACCGCGCAGCTGTTCGCCGCGCCCGAGCACGCCTATGCGCGTGAACTGCTGGCGGCGGTGCCGGGGCGGAAGGAGCGCGCGCCGGCAGCGTGAGCGGCGGTCGCCCAGTTCTTCGAACTACAAGATTGTTCCAAAAAACTTGCACGCGACACGGGCGAAACATATTCGCTCGATCAGCATTTGCTTTGCGAGACTGCCTTGCCGGTGACGGCAAGAGTAAGCTGTCACCGGCATTCGCTCGCGCGCTAGTTGCAGCCGCGCGATAGGAAGCGGTGAACAGCCCAAGAACCTGGCAAAGAACACCCGACGTTGGGACGCCGGCGCGGTCACGAGCTTTTTATTCCGTCGTGAACGGGCACGCCATTTCAAAGTCGAGGGCGACGTCATAGATGCCGATTGGATGATCGTCATCATCTCATGGCCTACTTGCCCACTGATATTCGGAGCCAACATGGGCGAAGTTATTCGATTTGTCTCGAGATCTGAGCGCGAGCGCATGCGCCTCATTCAGGAGGCACGCGCAATCTACGACAGCATCTTCCCGCCATCCGATCCGGCCAGCGACGGGCAGGATGGAGACAACGGCCGCACGATCGGCGGCGATAGGAGTAAGCTCTCGTGATCAAGATCATCGCCGTGCTTTGCAGCCTCGCCACTCCGAGCAATTGTCACGAGCAGATCGTGACCACTTCCGATTTTGCTGAGGTCTCGGTGCAGTCCTGCCTGATGGGCGCGCCGCAGCTCGCCGACTGGATGAATCAGCATCCGGCTGAGCGCCTGGCGGCATGGCGTTGCGTGATCGGGAAGCAGGGCGGCAGGGGAATCTAGCGAGGAAGATTATCGTCCTTTGCGATTTGAACGATCACTCGGGACGGCTCGATCAAATCACACAGTGACGACAATCCATCGCCGGGCTAACCTCGTCGCCGTTTGGCCATGAGGGGGAAGTCGGATGGAGGTCGCCAGCCTCGTTCTTCCCGTATTCGCAATCATCGTCACCGGCTGGCTCGCCGGCGAGCTCGGCTATCTCTCCCGCTCGCTTGCCGATGCCCTGGTGCACTTTGCCTACAACGTGGCGATGCCGGCGCTGCTGATCGTCACGATCGCGCAGGAGCCCGCGCGCAATCTGCTGGAATGGCGGTTCCTGCTCGCATTCGGCGGCGGCTCGCTGATCTGCTTCGCGCTGGTGTTCCTGGCGGTTCGCGCGGGTGGCAAACACGATCTGGCCAGCAGTACCATCCATGGGATGGCGGCGGCGATGACCAACACCGGGTTCGTCGCGCTGCCGATCCTGCACGCAATTTACGGCCAGCCCGCCGTCCTGCCCGCCGCGGTGGCGACAGTGTTCGTGGCCGCCGTGATGTTTCCGATCACGGTCATCCTGCTGGAAGGACGCGACCCGCACAGGTCCGCGCATCCCACGGGACTGGCAAAGCAGATCCTGCCCAATCCGATGGTGCTGTCGACGCTCATCGGGCTGATGTGGGCGATCACGGGCTTGCCGATTCCGGCGCCGGTCGCGACCTATCTGAACATGATCGCTGCCGCGCTCACGCCCTGCGCGCTGTTTGCCATCGGACTTGGTTTGTCCGTCGAGGGCCTGCGATCCAACCTGAAGGCATCGTTTGCGCTCGCTGCAGTGAAGCTGGTGGTGATGCCTCTGATCGTCTACGGGCTCTGTGTGCTCTTGGGCCTCGATCCTCTCTACACGGTCGCGGCGATCGTCTGCGCGGCCGTGCCGACGGCGAAAACCGTGTACGTCCTCGCGCACGAGCACAAGGTCGAGGAGAAGCTGGTTGCGGCCACGGTGTCGATCACGACGATGCTGTCGGTCGCAACGTTGCTGGTCGCGCTCTATCTGCTCTCCGGCCTCGCGACCGGCAAACGCTGATCGGCATCGGTCTATCTGGTGGTGTTGCTCCACGTCGGCACCGAATTGGTCACGCCGACCGACGGCCAATTGTACGATCCGATCGACGGCGCCGTGACGGTGCCGACCGTCTGTCCGGATGACCCATAGGACGCCCTCGGCTGCGCTGCCGGCGCTCCGGCACCGCCATAGGTCGGCGCCACCACACCGGTGCTGTAATGCCGGCTCGATCGGACCTTCTTTGCTTCAGCCGCGAAAGGCGCGGCAAGCAGTCCGGTCGTGACGAGCGCGGCTATGGCGAATTTGATGCTTGTCATGACTGTTCCTTTCGCCCCGTACGCGCCCCGGTATGCCAACTGTTCATTCATCGGAAAATTTCCATAGGTTCTCCGTTCATAACTCCGTGCGCACTTGAAGGTGCCGCAGCGCGTGCGCCCGCCGCCTTCGGATGGACCCGAATCAGCGTTAGTTCATTGCTTTCATTGACTTCCCTGGACGCAAGCAGCATGACCGGCGCCGAACTGAAGCAACTCCGCAACGACCTCTCCGACGCGCTCGAGCGCAAGCTCACCGCGGCCGACATGGCCAGGCTGTGCGGATTGCCGGAGAAGGGCGGCGCCGACACCATCCGGCGCTGGGAAGTCAGCGGTCCGACACCATCGGCGACCAAGGTGCTGCGCGTGCTCGCGATGGCGAGCGAGCGCTATCCGATCCTTGAGAAGTTCGACATCTTCGATCGTCACGACGTGCGCGAGGAAGACCGGCCGGCAAAGCGCGCAGCCTTCCGCGCGCAGATGCGCGACGAGGCGCTGCGGCGTCTTGGTTAACAAGAGGCGCGCGCAAGTTACCTGCGAGGCGCGAAGTTAAGCCTTCCTTCAGCATTTCTTAAGCCGGCATTAAGTACGAAAATCATTTGCAGCCCAATAAGTTAGGTTGGGCGCCGCTGTGCCACGCATGTGACAGCATTTTCGTCAAAAGCAAGCTATCTGCAAAACCAACGACGGCGCGGAATGCGCGCCTGCCGGGGACCTTACGTGTTGGAGTTCAAGACGATGAAGAAGATTTTGTTTGCGACCGTTGCGCTGCTCGTGATGGGCATGGCCGCGCCGGCCGTCGGTGCCGATCTCGGCAATCGCAACTATTACAAGGCGCCCGCGCCTGCCTATGTCGCGCCGATCTACAACTGGACCGGCTTCTACATCGGTGGCCATGTCGGCGGCGCGTTCTCCAGCGACAACAATTTCAACGGCCTCTCCACCGGCAACAATGGCAACGGCCGTTTCCTCGGCGGCGTGCAGGTCGGTGCGGACTGGCAGCTCAACCCGAACTTCGTGGTCGGCGTCGAGGGCCAGTATTCCTGGCTTTCCGGCAGCGTCGGCGCGGTATTCCCGGGCGGCATCGCCTACACCAACGACCAGCGCGGGCTCGGCTCGATCACCGGCCGTGTCGGCTATACCTGGGGTCCGGGCCTCCTCTACGTGAAGGGCGGCTATGCCTATTCGGACAACAACGAGAAGGTGACGGTCGGCGGCGTGCCGACCGGCTTCGTCATCGATGGCGATCACCGCAACGGCTATACCGTCGGCGCCGGCCTCGAATACATGTTCGCACCGAACTGGTCGGCCAAGGCCGAGTACCAGTACTACAACTTCGGCGACGCGCACTTCACCGCTGGCCCGCTGGTCGGCACCGGCAACTTCACCACCGACGATCACACCTTCAAGGCGGGCGTCAACTATCGCTTCAACTGGGCCAGCCCGGCCGTCGCGCGCTACTAAGCGGTTAGCAAAACCTTATCATCACGAAGGGCCGGCGATGTTGCCGGCCCTTCTTTTTTCGCTCTGCGGAACGCACGCAACCGATTGCACAAATTGCGATTTTTTAACCGGCGTGCCCGATACTCCCGGCCACAAAACAGAAGCAAGGCGTGGGGGAATTTCGATGGCGATCCGTCTCAGTCTCGGCCGGTTCAGGCCGCGTTTCAAACTGCCGAAATGGGGCGTGCGCGGCAGCCTGTTCGCGGCCTTCGCAGTGATCGCCGGCATGGGCCTCGTGATCTCGGCCGGCGCCGGCCTGGTGCTGCAGAATCTCGGTGGGCGCATGACCGAACTGAGCGGGCGGGACATTCCGCGCCTTGCTGCGAGCCTGCAATTGTCGGCATTGAGCGCGAGCCTTGCGGCACAGGGACCTGCCCTGCTTGCGGCCCAAACCGAAGACGCCCTAAACGAGCGCACCAAGAAGCTGAAGGAATTGCAGGAGCAGACACAGCAGAAACTCAACGAGATCATCGAGCTCGGCGCTGACAAGACGGTCGTCTCCGGACTTAGCGAGACCATCAAGAGCATCAACGAGGCGGCCCAGAGTCTGGCCAAGGCCGCCCGCGAGCGGCTGGATATCGCCGCCCTCCATGACAAGCAATATGACGCCCTGCGCAGCGCGCAGAGCGCGTTCGTCGGCGCGGCCAGTCCGGCCATGCTGAACGCCCAGACCCAGGTCAACGCCATTCTGGGGTCGGCCAACCTCTCCGCCGAAGATGCCACCGAAGCCGCGCAGACCGTCGGGCAGCTCGGCAACGTCGTTGCCAGTGGCAATCTCGCAGCCGCCGACATGAGCGCGGCGCTGTCGGCGAACACGGCCGACAAGCTCGACGACATCCAGAAGGAATTCAA